>MNEO01000082.1 GCA_001917735.1 Chloroflexi bacterium 13_1_40CM_68_21
GACGTCGCTGTCCTGCTCCAAGCTTCCGCCTTCTCTCAGGGTCGAGAGCTTTGGCTCGCCGCCGGCGTCCCCCGCCGCGCGCGAAAGTTGCGAGAGACCGATAACGACAACACCGAGCTCGCGGGCGAGCGACTTGAGATTGCGGGTGATCGTCGCGATCTCCTGCACGCGGTTCTCATCGTCATCCCCGGTGCGGATGAGCTGGATGTAGTCGACGACGATCACCTCGATCTTCTCGTGGGAGATGGCGCGCCGCGCCTTCGTACGGAGCTCCATGATCGAAATGCCCGGCGTGTCGTCGATGAGGATCGGAACGCCGTGCAGCGCCGCCGCGGCGTCGGTGTCGATGATGTTCCCGGTCCGGAGCGCGAGCAGGTCCATGCGCGAGTTGAGCGCCAGGAAGCGCGACACGATCTGCTTGGCGTCCATCTCGAGCGAGAAGAGCAGCACCGGGCGTCCGCGCCGCGCGATGTTGAAGCTCATCGCGAGCGCGAGGCTGGTCTTGCCGACCGAAGGCCGCGCCGCGAGCACGACAAGATCGCCGGTCGTGAAGCCCTCCGTGTAGTAGTCGATCTCGCGGAAGCCGGAAGGGATGCCGCTCACCTCGAACGGCCGCTCCATGCGCTCGGTCAGGTGCTCGTAGTTCGACTGCAGCGAAGCCGTGATGTGGCGCAGCTGCGCGTTCGCCGACTCGTCGCGGAGGGCGAAGAGCCGCTGCTCGGCGCGGTCGAGCGCGAGCGCGATGTCCGTCGGCTCGTCATACGCGTCCGCGGCGATCGAGGTCGCCGCGCCGAGCAGCCGCCGGAGGATCGCGCGGTCGCGCACGATCCGTGCGTACCGCTCGATCTCCACGGCGGTGGGCACGGCGTCCGCAAGCGCACGCAGATAGGCCTGCCCGCCCGCGCGGTCGAGCTCCTCGCGGCGCGCGAGCTCCACCTGGACGGTGAGCGGGTCGATCCGTTCGCGGCGCTCGAGGAGCGCCTGCGCCACGTCGTAGATGCGCTGATTGCGGGGGATGTAGAAATCGTCCACGCGGAGGAGGTCGGCGACTTTGAAGATCGCGTCCCGGTCGATGAGCAAGCTGCCCAGCACCTGTTGCTCGGCGCCGTCGTCGAACGGGACCTGCCGTGTCGCCGCGCCACCGCGCGTCTCGAGCGTCACGACCGAGAGTCTAGAACACGCGTTCTATACAGTGGGAGGGCCCTCCGTGAGGCGGTTCGCGGCGGAAGCCCTCCGCGGCAGGGAACCGTAGCCGGGCTGGCGGGCAGCGCATACGTGTTTTGTCCACCATCTCCTCCACCAGTTCATCCACAGCACTGTTGAAAAGGAGCGGCCTCAAGTTGCGTGTCCTGGTCACGGGGGGCGCGGGGTTCTTCGGCAGCCATGTCGTCGACGCGCTCCTCGCGCGCGGCGACGAGGTACTCGTGGTCGACGATCTGTCGACAGGAGACCGTGCGAACATCGATCGGCGCGCCGATCTGAGGATCGCCGATGTCTCCGACGCGGCCGTCCTCGCGAAGGCGCTCGGCGGAGAGCGCGCCGACGCGATCGTGCACTGCGCCGCAAAGACCAAGGTCGTCGAGTCAATGGAAAAAGAGGCGCTCTACCGGCGGGTGATCGTCGACGGCACCCGCAACGTCCTGGGGCTCGCGAAGACGCTCGGCGCGCGCGTGTTCGTGAACATCTCGACCGGCGGGGCGATCTATGGCGAGACGCCGGAGTGCGCCGCGGAGACGGTCCCGACCGCACCGGAGTCGAACTATGGCCGCTTCAAGGCCGAGGCCGAGAGGCTCGTGGACGCGAGCGGCCTGGACTCCATCACGCTTCGCCTCGCGAACATCTACGGACCCCGGCAGCGCACCGATCTCGAGGGAGGCGTTATCGCGATCTTCATCGGCTGCTGGAAGCGCGGCGAGCCGATCACCCTGTACGGCGACGGCAGTTACGAGCGCGACTACGTCTACGTCGATGACGTCGTCGAGGGCGTGCTCGTGGCCCTCGGCGGCAAGCACCGGGGCGTCTACAACATCGGCACGGGCGTCACGACAAGCGTTAACGAGCTCGTCTCTGCTCTCACGTCAGTGCTGGGCCCGCCTGCGGGCATCCGACGCGCTCCAGCGCGCACGGTCGAGGTGCTCCGGGGGTGCGTCGACCCGTCGAAGGCCGCCCGGGACCGGCTCTGGCGCCCGCGGATCTCGCTTGCCGACGGGCTTCGCCGGACCGCGGTCGCGGAGGGCGCTCTGGCGCCGACCGCTTGACCGCCCGGCATAGGATTCCGCCCGGGGAGCGCGGGTATGGCGATGGCGCTGACGGACAAGAGCATGACCTGCCGGGAGTGCGGGAACACCTTCATGTGGACCGCCGGCGAGCAGGAGTTCTACGCCCAGAAGGGCTTGCTCCACGAACCGCAGCGCTGCCCGGACTGCCGTCGTCGCGCGAAGGCCGAGCGCGCGGCCGCGAGAGCGCAGAGCATGCATGACATCGTCTGCAGCAACTGCGGTCGTCCGGGCCAGGTGCCATTCGCGCCGCGCACCGATCGGCCCGTCTACTGCTCCGATTGTTTCGAGACTCGTCGCACGGCGACCGCGCATCAGGCCTCGCAGAACTAGCCGACCGGCCCCCTTCCTGCACGTCGACCGCTCGTGAGACGGTTCTTTCTCGGCTTCATCGTCGGCGCGGGCTCGATCCTCGCCGTCCTCGTCGGCATCGGGCACTACCTCGAGGTCGCTGACCCACTCGCGAAGGCCGACGCCATCGTCGCGATTTCGGGCGACACCGGCGCCCGCGCGAACACGGCCATCACGCTCTGGAAGCAGGGGTACGCGCCGCTGCTCATCTTCTCCGGCGGATCGCAGGATCCCGAGTCGGTCGCGTCGGCGGAGCTCATGAAGCGCGCCGCCGTTGCGGCCGGGGTGCCCGCGGACGCGATCGCGGTGGAAGGCTCGTCCGCGACGACCGAGGAGAACGCTGCCAAGGTCGCGGAGCTCATGCGCGCGCGCGGGCTCCATACCGCGATCCTCGTCACGAGCCCCTATCACCAGCGCCGAGCGGCGATCCTCTTCGAGCGCGAGTTCGAGCGACGCGGCGGCCTCGAGTTCCGCAACCATCCCGCGGCGGATCCGGAGTGGGACGAGAACCTCTGGTGGACGCGCGATCCATCACGCACGCTTACGCTTGTCGAGCTCGCGAAGCTTGGAGCCCTGGTCGCGGGGCAGCGCGCGGGTTAGCATCCGACTACGTGCCGGTGACGGCCATCGTCGGTGCCCAATGGGGCGACGAAGGCAAAGGCAAGATCACGGACCTCCTGGCGCAGGAGGCGGACGTGGTCATCCGGTTCCAGGGCGGCAACAACGCCGGCCACACCGTCGTGAACCAGCACGGCACCTTCAAGCTCCACCTCGTCCCGAGCGGCATCTTCAACCCGAAGGCTCTGTGCGTGCTCGGGCCGGGCACGGTCGTCGATCTCGCGTTCCTCTGCACGGAGCTCGAGCAGCTCGAGCGGAGCGGCATCTCGACCTCGAATCTGCGCGTCTCCGATCGCGCGCACCTTCTCATGCCGTGGCACGTCGCGCTCGATCGCCTCGACGAGCGGGAGCGCGGCCGCAAGAAGCTCGGCACCACGGGGATGGGCGTCGGGCCGGCCTATTCCGACAAGGTCGGGCGGCACGGGATCCAGGTCTACGAGGTGAAGGACGAACGTCGCTTCCGCGAGCGGGTGGCGCGTGAGCTTCAGACCAAGAACGCCATCCTCGAGCGATTCGGCGACGCGCCTCTCGACGCGCGCGCTGTCGCCGACGGCGTGCTCGCGGCCGCCGCAACGCTCGGCGACCGGATCGTTGACACGCTCCCGCTCGTCGAAGCGGCGCTCGCGCGCGATTCGCGCGTGCTGCTCGAGGGCCAGCTCGGCGCGATGCGCGATCTCGACTGGGGCATTTACCCCTATGTGACGAGCTCGAACCCGCTCGCCGGTGGAGCGTCGGTCGGTGCCGGGATCCCGCCGAGAAAGATCACGCGCGTCATCGGTGTGGTGAAGGCGTACTCGACGGCGGTCGGCGAGGGGCCCTTCCCGACCGAGCTTCATGGCGCGGAGGCGACCGCGCTTCGCGAGCGGGCGAACGAGTACGGGGCGACGACCGGCCGCCCGCGGCGCGTCGGCTGGTTTGACGCCGTCGCCGCGCGGCACGCCCACCGGCTCAACGCCTTCACAGAGCTCGCGGTGACCAAGCTCGACGTGCTCGACGTGTACGAACACATCTCGTTCTGCGCGAGCTACGAGCTCGACGGCATGCGCACGTGCGACATGCCGACGACGAACGCCCTCGAGCGAGCGCGGCCGTGCTACGAGACCCTGCCGGGCTGGAACACGCCGATCACCGGGATCGTCGAGCGTCGTGCGCTCCCGGAGAACGCCAGGAAGTACCTCGCACGGATCGAGCAGACGGTCGGCGCGCCGATCGGCATGGTGGGCATCGGGCCCGAGCGGACCGCAACCCTCCTCTAATATCGAGCCGCGTGAGCCTCATCGACATCGCCTTTCCGTACCGGAACAAGAAGGCGTTCGGGGCGGCCTCATTCGCGCTGATCTTCCTCGTGCTGCTCCTCGAGGTGGAGGGCCTTGTCTTCGTGGCCCTCGCCATCGTCGCGCATCAGGTCCAGCTCTGGTGGGACCTCCAGCCGGTGATCCTGCCTGGCGCGTGCCTCATCAGCCTGTCGTCGGCCACCGTCTTCTGGTGGCGCGCTCGCTCCTGGAGCAAGGAGCGTGTCGAGATGCTGAACGCGTGGGCGGGTGGGGGCACGACGTTCGGACAGCAGCTCGCTCAGAAGCGCCAGCAATAGCGCTCTCTCCCCCGAACGGGTGAGAGGGAACGGCTCGGTCCCGCGATTTCCCCCGTCCTAGTGATGCCGGTGTGGCCTGCCCGATCGATATTCCCGGCAGGAGACCAATCCGGTCGGATCGATCGACCGATAGGTCAGGGAGGAACCGAAGCAACATGTCGATCCGGCCAGTGCTCGCAGTTCTCGTGGCGCTCAACATCCTCGTCTGGGGCGGCCTCTTCGCCTTCGAAAGCATGATCGCGATGAGCAGCTCCGTGTCATCCACGGCCAAGATCACACACAGCGGCTCTCTGCTCATCAGCTCGCGCTAGACGCGATCCCCCTCGCGGTGACGGCCCTCCCCGACGCAGGAGGGCCGTCGCCCCTTTTTTAGTCGCCGATGGAAGGAGCAACGGTCGTAAAAACGCTCGGCTCGATCTGTTCGATGGTCATTGCAGTCGTGCTGTTCGCCACCTGCATTGGAGCGGTCGCGATCCGATCCCTCGGCTTGGCCACGTTCGTCGTCGGCAACGCCTCCATGGAGCCGACGCTCTCCACGGGTTCGCTGGTGATAGTCGAGCCCGTCGCGCCATCGCTGGTCGCGCGCGGCGACATCGTCACCTTCGATCAGCATGGACAGCTGACCACGCACCGGGTGGTGGCCATCGATGGCGCGAATGGCGCGGAGCCGGCGTTCACGACCAAGGGCGACGCCAACGCTCTCGCGGATCCGGAGGCTGTCCGCCCCTCGGGAAAGGTCGGCCTCTATCGAAGCGCGATCCCGCTGGTCGGTGTTCAGTGATCCGGCCCGGCAGGTGCGGATCCGTCCCTGGACGCCGGCCCTCGCGACCGTCGCCATCGACTCCGACGCTGTCTGGGCGAAGCACATCGGATGGCTCGGGAAGGCGCGCTTCTAATACACTTGCCCGGGTGAGGGCGGCGGATTGACCCGGGAGGACAAGTTCGCCAAAGAAGGTCTCACCTTCGACGACGTCCTCCTCATCCCAGCCCGCAGCGACGTTCTCCCAACCCAGGTCTCGACGCGCGCCCGTCTCACCAACGAGCTGCTCCTCGACCTTCCGATCCTCTCCGCCGCGATGGACACGGTGACCGACGCGCGTTTGGCCATCGCGCTCGGCAAGCTCGGCGGTCTTGGGGTGATCCACCGGAACCTCTCCCTCTCCGATCAGGTGCGCGATGTCCGCCTCGTCAAAGAGGCCGGCATGCTCGTGGGCGCCGCGATCGGCGTATCGGGAGACGCCGATGAGCGCACCGCGGCACTGGTCGCGGCCGGCGTCGATGTCATCGTGGTCGACATCGCGCACGGTCACTCCGCCGGAGTGATCCGGATGGTCGAGAAGGTGAAGGCGCGCCACCGTGTCCAGGTCGTCGCGGGGAACGTCGTGACCGCCGAGGGTACCGAGGAGCTCATCGCGGCCGGGGCCGACTGCGTGAAGGTCGGCGTCGGTCCTGGCGCGATCTGCACGACCCGCGTCGTCGCGGGCGCGGGAATGCCCCAGATCACCGCGATCTTCGACTGTGCTCTGGTCGCGGATCGCCACGGCATACCGGTCTGCGCGGACGGCGGGATCCAGCATTCCGGCGACATCGCGAAGGCGATCGGCGCGGGAGCCTCCACCGTCATGCTCGGCGGGCTTCTCGCAGGCGTCGACGAGGCGCCAGGCGAGGTCGTCTCGAGTGACGAGGGACGGTTCAAGGCGTATCGCGGGATGGGCTCGCTCGGCGCGATGACCGCCCGGCGGTCACGCGACCGCTACGGCCAGGCGGAGATCGGGGACTTCTCCAAGCTCGTCCCCGAAGGCGTTGAAGGCCACGTGGAGGCGCAGGGCCCGCTCGATGCGCTCGTGCATCAGCTCGTCGGCGGCCTGCGCGCGGGCATGAAGTACGTCGGCGCCGCGACGATCGACGACCTGCGGACCAGGGCCCGCTTCGTGCGCATCTCGGGCGCCGGGCTCCGCGAATCGCATCCACATGACATCCGCATCACCGCCGAAGCTCCGAACTACCGGGTCCGCGCCTAGGCCATGAACCGGACGAAGGTCGCCCGCCCCGAGATCGGGGTGGGCACCGGCCCGACCTCCCGCGCGACGGTCGCCATCCTCGACTTCGGCTCGCAGTACACACAGCTGATCGCGCGGCGCGTGCGCGAGTCGCGTGTCTACTGCGAGATCTTCCCGCACGACGTCACGCGCGCCGAGCTCGACGCGCGCGGCGTGATCGGCGCGATCCTCTCCGGCGGTCCGGCGTCGGTGTACGAGCCGGGCGCGCCGGGGATCGACCCCGCGATTCTCGACGGCACGCTCCCCGTGCTCGGCGTCTGCTACGGCATGCAGCTCATGGCGCACGTCCTTGGTGGCGACGTCGTTGCCGAAGGCAAGCGCGAGTACGGACCGGCGACGATCGAGATCGCCGACCACGGCGGGATCTTCGAAGGCCTCGGCAAGGCCGAGCGGGCGTGGATGAGCCACGGCGACACGGTGCGCACACCGCCCGCCGGCTTCGCGACGCTGGCGCGCACGCCGACGGTGCCGGTCGCGGCGATGAGCGACGGCCGCGCCCGATACGCGGTGCAGTTCCATCCCGAGGTCGCGCACACGCCGCACGGCGCGGAGATCCTGCGCAACTTCCTCTATCGCGTGTGCGGCGCGACCGGCGACTGGACGCCTGCCGCGTTCATCGAGGAGGCGATCGCCGAGATACGGACACGCGTCGGTGACCGCCATGCGATCTGCGCGCTCTCCGGCGGGGTCGACTCGGCAGTTGCCGCGACGCTCGTCGCGCGTGCGATCGGCGACCGCCTGACGTGCGTCTTTGTCGACACCGGTCTCCTGCGCGCGAATGAGGCCGACGAGGTCGTCGCTACATTCGGGCCCCGTCTGCGGCTGATCCATGTCGACGCCGCCGAGCGGTTCCTCACGAAGCTCGCCGGCGTGGAGGAGCCCGAGCGCAAGCGCGCGATCATCGGCGAGGAATTCGTCCGCTGCTTCGAGGAGCAGGCAGAGCGAGTGGGGAAGGTCGATCTCCTCGTGCAGGGGACGATCTACCCCGATGTCATCGAGTCGCGGTCGCGCGAGTCGAAGACCAGCGCACGCATCAAGACGCACCTCTTCAAGGACGAGGTCCGCCGCGCCGGCGCCGAGCTCGGCATCCCCGAGGACATCCTCTGGCGGCATCCCTTCCCCGGCCCCGGCCTTGCGGTGCGTGTGGTCGGCGCGATCGACCGCGAACGGCTGGACACGCTGCGGCACGCGGACGCGATCTTCATCGAGGAGCTGCGGGCGGCCGACCTGTATCGGAGCGTCGCCCAGGCGTTCGCCGTGCTCACGCCGGTGCGCAGCGTCGGGGTGCAGGGCGATTACCGCACCTACGCCTCGCTCCTCGCATTGCGCGCGGTCACGACCGAGGACTTCATGACCGCGGACTGGGCGCGTCTCCCGTACGACCTCCTCGAGCGCGTCGCCACGCGCATCGTGAACGAGGTGCCCGGCGTGAACCGCGTCGTCTACGACGTGTCGTCGAAGCCCCCATCGACGATCGAGTGGGAGTAGGCGTGCCGTGAGCGTCTTCCGCGGCGAGCAGGTCCACCAGAAGATCTGGGAGCAGCGCAAGCAGCGGAGTCCCGGCCGCTCGCCCGGAGCGCCGGGTCTCAACTGTCTCGTGCTCGGCGGCGGCGGACGCGAGTACGCGATCTGCTGGCGCCTGGCCAATTGCAGCAGCGTGGCAACGATCGACGTGCTGCCCGGCAACGCCGGGCTCGCGCTCTTCACGCGCGTGATCGATCGCCCCCCCGACGACGCGCATTGGCTGCAGCAGCACGTGCTCGCGTCGCACATCGACCTCGCGATCGTGGGTCCGGACGAGCTCGTCGCCGGCGGCATCGGCGATGTGCTGCGGCGTTCGAGCATCGCGGTGGTGGGCGCGTCGAAAGATGCGTCGAAGATCGAATGGTCGAAGTCGTTCGCCAAGGAGCTCATGGCCGAGGCGGGCGTGCCGACCGCGAAATGGGAGTCCTTTCCCGACGCCGCCGCGGCGCGCGAGGCGTTGGCCCGGTGGGGCGCGCCCGTCGTCGTGAAGGCCGACGGCCTCGCGCTCGGCAAGGGTGTGACCGTCGCGCGGACGGTCGAACAGGCGGCCGAGGCGCTCGGCAGTCCTCCCGCGAACAGCGGCCGCGTCCTGCTCGAAGAGGTCCTCGAGGGCGAGGAGGTGTCGCTACAGGCGCTCGTCGACGGCGAGACGGTCGTCGCGCTCCCGCCGGCGCGCGATCACAAGCGCGTCGGCGACGGCGACACCGGCGCGAACACCGGCGGCATGGGCGCGTTCTCGCCGACGGCGGTGCTGCCCGACGATCAGGCGCAAGCGGTCGCCGACACGGTGATCGCGCCGGTCGCGAAGGCCCTCGCCGGACGCGGAACGCCGTACCGAGGGGTTCTCTACGCGGGTCTCATCAAGACCTCGAGCGGCTGGCGCGTGCTCGAGTACAACGCACGCTTCGGCGATCCCGAGGCCGAGGTCACCCTCCCGCGGATCGAGGGCGACTTCGCGAGGCTCATGAAGGCGCTCGGCGACGGTCGCCTTGCCGAGTACGTCCGCGAGAACCCGATGCGCTTCAGCCGGCGCGCGTTCGTCGACGTCGTCCTCTGCGCGGAGAACTACCCGGGAACGCCGAAGATCGGGATGCGCGTGGAGGGCCTCGACCGCCTGCCGGAGGGCGCGTTCGCTTTCCACGGGGGGACGCGACGTGATGCCGCGGGCAACGTGACGGTCAGTGGCGGTCGCGCGATGCACATCGTGGCGAGCGGCGAGACCATCGGGAAAGCCCGCGACCTCGCGTACGTCGGCGCGGAGCGCGTCACGTTCGAGGGTAAGTTCTATCGTTCGGACATCGCGGGGCAGGAGGTACCGGTCGCATGACCTTACGGGTGGCGATCGTCATGGGCTCCACGTCCGACGAGCCAACGATGCGCGTCGCGTCGGAGACGCTCCTGGGTCTCGGCATCGACAGCGAGATGCGCGTCCTGTCGGCGCACCGCACGCCGGAAGCGCTTCGCGAGTGGGTCGAGACGCTCGAGCCGCGCGGAGTGCGCATTGTCATCTGCGGCGCGGGTGGCGCGGCCCACCTCGCGGGTGCCGTCGCCGCGCTGACGACCCTTCCGGTGATCGGCGTTCCGCTCGTGGCGCCGAATGCCATCGGCGGCGGCCTCGACGCGCTCCTCTCCACGGTCCAGATGCCGCGCGGCGTGCCCGTCGCGACAGTCGCGGTCGGCGAGGCGGGCGCGGCGAACGCCGGCATCCTCGCGGCCGAGATCCTGGCGACCGCGGACGAGGAGCTCGCCGGGCGGCTGCGCGCGATGCGCGACGGTATGGCCGCGAAGGTACTCACGCGATGACGATCACCAACCGGTTCGACGCGGTCTCGCCGCTCGATTCGCGGTTCTACGGTGGCGATCAGGGTCTCTACAAGGCGCTCCACCCCTACC
>MNEO01000016.1 GCA_001917735.1 Chloroflexi bacterium 13_1_40CM_68_21
GAGCCGTATGCGTCCGGACGACGACCTCTTCGACGAGGCGTTGCTGCGCCGCGCGCTGCGCCTCGAGTCGAGTGAGCTCCCACCCCGGCTCGACATCGCGGCCATCGCCGCGCGCGCCGAGGACGGTCCGCTCGGGCTCGCTTCGCTCGCATCCTCGCTGTTCGCCGGCCTGGCGACCGCGACTCTGCTCGCTACCGGCGCGGTCACGATCTCGTCTCTCGCGCCGGCCATCGCGAGCGACACCTTCGCCGCGGCGATCTCCCTGATCGCGTGGATCGCCGTTCCTCTCGAGGCTGCGGTCCGAACGATGCAGCAGCCCACCGTTCCGATCGCGGCCCTCGCCGCGGTCGTGTTCGCCGTCGCGTACGAGTACCGCACACGGAAGGAGCGAGCCAATGCCTAGCGCACGACTCGAGCGCAGCACCACGAACCGGATGGTCGCGGGCGTGTGCGGCGGGATCGCCGAATACCTGGCGGTCGACGTCACCGTCGTCCGGGTGCTCTTCGTCCTCGTGATCCTCTTCACCGGAGGCCTCGGGCTGATCCTCTACGTCGGGCTCGCCTTCCTCATGCCGCTGCCGGGCCGACCGGCGACGAGCTTCGCCACCTCCGCCGGTGCGACGGTGGAGGAGGTCGCCGATCAGCTGCGCAAGACGGCCGACGACATCAGCAAGTCGTTCCGAGATCGGCCGCAGAGCGATGCGACTCCGCCGAGTGAGGGCGCCGGGGTGACGACCACCCCGGTCGTCGCGGACCCGCAAGCGCACAGCCATGAGACCGAGCGCCGGCGGATGGCATTCGGCTACCTCCTGATAGCGCTCGGCGTGATCTTCCTGCTCGGCAACGCCGGACTCTTCCGGGTGGTCCAGTGGCAGCTCGTGTGGCCCGTGGTGCTCATCGCGGTGGGCGCGCTCTTCCTGGTGCAGAGGGTGCGCTCGTGACCGCCCGCCGCGGCGTTTTCTGGCCGCTTCTACTGATCGCGCTCGGACTGGTCTTCCTGCTCGCGAATTTCGGCTTCATTGCGGGCGTCTCGTGGCTTGCGATCCTCAGCCTCTGGCCGCTGCTTCTGATCCTCATCGGGCTCGACATCGCCTTCGCGCGCCGCTGGCCGGTCCCGGCGCTTGTGGCGGAGGTCCTCGTGATCGCGGCCGGTCTCGCGCTCGTCGCCGCGTCACCGAGTCTCGGCGGCGGGATCTTCACGTTCGGAAGGGGTGGCGGCAGAGGCGAGACCGATGTGTCCGTTCCGCGGAGCGGCGCGAGCATGCTCGTGCTCGCGATCAACGGTGGCGCCGGCCGCTACCACGTCAGCGGCGGCGCGACGGACCTCGTCAGCGCGCACAGCGAGAACCCCGATCTCCGCCTGCGGGCGTCGGAGCGCGGCGGCCGCGCCGACGTGCGGATCGATCAGATTGGTCCGGAGGGGTTCTTCAGAGGCGGCGGCGCCATCGACGTCCAGATCCAGATCGCGGGCGACGTGCCCACGTCGTTCGATATGAACGCCGGGGCGGGAGAGTTCGACGTCGATCTCTCCGACGTCCGGATCACAGACGTACGGGTGAACACGGGCGCCTCCACGACGCGGCTGATCCTTCCCAAACCGACAGGCGACATCCCCGTGCGCATAAGCGCGGGTGCGTCGACCATCGTGCTCACCGTCCCCGATGGTGTCGAGGCGCGCGTCAGCACGAGCGGCGGCTTGCTCACGCTGCGGAGCGACAACAGCCGGCTCGGCGAGGGCAGCGGGACGGGCGGGTGCGTCGCGTGCGGCAGCTCGGTCCAGACGAGCGGCTACGCGGCTGCCAAGGACCGCGTGACCGTCACGATCAACGCCGGAGCGAGCTCGATCGTCGTGCGCTAGACGCATCCGGGCGAGGAAGTCAGCACCGACGCGTCCCTAAACTCGCGGCGTGCTCCACCGCGCGATCGCGAGGATTCTCGATGCGCAGGGCGTGTGGGCCGATCCGCTCGGCAAGTTCTTCGTCGCGATCTTCAGCGCGCTGTATAAGCCGATCCCGATCCTCAAGGACTTCCTGAACGGTGTGTGGCTCGGCCATCCGCTACATCCGGCGATCACCGACGTTCCGATCGGCGCCTTCGTCGTCGCCCTCGTGCTCGACATCATGGGAGCGCGTCCGGCGGCGACGGTAGCGATCGGCGTGGGCGTCCTCTTCATGATCGTCGCGGCGCTCGTGGGCTACGCCGATTACATCGATCTCGAGGGAAAGCCGCGGCGGTTCGGTACGGTGCACTCCTCGCTCATGCTCGTTGCGGCCGTGCTCTACCTGATCTCGTTCGGTATGCGTCTCGGGTGGCTCGGGCCGAGTGGCGGCGATGCCGAGGTGTGGCTCTCCGTCATCGGGTTCGTCATCGTGATCGGGAGCGCCTACATCGGCGGCGAGCTCGTCTACAACATGGGCAGTCAGGTCGATCGTCACGCCTGGCGCGCGAGTGGCACGAAGTGGACGGCGGTCGAAGTCGGCGACCTACCCGAGAACACGCCCGTGAGAGCGAAAGCAGGCGCGCAGACGCTCGTGCTCGTGCGGCAGGGCAAGAACGTCCACGCTCTCCACGACATCTGCGCACACCAGGGCTGCAACCTGTCGGACGGCGGCAAGGTCGTCGGCGAGACCATCGAATGCCCATGCCACGGCTCGCGGTATCGGCTTCGCGACGGCCTCGTCGTGCGCGGGCCCGCGGTCTTCGATCAGCCGCACTTCGAGGTCCGCGAGAGCGCCGGCAAGATGGAAGTGAGGCGCACGGACACCCTTTAGACCGCCGAGCGCTCAGTCCTTCGGCGATACTCAGGGCCGTGAGCGAAGCGATCGCGGCGGTCCCGCTCGAGTCCTCGGGCAGGGCCGAGGCGCCGGCGAGCACCGAGCTCGACGCGCGGCGTGCCCTGAACGCGCAGTACCTCCGGCACCACCCGGACGAGGTCGCGTTCTTCCTCGACGGACGCTCCGCGGAGGACACGGCGATGGTCGTGCACGACGCCGGACCCGACGCGGCGGTCCACCTCCTACAGCGCCTGAATCCGCGCGTCGCGGCCGACGTGCTCCGGAACATGCCGGCGCAGGCCGCGAAGATCGCGCTCACCCAGATGCATCCCGCCCGCGCCGCGCCCATCGTCGCGAGCTTCGAGCCGAGCGAGCGCGAAGGGGTCCTGGCGGGTCTGCCGCGGCGGTTCGCGTCGGAGGTCCGCGAGCTCCTCACGTATCCCTTCGACACGGCGGGCGCGCTCATGGACCCGCGCATCACCGCGTTCCAGCCGGAGACGACCGTCGACGACGCCCTGCGCAAGATGCGCACCTTCAAGGAAAAGGAGCTCGGCGCCATCTACCTGACGGATGGTCCCGGCCGGCTCGTCGGCACGGTGCCGCTCGGCGAGATCGCAACGGCCGCGCCCGAGACGAAGCTGAAGGACCTCGTGCGTGGAACGCCAGTCGCGGTCTCGGCCACCGCCACCCGCGAGGAGATCGTCGCGTACCTCACCGAGCAGCGTGTCGCGACGCTGCCGGTCGTGGACTCGGACAACCGCCTCGTGGGCGTGATCCGCTACCGCGCGCTCGTGGATGCCGCCGAGGCCGAGGCGACGATGAGCATGCAGACCATGGTCGGCGTCAGCAAGGACGAGCATGCGCTCTCGCGCGTCTCCTTCGCGGTGCGCCAGCGGCTGCCGTGGCTGGAGATCAATCTCGCGACCGCTTTCCTCGCCGCGTTCGTCGTGGGCCTCTTCGAGGGAACGATCGCGAAGTACACCGCGCTCGCCGTGCTGATGCCGATCGTCGCAGGGCAGTCCGGAAACAGCGGGATGCAGGCGCTCGCCGTCACCATGCGTGGCATCGCGCTCCGCGAGGTGCGCCTCCGCCACTGGCCGCGGCTCATCGCCAAGGAAGCGGGCGTCGGCATCCTCAACGGCCTCGCGATCGCCGCGACGACCATGATCGGGGTCTTCCTCTGGAGCCAGTCGCTCGGTCTGACCCTGGTGATCGGCTCTGCGATGGTCATGGCTATGGTCATCGCGGGTCTCGCCGGGGCCTCGATCCCGCTGATCATGAAGGCGGCCGGTCAGGACCCGGCGCAGTCCTCGTCGATCATCCTGACGACCGTGACGGACGTGACCGGATTCCTGTCGTTCCTCGGGCTCGCGACGATCTTCTCGATGTTCCTGTAATGAGGGTCGCCATGCGTCTCCTCCGCGTGTTCGCGCTCGCCGGCGGGCTCGTTCTCGGTCTCTGGTTCGGCGCGCCGGCGTCGGCGGACGAAGGCTGGGTCATCCTCGGCTATGCGACCGACATCTCCGTCCAGTCCGACGCGTCGCTCCATGTGATCGAGGCGATCGACGTCGACTTCGGCTCGCTACAGCGGCACGGGATCCTGCGGACGATCCCCGTCCGCTATCCCTTCGATGACGCACACGCTCGCGTCTATCGCCTGGACCTGCGCTCGGTCACCAACGCGAGCGGGCGTGCTCTGACGTACGAGACGCGTGACGAGGACGGCTACAGGGTCATCAAGATCGGCGACGCCGACCGCCTCGTGAGCGGCCTGCAGAGCTACCGGATCACATACGACCTCTCCGGTGCGATGAACGCCTTCGCGGATCACGACGAGATCTTCTGGAACGTGAACGGCGGCGGGTGGGACGTCCCCACGCGCAGCGTGACGGCCACGGTGCACGCGCCCGCCGGGCTGCAGCGGACGGCGTGCTTCCAGGGAGCGACCGGATCGAAGGATCCGTGCCGCACCAGCACGACCCCGACCCAGGCGGACTTCGCGACGACCCGTCCGCTCACGATCGGCGAGCAGCTCACGATCGTGGTCGCGCTTGCGAAGGGGACGGTGAACGTGCCCCCGCCGGTGCTCGAGCGCAACACCGACCTGGCCACCTGGTTCGACCCGCAGCCCGCCTTTCTCGGGCTCGCGGTCTTCATCCTGGTCGCCGGGCTCGCCTTCGTCTTCTACGTCTGGTACGACCGCGGTCGCGATCGGCGCGAGCGCGAGACGATCGTTCCCGAGTACGAGCCGCCGGATGCGCTGCGTCCCGCGCAGCTCGGCCTCCTGCTCGACGAGAGCGCGGATACCAAGGACGTGACCGCCACGATCGTCGATCTCGCGGTGCGCGGCTATCTCACGATCACCGAGGAGCCGGAGACGGGACTCTTCTCCAAGGAGGACTGGACTCTGCGCGCCGCGCCCAAGCCGCCCGCCGGCCTCCTTTCGTACGAGAAGATCGTCTACGACGGGCTCTTCGAGGGCCGTACCGAGGTCAAGCTCTCGGAGCTCAAGACCCACTTCGTGCCCTCGCTCCGCAAGGCCGAGACCGATCTCTACCGGGACGCGGCCGATCGCCAGTGGTTCGCGACGCGTCCGGACCGGGTGCGTCAGGCATACACGGGCCTGGCGCTGCTCACGGTCGTCGTGGGAGCGGGCCTGGCGTTTCTCCTCGGTCGATCGGCCGGCGCGGGCCTCGTCGGTCTCGCCGTGGCGGCGGTGGGGCTCGTCGCGGTCCCGGTGGCTCGCGCGATGCCGGCCAAGACCGCGGTGGGCGCCGAGATATTTCGGCGAACTCTCGGCTTTCGCCATTACATGGAGGTCGCCGAGACCGAGCGACAGCGCTTCGCAGAGCGCGAGAACATCTTCTCGGAGTACCTCCCGTACGCGATCGTGTTCGGATGCGTGGAGCGGTGGGCGAAGGCATTCAAGGACATCGACACGACGGCGCAGACGTCGGCGTGGTACGTCGGAAGCGGGCCCTTCAACTCGGCGTTGCTCTCGTCCTCGCTTCAAGGGTTCTCGTCGAACCTCGGATCGGCGATCGCGGCGACCCCTGGGTCGAGCGGCGGGAGCGGCTTCTCGGGTGGGGGAGCGGGTGGGGGCGGCGGCGGGGGTGGCGGCGGCAGCTGGTGAGGGATCGCGCGCGTTATCCTTGAGCGCGCGCGGGCTGTTGGCTCAGCCGGTTAGAGCGCTGCGTTCACATCGCAGAGGTCGCTGGTTCGAATCCAGCACAGCCCACCGCGGAGACGGCGTGCCGGGTCAGCGCTCGAAAATGTTGAGGATCACGCCGCTCGCGGCGAGCAGCGCAAGCGCGATGATCACGACGATCCCGATGCGCCGGAAGTCCTTCACGACGTAGCCGCGTTCCCACGACGCCGCGCGCTCGAGCGCGGCGGACGGCGCGCCGACGGCGCGCGATGTTCCGGAGCGCGAGCCGTAGCGCTGCGGTCGCGCGACCGGAGCCCGGTTCCCTTCGGGCTCGTAGGTCGTCACGCGAGGCGCGGACGCACGCCGCGCCGCTTCGACGGCTCGGCGGGAGCGTGCGCGTACGCGATGCTTTTTCGCCACGGGAAGACGAGGATAGCGGACCTCGTATGCTCGGCCGCGATGCCGCTCGAGCAGACGACGCTGTCGATGCTTGCCGTCGGGCTCGCGATCGCGGTCGTCCTTCTCGGGATCTGGGTCGCCTCGCTGCAGCGCTCGCATTCACTCTTGCGACGGCGTCTGACCCGCCTCGTCGGCGAAAGTGAGGGCGCCGGCCTCGACGAGGTCCTCGACCGCCAGTTCCGCCGCTTGGATTCGGTCGCGGAGCGCGTCGAGGCGCTCAACAAGCTTCACCACGAGCTGGAGAGCCTCGCGCAGCGCAGCATCCAGAAGGTCGGAGTGATCCGCTTCAACCCATTCGCGGATACCGGCGGGGACCAGTCCTTCGCGATGGCGCTGCTGGATGCCGACGGCAACGGCGTCGTGGTCTCGAGCCTTCACAGCCGTACCGACACGCGCATTTTCGCGAAACAGGTGCAGGGCGGACGCTCGCGGCACGCGCTCTCCGACGAGGAGCAGGACGCGATCCGGAAGGCGCTCGCCCCCTCTGGAGCGTGACGAGCACGACCGCGTTTCCGGACGAGCGCGTCCTGGCGATCGTCAACCCGAGGGCGGGGAACGGCGCGGGCGAGCGCGTGGCGCGGCGCATCGCAGCCGACTTCCGCAAGCACGGCGTCCGCCTTGACGTCGTTCGCACGCCGGCGCCTGATGAGGCGGCGCGCCTCGCGCGCGAGGCCGCGGCCGATGGCTACCGCGTGATCGTCGCCGCGGGCGGCGATGGGACCGCGAACGAGGTCGCCAATGGGATCGTCGGCAGCGCCGCGATGCTCGCTCTCTACCCGATCGGCTCGGCGAACGACTTCGCGCGCGCGCTCGGCTACCCACGTCGCACCCGCGACGTACCGCGCTTCTTCCGTGAAGCTCGTCGCCGTGCGATCGACGTCGGCGAGGTGAACGGGCGGGTCTTTGTCAACGCGGCCGGAGTCGGGATCGATGGTCACGTCGCCGAGCGCGTGGCCGCGACCTCGCGCGTCGCTGGGCAGACGCTCGGGTATTTCGTCGGAGCGCTGGTCGGGATCGCGACATACCGTCCGCGTCCGATGCGCGTGCTCGTCGATGGAGAGCTGCGGAGCGGGCCGTTCCTCACGGTGGTCGCCGCGAACGGGACGCACTTCGGGTCGGGGATGCACGTCGCTCCGCAGGCGTCGCTCGACGACGGCCTGCTCGACGTCGTCCTCGCCGGCGATCTCTCACGCTGGTCATCGCTCTCGGCGCTGGCGAAGCTTTATCGCGGAACGCACGTCGACGGTCGGATGATCGTGATGAAGCAGGCGCGAGTCGTGGAGATCGAGCTCGAGCGGCCCCTCGCGGTCGAGCTCGATGGCGAGGTGACCCGGCTGTCGCGGCTTTCCATTCGTGTGCGCCCGCGTGCGCTCGAGGTGCTAGCCCGATGACGCGCGCCGATCCACGCCGCGCGCTCCCCTCCGTCGACGCCGTGCTCCGCGCGGGCCGGCCGAGCGACGCCGAGCGCGATCGCTTCACACGCGTGGCTCGAGAGGTCCTGACCCGGGCGCGCGGCCTGCGCACCGGTGGCGACGCGGCCGCGTTCGCGGCCCAGACGCGCGCCCTGCTCGCCGATCGCGAGCGGCGGACGCTCCGTCGGGTCGTGAACGCGACCGGCGTCATCCTGCAGACCAACCTCGGACGCGCACCGCTCTCGCCCCGCGCCATCGCGGCCATGGCCGATGCGGCGGGAGCGGTCAGCGTCGAATACGACCTCGACGCCGGGAAGCGCGGGGAGCGGCACGGTCATGCCGCGCGCCTCCTCGCCGAGCTGGCGCGCGCTGAGGACGCGGTCGTGGTGAATAACAACGCGGCCGCCGTCCTGCTCGCGCTGGCCGCCCTCGCCACGCGCAAGGAGGTGATCGTCGCACGCGGCGAGCTCGTCGAGATCGGCGGCGGCTTCCGCATCCCGGACGTGCTGCGGCGTTCGGGCGCGAAGCTCGTGGAGGTCGGGACGACGAATCGCACCTACGCTCGCGACTACGCGGGAGCGATCACCGAACGGACCGGCGCGATCCTTCGCGTGCACGCGAGCAACTTCAAGCTCAGCGGTTTCGTGGCGCGTGCGGAAGGCCGCGAGCTGGCGGCCCTGGCCCGCGAGCACAACGTCGCGTTCATCCACGACCTGGGGAGCGGCACGTTCCTGGACACGTCGCCGCACGGGCTCGGGAAGGAGCTCACCGTTCCGGAGGCGGTGCGTGAGGGCGCGGACGTGGTCACGTTCAGCGGCGACAAGCTGCTGGGCGGGCCGCAGGCCGGGATCGCCGTCGGCCGCGCGGCCCAGATCGGCGCGCTCCGCACGCACCCACTGATGCGCGCGCTGCGCCCGGACAAGATCACGATCGCCGGTCTGATCGCGACGCTCGAGACGTACCGGGACGGTCGCGCCGTGGGGGAGCTTCCGGTCTGGCGGATGATCACGGCGAGCGCGACCGAGCTCTCGGATCGGGCGAAAAAGGTGGTGCGCGAGCTCGGCAGGAGCGGGGTCACCGTCGAGGTGATGGAGACCCGGTCGACCGTCGGCGGCGGCTCGCTCCCGGAGGAGACGCAGCGTTCGTTCGCGGTGGCGATCGGCGGCGCTCCGGCGATGCACCTGGCGCAAGCCCTTCGCGCCGCGGATCCGCCGGTAGTCGCACGGATCGTCGAAGAGCGCGTGGCGCTCGACCTGCGCAGCGTTCTACCGGAGGATGATGAAGTCCTCGTGCGTGCCGTCGTCGGCGCGCTCGCGAAAGGGGGAGGAGATGGACCTTCGCGTCACCAGGAGCGACCGCGCTCCGGCGCCCGTCGGCCCGTATAGCCAGGCCATCGTCGCCGGAGATCTCATTTTCTGTGCGGGGCAGCTTGCGCTCGATCCCGCGAGCGGCGAGCTTGTCGGCGGGAACGACGTGCGTGCGCAGACCCGGCGCGTCCTCGACAACCTGGCCGCGGTGCTCTCCGCGTCGGACTCGTCTCTCGACCGGGTGACCAAGACCACCGTGTTCATGACCGACCTCAAGGAGTTCACGGCGATGAACGAGGTCTACGCCGAGAGATTCGGAAGCCACCGGCCCGCGCGATCGACGGTCGAGGTCGCGGCGCTGGCCCGGGGCGCGAAGGTCGAGATCGAGTGCATCGCCGTGCGCAGATAGCCGAGAGCACGGGGGCCGGGCAGAGCCCCCCGATTCGGGTCATCGCGACCGCGGGCCACGTCGACCACGGGAAGTCGACGCTCATCACCGCGCTGACCGGGATCGACCCGGATCGCCTGAGCGAGGAGCGCGAGCGCGGGATGACCATCGACCTCGGCTTCGCGTGGCTTGAGCTCCCCGACGGTGGCGATGTCGGCATCGTCGACGTTCCGGGCCATCAGGATTTCATCCGGAACATGCTCGCGGGCGTCGGACCGGTCGACGCGGTGCTGCTCGTCGTCGCGCTCGATGAGGGAGTGATGCCGCAGACGCGGGAGCACCTCGCCATCCTCGGGATCCTCGGTGTGTCGCGTGGCGTGGTCGCGCTGACGAAGCGCGACCTCGTGGACGACGAGTGGGCCGCGCTCGCGAGAGCCGACGTCGCCGCCGTCCTCCAAGGGACGCCGCTCCGGAACGCCACGCTCGTCGAGGTGTCCGCGTCCGGGCGCCGCGGACTCGACGAGCTGGTGCGCGCTCTCGGGGAGGTCCTCGCATCCGCGCCTCCACGGCGGGACGCCGGCCGCCCGAGGCTGCCAGTCGATCGCGCCTTCACGCTGACCGGGTTCGGCACCGTCGTGACCGGGACACTGGTCGATGGGGCGTTCGGCATCGGCGACGAGGTCGCGATCCTTCCGACCGCGAAGCGCGCGCGCATCCGCGGGATCCAGACCCACAAGCGCGCTCTCGAGACCGCCCGCCCGGGAAGCCGCGTCGCATTGAATCTTGTGGGCGTCGAGAAGCACGAGCTCGCGCGTGGGATGGTCGTCGCGCGGCCCGGTTCGCTCGAGACCGCCTCGGTCGTATCGGCCCGGCTCGAGCTCCTGCCGTCGGCCTCCG
>MNEO01000020.1 GCA_001917735.1 Chloroflexi bacterium 13_1_40CM_68_21
GTCCTCTTCTACACGTACCCGCTGAAGTACGTCGGCCTCGGTGAGCTCGCGGTGCTCCTCGTGTGGGGTCCCCTGATGATCGGCGGGACTTACTTCGTGGTCACGGGCAACTGGGACTGGGAGGTTGCGCTCGTCGGTCTCCCCTACGCGCTCGGCGCGACGACTGTGATCTTCGGGAAGCACATCGACAAGCTTGAGGATGATCGTGCCCGCGGGATCCACACGCTACCGGTGATCATCGGCGAGCGGGCGGCGCGCTGGATCCTCGGCGCGATGATCGTTCTGATGTATGCGACGGTCGCCTATCTGGCGGTGATCGGCTTCCTCACGCCCGTCGTCCTCATTGTTGTCCTCGCACTCCCGAGGGCACGTACGGCGCTTGCGGCGTACGCGAAGCCACGGCCCCGCGAGCGACCGGAGCATTGGCCACAGTTAGCTTGGCCGCTGTACTTCGTGCGGCTGGCGTTCGTGCACAACCGGCGCTTCGGCCTGCTGCTCCTCGTCGGGCTCGCGGGGGATTTGATCGTCCGCGTGATCCAAAACCGCTGACCCCGCGGGCCGCAGCGCAGCCCCGACTGACTCATCGCACTGCTGTCTGCGGAAGCCGGCCAGCGGGACGTCAAAGCATTAGCAACTGTTCAAGGCGAAACCCTGACGACGAAGACCTCCTGTCCCGCGCTGGCGGATGTGGGCGTCTTGTCGCCGACGAAGATCGCGAGCACGCCGGTGGCCGTCGACGCTTGCCAGTTGTAATCCCCGATGAAGTTGTTGTTCGACGCGTCGAACGGAGTCGTCGTTGCCTGGACGTTGGTGAAGTGTCGCGCACCATCGGACGAGAAGGCGCAGGTCGTGAAGATGAGAGCGTTTCCTGGACTGTACCGGCGGTCCTGGAAGCAGACGTCGACGCGGCCGCCCGGCGCGACCGTGATAAAGGGGAAGAACTGGTCGGACCGGGACTCGTCGTTGTCGACTCGCGTGACCCCCTGGACCTGGAACTCGGTGCCGAGGTCAACGACCCGCATAACGCGGACGTTCGCGTCGCCGTCGTCGTAGTCCGCCCAGTTCACGTAGATCTGATTGGTGCTCCGGTCAACGGCCAGCCAAAGGTTGTTGTCGACCCTCCACGGCGCATTTGGCAAGGGGCTGGGGAGAGGAGTGATCGTCCGAAGGAGTTGGGGCTCGGAGAAGGACACTCCCCCGTTCGTTGACTTCGCGATGTAGATACGGTTCCAGTTGGAGAGCCCGTGGTTGGAGAACGCCCCGAACGCCAGGTAGATCGTGCTCGCGTCTTTTCCAGTCGCGGTGAAGGAGTCCTGGAACGTCGCGTTACCAGCGCGGTCGTTGATCGCCACGGGAGTGGACCAGGTCTGGTTCGCGTCCGTCGACCGGGAGAAAAGAATCGTTGGCTTGCCTGCGGCTGTGAACTGGGTCTGTGTCAAGTAGAGATGTCCGGTCGCTGGGTTCGCCGTGATGAACTGGTGGTCGACGAACTCGTTCAGCGCCTTCCCGGGCCGGTCCTCGCCACTCATCGCGATGACCGGCGTCCCCCAGGTGAGACCGCCGTCGGTCGACTTGGAGACGAAGAGCGTACCCGCGGAACCGAGCGAGCGCGGGAACAGGTTGAACGCAAGGCACGTGTAGTAGGCATTGCCAGCCTTGTCGAAGGTCACCGAGGGGTCCGTGCCGCGGTCGAAGAGTCCACCGGAACCTGTCTGGATGCCGGGGATGACCCCGACGGTCCAGGTCGTGCCGCCGTCGAAAGAAACTCCGTAACCACAGGTCCGATCCCCACTCGAGATCCACCCGGCGGCGATGTTGTTCGGGTTGGTCGGGTTGATGGCGACGCTGGTCTCGGCGTCGCGGTCTTGATCGTTGGTTACCTGCGTAACGACGGGCGCCGCCAGTGCGATCGTTGGAAGCACGACGAGCGCGAACAATGTGAGGACGACGAGCGACCGAGCCATCTCGAATTCCTCCCCCGTTGCTTCGGGCGATCCTAACGCGCCCATGACTCCAGGCGATCGCGCGGTATGTGCAGGAAGGCGAACGTAAGCTTGGAGCGCGACTCGAAACGCTTACTACTCTTCGTTAGCGAAGGGTCGCCAGCCGCGTGGGCCCTCGTACCACTCGGACCCGCGTCCGCGCTCCAAGCGATTCTGATTTGAGGTGAGAAGTCATGCTGCTGCGAATCGGTAGCTCGAAGGATGTCAACAAAGGTCAGATGCGCGTCTTCGATGTCGCGGGAACGAAGGTGAACGTGGCCAATGCGGAGGGTCAGCTGTATGCCTTCGACGACACATGCACTCACATGGGGTGCTCGCTCGCGAATGGTCATCTGGCAGGGACGGTGGTGACCTGCGCCTGCCACGGAAGCCAGTTCGATGTGACCTCCGGGGCAGTCCTACGTGGTCCGGCCGAGCGGCCAGTCCGTTCCCGAGCGGTGCAAGTCAAGGGCGACGATCTGCTTACGGAGGCCTGAGGTAGGGTCGGTTATCCGGCTCGCTTCGAGGCGGAAACCTTCGACCCACGCTTACGTTTGGCCGCCTCGACACTCGCCCGGAGCGCGTCCATCAAATCGCCGATACGACTCTCACCGGTCGCCTCGATCGTCTCCACCTGCGCCGCCGGCGTTTTGCTTCTCAAAAGAGCCAGGAGCTCCTCGCGGTAGGCGTCCGCGTGACTCGACGGAGACCACGCCGTCGCCATCGCGCTGATGAGCTGGCGAGCGGTCTTCACCTCCCGGTCCGAAACTGCGAGATCCGAGAGGCCGAACGTCAGCGCCTCAGCGCTTCGCACCTCGTCGCCGAAGAACAACGTCTCGAGCGCGAGTGCTTTCTCCAGCGGGCGAACGGCGACGATGTGCGGCCTGGTCCGAAGCACGAAGCGGCCGATCCCGGCCATCCCAGCGGCCTGCATGGCCCGAAGGAGAAGGACGTACGGCTTCTCCGCTCCGACGCCGCGAGCTGGACCAACGTGATAGCTCTTCTCGAAGAAAACGGGATCGATCTCCGCCAGATCCACGAATTCCTCGATCTCGATCGTCCGGCTCCGCTCGGGGGCGATCGAGAGGAGCTCGTCGTCGGTCACCGTCACGAGGTCGCCGCCGGGGAGCTCCCACCCTCTCACCACATCTTCGGACTCGACAGGCTGCGCCGCGACGGTCGATCCGCTGAACGGCGCCGGATCAGTCCGGTCGAGAGGCCACGACTCGGGAGAGGGCTCCGCCTCGAACGTCGCCGGCTCCTCGTCGCGCGTCACGCGTTCGTAGCGCACCCGCTTGCCCGTACGGCGGTCGTAGAGATGGAAACGAACGTCTTTCGGCTCGGTGGCTGGGTAGAGCTTTACCGGAATGCTCACGAGCCCAAAACTGATGCTGCCGGTCCAGACCGCTTGAGTCATCCGCCGCCCCCCACTCCCGATCGGGAAGTGCTCTCGCCCGATTCTCTCAGGAATTAGGTGGTGCGGCCATCGTGGTCCGACGTGGCGAGATCGGTAGTGAGAACCAGAAGCGCGTGAGACCCGAGGCGGATTCCGCGCCCACTCTGCCGCCCCCGAGCTCGACGAGCTGCTTGACGATGGCGAGCCCGATGCCGGCCCCACCCCGAGAGCGGTCGCGCGACTTCTCGACACGGTAGAAGCGCTCGAAGATGCGCGGCAGATCGGGTGACGGGATCTCGTCGCCGGTGTTCGTGACGGCGACGACTATGTCCCAGTCGTGGCGTTCGGCGGTGATGGTCACCCTGCCGCCATCGGGGGTGTAGCGGACCGCGTTCTGAAGGAGATTGGCGAGCACCTGAGCGAGGTGATCGGGATTCGCGCGAGCCCGCAGCCCGGTCGGCACGCGCACTTCAAGCGCAACCCCGCGCCGCTCGAGCGCGGGCGATGCGAGCTCGACGGACATGGCGACGGCGCCGTAGACGTCCAGGTCGTCCAGGCGCGGCGGTCCCCAATCGAGATCACCGTCGGCGAGAGCGTCGAGGGAGCGCGCGAGCCGCACGAGGCGATCGACCTCCTCGTGGAGCGACGCGAACGACTCGCGGCTCGGCGGAACCACGCCGTCGCGAAGTGCTTCCAGATAGCCTTGCAAATTCGTCAGGGGCGTACGCAGCTCGTGAGCCGCGTTCGTGATGAAGTCCGCTCGCTCGCGCGCGTGCTCCTCGAGTCGCTCGGTCATCTGGTTGAACGAATTGGCGAGCGAGATGATCTCCTCCGGACCCTCCGCGGAAACACGCACGCCCAGGTCGCCCTCGGCAACACGGTGCGCGGCCCCGCGGATACGAAGGAGCGGCGCGGCCAGCCAGCGCCCGGTGACGACAGCGAGCACGACGCTGGCGAGCGCGGCGCCCAAAACGGCGGCCGTCAGCGCGCCACCGACGGATTCATTGAACATCTCACGCGCGGTGGCGACGGACTCTCCGTGCTCCTGCATCAGCTGCTCGAAGGCGCTGCCGCCCGCGATGACGACGCCGATCGTGACTATGGCGATCGCGGACGCCGCCACCGCGAGGGCGCCGAGCGCGATGCGCGCGCCAACGCCGCTCACGAGACGAGGGCGCGGTACCCGACGCCGCGGACGGTCGCCACGTAGCGCGACGCCTCAGCCGTGTCGCCGAGCCGTTCCCGGAGGCGCCGCACGTAAACGTCAATGGTGCGGTCGACCGCGTCGCCGTCCGCCGCGCCGTAGAGCGTGTCGAGCAGCATGTCACGCGAGAGCACCCGTCCCGCCGCCTGCACGAGCGCGACGAGGAGACGGAACTCGATATCGGATAGCACCAGCCGCTCGCCACCGCGGAACACCTCGTGCCGCTCCCGATCGATCGTCAGATCGTCGAGCCGAAGGAGCTCATGGGCAGGGGCCGGCGCGGACGTTCGCCGCAGTATCGCTTTGACGCGCACGACGAGCTCGGCCGGGGAGAAGGGCTTGGTCACGTAGTCATCGGCTCCCTCCGCGATCGCGTGGACACGATCGGCGACGGAGCCTCGCGCGGAGAGCATGAGGATGGGCACGTCGGACTCCTCACGGACGCGGCGGGCGACCGAGAGGCCGTCGAGCTCGGGGAGCATGACGTCGAGGACGATGAGCCTCGGCCGATGCTGCCGCACCGCCGCGAGGGCGGCGATGCCGTCGCCCGCGCTCGCGACCGCGAAGCCCTCGCGCTCGAGGTACGCCCTGACGAGCTGCGCGATCTTCGGGTCGTCATCCACGACGAGGATCGGTCCCTTCTCGGAGCTCGTTATGGCTCTCATGACACGAGTTTCCCGGCTGATTGTGACGGTGGCGTGACAGCGAGTCATCGCCCTGCAATGGCACGCAGCGACGCTGGCGCCGATAACGATCGGAGGTGACCCATGCATAAGCTCATCGCCAGCGCGTTGCTCGCGGCCGCCAGCCTCACGAGCACGGCCTCGCCCGCCCTCGCCGACAGCCCGGTGGATCGCGGCACCATCTGGCTCGACGGCGTTCAGGTACGCACGCTCCTTCCGCCGTCCGCTTTCCCCAACGAAGGGCGCGACGGCTTCTACCGGGTCCCGGGTACCGGGGGCGTCGCGGCCGTCGGCCCCGGTAGCGGTGACTACCACGGGGGCGCGTGGAAGGTCTTCGACGTGACCTGGAGCGTCGCGCCGTATCCGCTCACATCGGCGGGGGCCGTCCTCGCGGCCGCGGCCGCCGGCAAGGTGACCATCACGAGGAACGCGAGCGCGGATTTCCGTTGCCCGATCCAGCCATAGAGCGCGCGAGCGCCAGGGCCGGCGGTCGTCCGGCCCTGGCGAAAATCATCGGCGCGATCGCGATCGTCGGTGCGATCACGGTGCCGCTCGTCGGGTATGTGATCGTCCCCGCGCTTGTGCGGTCGACCTTGGTCGAGGATCTTCCACTCGCGACCGGGCCGAGCCTCCAGACGCTCGGTCAGGGCGAGCTCGTCCGCATCAACGCCGCGGACTACGGGAGCGGCAACGTGCGGATCGTGAAGGTGGGCGACGATCGACTCCTGCGCTTCGAGGGCGTCGACATCGCCGGGGCACCGGACATGTATGTCTACCTCTCCGACCAGGTCAACGGGCGGCCCGGCGCGTTCGTCGACCTCGGCAAGCTCAAGGCGACGAACGGGTCGTTCAACTACCCGATTCCGGTGAGCGTCGACCTCGCGACGATCCGCTCGGTTGTGATCTGGTGCCGCCAGTTCAGCGTGACGGTCACGTACGCGACTCTCGGATAGCGGGCCAAATGCGAGGATTCGCTTCGGTTTAGGAACCCCGCAGCTTCAGCGTCGCGAGCCCGTGCTTCATGTAGTCCTGCGCGATCGCGCGGTACGTGGCGACGTCCTTCTGCAAGCGTTGGTCCTCGGCGAAGCGCTCACCGATCGCCTCGAGCGCGAAGTTGACGCCACGCATGTACGGCGGGAGATGTTCGAGAGGGAAAGGAGTGCGGCCCGTGTCGGCCGGCTGGCGGGGTCCGGGCGGCAACGGATCCGAGCGCAGCTCTTTGCGTGGTGAGTCTTTCACGGTCTCGAGCGCATCGAGAAGCTCCTTCGTGAGCGGCCTGTCGGCGAAGTCGCGTCCGATGTAGCGGTACGCCATGGAGAGGTCGCGCCCGACGACGAACGCCGCGGGTCGGGCGCGCTGTTCCTTCTCGCGGTACACGCCGTACGCGGCGATCACGCTCGCCTCCGGATCCGCGAGCATCGGGAACGGCAGAGAGAGCTTCGCGACCATGGCCTTGTTGCGCGCGACATCGTCGACTGAGATGCCCACGACAGTCCCACGTCGGCTCGTGAACTCCTCGTACTGCCGCCCGCAGCTGACCAGCTGCCCGTTGCAGTATGGTCACCAGTCCCCGCGCAGGAAGAGAAGCACGACGGAATCGCCGAGGTGTTCTGAGAGTCGCCAGGGTCGACCCATGTCGTCAGCGAGCGCGAAGTCGAGCGGAAGCTGGGGCACGAGCCAAAACTAGACGATGAGCGCTAGGTGCCGCACGTCATACCGCCGTTCCCGGCGATGTCAGCCCGCGCCCACTCCGGCGATGACGCGCTGGCCGTCCGGGCTGCGGACGAAATCGAGGAACGCCTGGATGCCGGGCTTGACGGCCGTCGCGGGGTAGACCAGATACAGCTGTCGCCGGACCGGATACGCGCCGGACGTGACGTTTTCCTTGCTCGCCTGGACACCCTCGATCGCGAGCATCTTGATCTTTGGCTCCGCGAGCGTTCGGCCGTTGATCGTGACGATGCCGATCACGTCACGCCGGGCGCCGACGGCCGAGAGCATCTCTTCCGTGTCGTTGAGCTCGGCGACGTCCTTCCCGTAGGTGGGCTTCGTGTCGAAGAAGTACGAGTCGAAGTTCGCGCGGATCGCCGAGTTCGGGTTGCGCGTCATGACGAAGATGCGGCCGGATGGTCCGCCCACCGCGGCCCAATCGGTGATCGTCCCGGAGTAGATGTCTCGTACTTGAGCGCGGGTCAGCCCCGTGACCGGATTGCCCGAGCCGACGATCACAGCGGTCCCGCTCACGCCGACCGAAAGGAGTCGCACGCTTTCGCGCACGCTCGCCTCGGGCTCCGTGCTGCTCGTCGCGAGGTCGATCTGACCGCGCGCGAGCAGGGCGATACCTGAGCGTGACCCGACATCCTCGAAGTCGAAGCGGACCCCGGGATGCCGTGCGGAGAACTCCGCGCTCAGCGCGCGGAAGACCTCGGCCGGCGCACCACCGCCCTTCACGAGGTATACGCCCGCGTAGGGATCGCGCTGGGGCGCGCATGCCAGCGTGGCGATGACCAGTGCGACGAGCGCGGCGATGAACGCACGCTGGAGGCTCTCGCGTCGCGGGGCGGCCATAGTGACTGGACGCTAGGGCCGACGCCCTCTTTCCGGCATCCCCCAAACGGCGTAATTCAAGTGACGGACTTCCCCACCGATGCGGCACCGCCACTGCTCGTATCCTGAGACCCTGATGCGTCGGTCGGACTCCGCGGGGCGGTCTCCCGTCGTGTGCGGCTGAAGGCTCGGTACGACGGTGGATCGCTTCTCGCAAAACGACCCCGAGCGCTCCGCGAACATCGCGTTCGCTCTGATCTTTCTCGGCATCGTCGCGGTGGGCGCGCTGACGATCTGGCTCTTCTACGGAGCATCTTTCTAGCGCTCTCTAGCCGCCTAGCATCCAGAAGGGGGAGTCCCGATGGCCACCACGCTGCAGCTTCAGAATTACATCGACGGGCGCTGGGTCGATGCGTCGACTCAAAGCACGTTCGAGGACATCGACCCCGCCACCGGCGAGACGATCGCGAGCGTCACGAAGTCGGCTACGGCCGACGTCGATCGCGCGGTCGAAGCCGCCCGGCGCGCGCTCGACAGCTGGCGGCTCTATCCCGCGCCGAAGCGTGGCGAGATCCTCTACCGCGCCGGCGAGATCATGCTGCGGCGCAAAGACGAGCTCGCGCGCGAGATGACGCGCGAGATGGGCAAGGTCCTCGCCGAGGCCCGGGGCGACGTTCAAGAAGGCATCGACATGACCTACTACATCGCCGGTGAAGGCCGCCGCCAGTTCGGCGATGTCGTTCCCGCCGAGCTCCCGAACAAGTGGGCGATGAGCATGCGCCATCCCGTCGGCGTGGTCGCGGCGATCACACCCTGGAACTTCCCGCTGGCGATCCCGACCTGGAAGATCATGCCGGCGCTCATCCTCGGGAACACCGTCGTCTTCAAGCCCGCGTCGTACACGCCACTTCTGGCGGTGCGGCTCGTCGAGATCCTCGAGGAGGCGGGGTTGCCGAAGGGCGTCCTCAATCTCGTCCTGGGCTCGGGCGGCGAGCTCGGGGACCACCTCGTCTCGCATCCCGGTGTGGACCTCATCTCGTTCACCGGATCGTCCGACACCGGGTCACACATCAGCGAGATCGCGGGGCGCCTACTCAAGCGGGTCTCGTGCGAGCTCGGCGGAAAGAACGCGATCGTCGTGCTCGACGACGCGGACGTCGACCTTTCCCTCGACGGGATCGTGTGGTCCGCGTTCGGAACGTCGGGCCAGCGCTGCACCGCAGCCTCGCGGGTCATCGCCCACAAGGGCGTGGCGAAGGACCTCGTCGACAAGCTCGTCGGTCGGGCGAAGAAGCTTCGCCTCGGCAACGGCCTGGATGCGTCCACCGATGTCGGGCCGGTCGTGTCGTTGTCGCAGCTCGAGCGCGTGCATTCGTTCATTCCCGTCGCCGAGAAGGAGGGAGCCACTATCGCGGCCGGCGGTCGGATCCCCAAAGAGGGCCCTCTCGCGAAGGGCTTTTTCCACGAGCCGACCGTGCTCGTCGACGTGAAACCGAACATGCGCGTCGCGCAGGAGGAGATCTTCGGGCCGGTGACTGCGGTCATCGAGGTCTCCAGCGTCGATGAGGCGATCAAAGTCTTGAACTCGACGAAGTACGGGCTTTCGAGCTCGATCTATACGCGCAACGTGAATAACGCGTTCCGCTTCATGCGCGACGCGGAGACGGGGATCGTGTACGTCAACGCCGGAACGATCGGCGCGGAGATCCAGCTCCCCTTCGGCGGCATGAAGGCGACCGGCAACGGCCATCGCGAGGCCGGCCGCGCGGCGCTCGACGTGTACTCCGAGTGGAAGTCGATCTACGTCGACTACTCCGGCAAGCTGCAGCGCGCGCAGATCGACGACGCGGAGAGCGCCAAGCTCGCGCCATGACCGCGCGTTGGCGGCGCTTACGCCGGAACGGCGAGCGGCGCAGGATGCGGCGGGCGACGAGCGAGAAGCCAGAGGCCGACGAGCGCCGAGAGCCCGACGAGCGTCTGACCGGCCGGGTCCTTCTCCGGAGAGCGGAGCCCGAACTCGAGGAACGGCGCGATCGCTATGAGGAACCCGAGCGGACCGCTCGCGAGCGCGAGCCTGTGTTCCGCGCCCCAGCCCGAACGCGCCGACCACCGGCCGATCCGTCCCAGCGCGTATGCCGCGACCGCCCCGAGAGCGACGACCACAAGGAGCGCGACCGGGATCACGTGGGGTCCGATCCACGCGAGCGCGAACGCGGCGACGGTCGTCGCGAACGCGAATCCGCGCAGCCGCCAGAGCGACGGCGGTGGAACATCCGAAGGCACGGGGCCCGAGCGCAGGCGCAGGCCCAGCCGCACGAGAGCCCCCGCGATCAGCAGCGCGATCGCGTAGGAAGCGGGCGGGTGGTCGTATCCACGATCGCGGAACGCGAGGAAGCCGAAGCCGACCAGCCCGATGAGGGAAATCAGTGCGAGCCAGATCGCGACCGCGCGCATGGCGCGGTCGCCGAGCCACGGAAGATTCGCGATCCGGGGGAACGCGGCCTCCGCGAGCACGATCGGCGCGGCGATGCTGACGACCGCATGAAAGAGCGTCAGGTGGAGCGCCCAGACCCAGTTGACGTCGAGGAACCGGCCGTACGCCCCCAGGCTCACCGCATCAGGCCATTACGGGTTGGTCCAGCTGGTCACCACGAGACCCTCCTCGAGCACGCCGTACGCGGCACCAAGCAGCAACACGTTTCTCCAGCCAAGCCCGCGCCGTCGAACGATCTCGCGGACGATCAGGGCACCCGAGCCGTACAGGCCTGAGAGATAGAGAAAGGTGAAGGGATTCACGAAGGCACGGAGCGGGGTCGAGCCCGAGAGGAGCTCACCGCAGACCGGCGCGAGCACGAAGAGCGCGAGGGCGGCGGGCCAGATGCGGACGGGCTTCATTCCTCGACCGGCAGCGTGAACCGGATCTCGGTGCCGCGGCCGACGACGCTCGTGGCGGCGATCGTGCCCCCATGCGCCTCGACCAGCTGTTTCGCGATGGCCAGGCCGAGCCCCGCGCCTCGCGACTCCGCCGATTTGTAGAAGCGGTCGAAGATGCGTCCGAGCGTATCCGGCGCGATCCCCGCGCCCGTGTCGGAGACGACGAGCGCGACCTTGCCGTCGTCCGCGCTCGCATCGACGCGCACTCGGCCGCCTCGCGGGGTGTAGCGCAGGGCGTTCGCGACGAGGTTCGCGAGAATCTCACGAGCGCGCACTGGGTCGGTGTTCGCGAGCGGCAGGTCGGCCGGCGCGGCGGCGTCGAGCGTGACGCCGGCCTCCTCGGCCTGCGGCTCGAACGACGCGAGCGTCTCCCTCGCGAGCGCGCCGAGGTCGGTCGGCTCGCGGTGAAGAGCGAGGGCCCCGGATTCGGCGAGCGAGAGCGTTCGCAGATCCTCGACCAGCCTCGAGAGCACCTTGGTCTCGTCCAGGATCGCGAGGAGATGTGCCTCGTCGGCGGGATGGACGCCGTCGACGAGCGCCTCGAGGTTTCCCTGCACGACCGAGAGTGGGGTCCGGAGCTCGTGGCTGACATCGGCGAGCAGGCGCCGCCGCTGCTCCTCGCTCGCACGCAGGCGGCTGGTCATCGCGTTGAACGCGCGCGCGAGCGCGCGCGCTTCGCGAGGGCCACGCTCGTCGACGCGCGCCGAGAGATCGCCATCGGCCACACGGCCGACCGCATCGATGACATCGCCGACCGGCGCCGCGAGCCGGCGTACCGAGCGCGCCGCGAAGGCGATCAGAAGGAGCACGAGCAGAAGAGCGGCGCCGCGCGCGACGGCCCCCGATGGGTCGGGGGCCCCGAGCGCGCTCGCGAGCGTCAAGAAGAGGAACGTGGCGGCGACGACGGAGAGGACGGCCCCGGCGACGAAGAACATCGCCATTCGGCGCACGAAACCCCCGCGCATCGGCCACGGCCCGCCGCGGCCCCATCCGCGGCGCGGAGGGAACGGCTCGTTCTCCGGCCACCACGGCGGGCGCTCGCGGGAGTGACGCCAGCCCCCACTTCTCACCCGTCGAGCTCCGCGAAGCGATACCCGACCCCGTACACGGTCAGCAGGTAACGCGGCGCCGACGGATCGTCCTCGAGCTTGCGCCGGATGTTCTTCACGTGCGCGTCGATCGCTCGTTCGTACGACTCGAACGCGACGCCGTGCAGCGCATCGAGGAGCTGGGCACGCGTGAAGACCCGCCCCGGCTCGCGCGCGAGCGCCGCAAGAAGCTGGAACTCGGTCGGCGTCAGATCCACGGCACGGTCGGATCTCGTGACACGCAGCCGCGGTATGTCGAGTCGCACATCTCCGACCTGAATGAGCTCGCTGGAGAGCTTCGGCCGCTCGAGGCGCCGCAGCACGGCGCGCACGCGCGCGACGAGCTCCTTCGGACTGAACGGTTTGGTCACGTAGTCGTCCGCGCCAAGCTCGAGTCCGACGAGCTTGTCGGACTCCTCGCTGCGGCCGGTGAGCATCACGATCGGAACGTTCGACTCGGCTCGCAACGTCCGCGCGACGTCCAGGCCGTCGAGCTCCGGGAGGCCCAGATCGAGGACGACGAGGTCTGGGCGCTGCCCTCTGGCGGAAGCGAGCGCGGCTCTCCCGTCGTGCGCGGTCACGACCGCGAACCCGGCGTGCTCGAGATAGTCACGGGCGAGCTGAACGATCTTGGGTTCGTCGTCGACGACGAGGATCGTTCTCATCGCCTGCCAATCCTAGGTAACGAAGACGCCGGACCGCGGTCCGGCGTCTTCGCGATGAAGAAGGGGCTCAGCGTCCGCTAGGCGGCGTCGGGGACGCCGATCCGCCGTCGCGCGGCTTTTCGCCGTGCATCTCTTTGTGCCATTCCTCGAGACGCGAACGGGGATCGCCCCAGTACCCGCCGCCGTAGCCACCGCCGTACCGCCTTCCCCAACCGCCCCAGAACGCGCCGCGGATCAGGAAGAAGATGAGGAAGAGGAAGAGGAGCGGAAAGAGGAATCCGAACCCGCCGAAGAAGAAGGGGTGGTAGTAGATGGCCGGCGCGACCGCGGTCCCCGTGGTCGCGAGCCCCTGTGTGACACCCAGCTGATAGGCGCCAACGCCGACGATCGCGGCGATGACAAGTGTGACGATGATGCCGATGCCTCGCATGTGATTGCTCCTTTGTGTTTGTCGTCGATGGGCATCGTCGCCTGCGCTCGTGAACTGGATGTGAAGGCGGTGCGGAAAACCTGTCTAGCGCAGCAGGCTGTCGAGCCAGCGTGCCGCGGCTGCGACCGCCTCCTGCTCGGCTGGTCCGAAATCGTGGCCGGCTCCCGCGATCGGCACGAGGTCGATCCGGGGGTTCCGGCCGGCGATGCGTTCGAGGACGGCGAGCGGCCCGAGCTCGTCGTGCTCTCCCTGGACGACGAGGGTCGGGCACACGATCGCGGCGAGCGCCGCCTCATCCCGGGGGCGGGGCCGCGCTGGCGGCGCGATCGGATGACCGAGGATCACGAGCGCGTCGGGCGGCTCCCGCTCCGCGAGGAACGCACACATGCGGCCGCCGAACGACCGCCCGACGAGCGCGACACGCTCCGCTCCCGCGTCACGCAGAGCGTCGCGTGCGTTGCGAACATCCTCTATCTCAAGGGCGTAGTCCTTGCTCGGCCGCGATCCACGCGTCCGAAACGTGACTGCCTGGGTGTCGATGCCAAACGCGCCGAGCGCCGACGCAAGCGCGCGCAAGAGCGGCTGTTCCGCCGTGCCGCCGTAACCCGGCGCGAGGACGGCGGCGCGGTTCAAGCGGGCGGCTTCGGCAGCTTCTGCGTGAGCTCGAGCGAGGGCGTCAGGAGGTCGCCCACTGATTCGAGGCGCGTGGCCATGTTGGCGATCGTGAACGCATCCGGCCGACCGAGCGACGAGATCTCCTCCCAGCGCAGTGGCGCGGAGACCGGGGCTCGGCGGATGGGCCGCACGCTGTACGGTCCCGCGGTCGACTTCATGCGCACGTTCTGCAAGTAGTCGATGTAGATGCCACGCCGGCGGGCCTTCGAAAACTCGAGCGTCACGAGCTTCGGGAGCCGCTCGCGCGCGAGCTCTCCCACGCGGAGCGCGAACGCGCGCGTCTCCTCGAACGTGTATCGGCGAGCGACCGGCACGAGCACGTGGATGCCGCGCGATCCAGTGGTCTTGGGGAACCCCACCAGCCCGAAGTCGTCGAGCACCGTCTTAACGGTCCGCGCGACTTCCTTGACGTCGTCCCACGTCGCGCCCTCCGCGGGATCGAGGTCGATCATCACGTTGTCCGGATTGTCCGGCAGGTCGATCCGCGCGAGGCGCGGGTGCAGCTCGATCGCGGTGTAGTTCGCGAGCCAGACGAGCGTGGCCATGTCGTTCGCGAGCACGTAGTCGTTGTCCGGCTCGTGGGGGTCTTTCCAGCTCTTGATCCAGCGCGGGGTGAAGTCGGGCTTGTCCTTCTGGTAGAAGCTCTGCCCGGCGATGCCGTCGGGGAATGGCTTCATCGTGAGCGGCCGGTCGCGCAGCCACGGCACCAGGTACGGTGAGACCTCCGCGTAGTAGCGGATGAGGTCGGCCTTGGTGTAGCCGTCCTCGGGCCAGAGCACCTTCTGGAGATTCGTGAGCTTGATCCGGTGCCCCTCGACCTCCAGCACTGCGGGCACCCGTTCGGGTCCCTCGCCGTTGCCGGACGCGGGCCTCGCCACGGCGGCCTTCTTCGCGGCTTCCTGCGCGCGCTTGGCCGTTTCGCGACGCTCCTCGCCGGTGCATTCGCGAGGATCGACGTCCGGTCGCAGGCCGCGATAGGTCGGGTGCCGCAATGTGCCGTCGCGCGTGATCTCCGCGTACTCGACCTCGCACACGAGCTCGGGCATGCACCAGCGCGCCGGCTGATTCGTGCGCGGCAGCGTCGCGAACGGCGCCGTCGGCGACTCGTGCCGCTGAAGCGTCGCGAGGAGATCACGGAGAGTTCGTTCGTCAAAGCCGGTCCCGACATGACCGACCGGCTCCAGCTTGCCGTCGCGATAGACGCCGAGGAGCAGCGCGCCGAGGGTGCTCGCGCGGCCACCCTGTCCGGCGGTCCACCCGCCGATCACGCAGTCCATCGTTCGCATCGCTTTCACTTTCACCCAGGCGGGCGAGCGCGCGCCGGGCTGATAGATGGAGTCGAGGCGCTTGGCGATGATCCCTTCGATCCCCTGCTCCTTCGCCGCGTCGAACAGCGCGACGCCGGTCCCGACGAAGCCGTCACTGCGACGGATCGCGCCCATCGGCGTGAGCGCTTCGTCGAGCCTGCGCAGGCGCTCGCGCAGCGGCCTGTGGGTCAGATCCTCGCCGTCGACGTACAGAAGATCGAACACTTCGTAGATGGCCGGCGTCGATCGCCGGAGCTTGCGAACCGTGGCGTCGTCGCTCACGTGCATCCGCGGCTGCAGCCGCTGGAAGCTCGGGACGCCTTTCTCGTCGAGCGCGACGATCTCGCCATCGACGATCGCCTGATACGCGCCGGTGAGCGCCTCGGCGATTTGCGTGCCCTCGGGGTACTGCCGCGTGCAATCGAGGAGGTTGCGGGTCTGCAGGCGCACCTCGCCCCCGTCGACGAAAGCGATCGTCCGCACGCCGTCCCACTTGGCCTCGTAGGTGAACTCTGGCGAGTCGAATGGCTCGTCCGCCGCCGCCGCAAGCATCGGCGCGATCTTCCCAAGTAGAGGATCGTTCTTGGGCGGCGTGCCGTGCTTGATCATCAGCCAGTCACGCCCTTCGTTCTGGCGGGTCTTCACGAGGACCCATTCGCCCTGCAGGCGCTTGCCCGCGAAGCGGAGCTTGAGCTCGTCGTCCTTCTCCTCGAGGAGCTCGTACGTGCCGCTATCCCAGATCGTCATCGTTCCGGCGCCGTAGCCGTCCGGGATCACGCCGTGAAAGGTGAGGTACTCGATCGGATGGTCTTCGGTGTGCACCGCGAGTCGCCTCTTGCCGGCCTCGAGCGGCGGACCGTTCGGCACCGCCCACGATGCGAGGATGCCCCGGATCTCGAGACGCACGTCCCAATGAAGGCGCGTCGCATGGTGGCGATGGACCACATAGCGACGCGTCTCTTCGGTCTTCGGCTGCTTGCCCTTTGGTTCGGGCGTGCGGCGGAAGTCGCGTTTGCGCTGGTAGTCGGTGAGGCTCACTCTGTGACCTTCGCCATTGTCGTGGAGGTCGCTCCGTGGCGTCCGCATCCTTCTCGGCGCTGGTCAAGGATTACCTCACCGAGCAGTACGACGAATCGCCCTCCTGGGCGAGCATGCTCGGCCTCACGGCGTATGACGGGCGGTCTGAGGACCTGTCCGCCGAGGCGTTCCACCGGCGTGAGGCCCGGGTTCTCGACTGGACCGGGCGCTTCCGCGCGGCCCCCGACGCAGAGCTCTCGGACGACGAGCGCATCGACCGCGACGTCGTGCTCTCGTCGCTTCGCGGACGCGAGCTCACTCAGCCGCGCCTCGATTGGAAGCGCCAGCCGAACATCTATCTGAACCCTTCGCTCGGCGGGGTGTTCACGCTCTTCCTGCACCGCCTCCGACCTGAGCGCGATCTCGCCGACGCGGCGCGGGCGCGGCTGCTCGCTGCCACTCGCCACGTCGCTGACGGCAAGGCGAACCTCGATTTCTCGCTGATGCCGCGGGTGTACGTCGACCGAGCCATCAGCCAGGCGAAGGCCGCGGCGCGTTATGCGCGGGAGCTCGTGCCCGCGGAGGTCAAGGACGCGACGGTCCGGCAGAAGGTCGCCGAAGCCGGGGCGACCGCCGCGGGGGCGTACGAGGATTTCGCCGCGTTCCTCGAAACGAACAAAGAGCGTTCTTCAGGCGAGTACGCGATCGGCGAGGAGCTCTACACCGCGCTCCTCAGGGAAAAGGAGCTGCTGCCCTACGGGGCGCGCGAGCTCCGCGAACGCGGCCGCGAGCAGTACGAGCTCCTGACGAACGAAGCCAACAAGATCGCGAGCCAGATCGACGGTGGAGGCGATTGGGTCCAGGTATGCGAGCGCCTCAATCAGATCCATGCGCCGACACCCGATGCGATGCGTGCCGAGTACGAGGACTGGACCGACCGCGCTCGGTCATTTCTCAAGGACTCCAACCTCGTGACCCTTCCGCCCGGCGAGCGCTGCACGGTCGAGCCGTCGCCGCACTTCCAGCGGCCGATCCTGGCGGTCGCGAGCTACAACCAGCCACCCGCCTTCAGCGATTCGCTCCACGGACACTTCTTCGTGCCCTACCCCCCGGACAACACCCCGCCGGACGAGGTGCGGAAGCGGCTCGAAGGAAACTGCAGCGCCGGGATCCCGACGACGGCCGTGCACGAGGCTTATCCGGGCCACCACTGGCACCTCGTGATGGCGAAGCAGAATCGCTCTGCGGTCCGGCGGACCCACTTCACGTCGTACTTCGCCGAAGGCTGGGGCCTCTACGCCGAGCGCGTCATGCGCGAACAGGGTTTCTTCAGCGATCCGCGCCACCTGCTGTTCCAGTACGAAGCCACGCTATTCCGCGCAGCGCGCATCGTCGTCGACACCTCGCTGCACCTTGGCGAGATGAGTTTCGGCGAGGCCGTCGAGTTCATGGTCAGGAAAGGCAACCTCACGCCGCCGAACGCGAAGGCCGAGGTCGGCCGCTACTGCTCCTGGCCGACCCAGGCATCGAGCTACCTCACCGGGATGCTCGAGATCGTCGACATCCGGACGCGCTGGCTCGCCAAGCACGGATCGGCCGACCGGGCCGCGTTGCGTGCCTTTCACGACGCGATCACGTCGAGCGGGTCGATCCCCACGTCGCTGGCGGAGCGCGCGATCGCCAACTAGCACGTGGACCTCCGGGACTGGGTACAGCTCGCGGTCGTCCTCGTCGTCCTCTGGACGCTGCTCGTCATCGTCCTTTTGATGGTCGGCCGGAGGATTCTGGCGCGCGAGCTCGCCTTGCTCGTGCCGAACCTCATGCGGCTGTTCGCCGGCCTCATGCGCGATCGGCGCGTCCCCGTTCGTGCGAAGATCGTTCTCGGGCTCGCGAGTCTGTGGCTCGCATCGCCGATCGACCTCATTCCCGATTTCATACCCATCGTGGGTTCCTTCGATGACGCCATCGTCGCCGGGCTCGCGCTTCGGATCCTGCTGGGCACGACCGACGAGCGGATCGTCCGCGAGCATTGGCGCGGCGATCCGGCGACGCTCGATCGGATCCTTCGTCTGGTCCGCTTCGGCCGCGGCGCACCGCCGCCGGCGCTTCCTTGACCTTGTCGTTACACTCGCGCGGCTAGGCCGCGCGGGGAAACCCGGGGACGAAAGTCCTGACGGGAAGATCGGCCGGCGAGGTGTGGAATGCCACGTTCGATCTGGCGCGGTGTCATGAGCTTCGGTATGGTCGCGATCCCGGTCCGCCTGTACCTGGCGACCGAGAGCACCAGCAAGGTGTCGTTCAACCTGCTCTGCCCGGAACACAAGAGCCGCATCAAGAACAAGCGCTGGTGCGTCGAGGGCGATCACGAGGTCGCGTGGGGCGACGTCGTGCGCGGGTACGAGTATGAGAAGGGGAGCTACGTCGAGCTCACAGACGAGGATCTGGAGAAGCTCCCACTCCGATCGAGCAAGGCGATCGACATCTCAGGGTTCGTGAAGGACGAGGAGCTCCCTGGAGCCCTCTATTTCCAGTCGTCCTACTACCTCGAGCCCGAAAAGTCGGCCGAGAAGCCCTACGCCCTGCTCAACAAGACCCTCCAGAAGACCGGGCGCATCGCCATCGCCAAGTTCGCGCTGCGCGACCGCGAGCGGCTCGTGTCCGTTCGCCCGCAGGATGGGGCGTTGCTCATGAACACGCTCCATTGGCCGGACGAGATCCGTTCGACCGAGGATCTCGATGTTCCGGAGGACGTGAAGGTCTCCCCTGCCGAGCTCAAGATGGCCGAGAACCTGGTGAACATGATGGCGACCGAGTTCGAGCCGCAGGAGTACAAGGACGAATACAAGGAAGCGGTCATGAAGCTGGTCGAGGCGAAGGTCGAGAAGCGCGAGATCATCGAGGCCCCCGAGCCAGAGACCGAGACGACCGTCGTCGACCTCATGTCCGCGCTCAAGGCGTCCGTCGAGAAGGCCAAGAAGGGCGAGGCAAAGACGAAGCGCGCGGCATCGTCGTCGCGCGCCGCGAGAAAGAAGGCTTCCTAGGACCGGACCGGTCGGCGGAGCACGCCGTTCGCGGAACTATCCTCGCTGAATGCCGCGCGAGAGCGGACCGGGCGAGCGCGGGGAGCATCCGACGCTGATCGACGTCCGCGAGGCGGCGAGCGCCCTCCCGCGCGCGCTCGTTCCGATGCGCCCGCGCCTCGCGCATCGCGCGTTCAACTCCCCGGAGTACGTGTTCGAGCTGAAGTGGGATGGGATCCGGGCGCTCGCGGCGCGTGATGCGAACGGCCTGCGTATCACCGACCGCTCGGGCGGCGACCTCCTGAGCCTCGTGCCCGAGCTTCGCGACCTCGGCATCCCCGAAGGCATGGTCATCGACGGCGAGATCGTGGTGTGCGACTTGCGAGGCCGCCCGAGCTATGACCTGCTCGCCGGACGCCTCGGACCCAAGGCGGCCAAGCGCGGCCGCGGGCCGATCTTCGTGGCGTTCGACCTCGTCTACCAGGACGGGCGCCCGTTGATCGCGCGTCCCCTCATCGAACGTCGCGCGCGTCTCCTCGGCGCGGGACTCGGCTCGCGCATGCTCGCTGTGCCTGAACACCTCGACGATGACGGCGAGCCCTTCCTCGAGGTGGTCGCCGAATACGGGCTCGAGGGGATCGTGGCCAAGCGGCGCGACTCCGGGTACGTCCCCGGAGCTCGGACCGCGGAGTGGCTCAAGTGCCACGTCACGCCGCGCGCGGACGTCGTGATCGGCGGCCTCATCGTCGACGACCGGCGCGGGGCGCGTGCGCTGCTCTGCGGTTTCCGAGTAGACGAGGGAGCCCTGGTCTTCGCGGGTGAGGCCTACGTCCCTCCATATCTGGGGGCGTGGCTCGACGAAGCGACGCGCGATTTCGTCGTCGAGGGATCGCCGTTCGCGTCTCCCATCGCGCTCCACGCTGGACTCAGATTCTTGCGCCCGCGGCTCGTTGCGATCGTCGAGCACGCCGGCCTCTCGGACGGCGAGCTTCGCGACGCACGGTTCCGCGCGTTGCGGTTCGACGGGCGACTCGATGACTGCCGGCGGGAGGAACCGGTCGACGTTCCGTCCTATCCGCCGCACAGCGGCCGCGATCGGCCCCGCCTCGTGGTGCTGAACAGTAGAAAAAACCCCGGAGGTCCACCTCGTGCCGAAGTTCGTGTTTGTGACCGGAGGGGTCACCTCCTCGCTTGGCAAGGGCATCACCGCCGCTTCCCTGGGACGAATCCTCGCCGCGAGAGGCCTCACTGTCGCGTCGCTCAAGATGGACCCTTACCTCAACGTCGATCCAGGGACGATGTCGCCCTACCAGCACGGCGAGGTCTTCGTGACTGAGGACGGTGGCGAGGCCGATCTCGATCTCGGGCACTACGAGCGCTTCATCGACCGTAATGTCACCCGCGCGTCGAACCTGACCACCGGCCAGGTCTACAACTCGGTCATCGCCAAGGAGCGCCGCGGGGATTACCTCGGCGCGACGGTCCAGGTGATCCCCCACGTGACGAACGAGATCAAGGAACGCATCCACCGCGTCGCGCGCGAGCAACAGGCGGAGATCGTCGTGGTGGAGGTCGGCGGGACGGTGGGCGACATCGAGTCGCTTCCCTACCTCGAGGCTATCCGCCAGTTCCGGAACGACGTCGGCAGGCAGAACGTCCTCTATATCCACCTCCCCCTCCTGCCGCGGGTCGCGACCGGAGAGCTCAAGACCAAGCCCACGCAGCACTCGGTCCGCGAGCTTCGGGCGATCGGCATCCAGCCCGACGTGGTCATCGCGCGCGCCGACGAGGCGATCGACGACGACCTGCGGGAGAAGATCGCGCTGTTCTGCGACGTCAAGGCCGACAACGTCATCAGCGAGCCTGACGCGTGGTCCATCTACGGCGTGCCGCTCATGCTCGAAGAGGCGGGACTCGGCAAGATCGTCGTCGAGGAGCTCGGCCTCGCGGGCGCGCTGGAGCCGGATCTCGCGGAGTGGAAGGCTCTCACCGACCGCATTCGCGGCGCACGCATTCCGCTCGCGATCGGGCTCGTCGGCAAGTACATCGAGCTCCCAGATGCGTATCTTTCCGTGGCCGAGGCGGTGAAGCACGCGGCCTGGGCCGCGGGTTGCGACGTTCGGCTCCAGTGGATCGACAGCGAGCATCTCGAGCGATCTGATGACGTCGAGCCGCTCGTCGGCCTCGACGGCGTCGTCGTGCCTGGCGGTTTCGGGTATCGCGGCATCGAAGGCAAGGTGAAGGCGTCGCGCTTCGGCAGGGAGCGGCGCGTGCCCACACTCGGCCTTTGCATGGGCATGCAGTGCATGGTCATCGAGCTCGCGCGGACCGCACTCGGCACGGAGGACGCGAACTCGACGGAGTTCGACGCGTTCACGCCCCACCCGGTGATCGATCTCCTTCCCGAGCAGCGCGACGTCGCCGACAAGGGGGGGACGATGCGGCTCGGGAGCTATCCGTGCGTGATCGAGCCTGGCTCGCTCGCCGCGCGCGCGTACGCCCAGCCGATCGTGCTCGAGCGTCATCGTCATCGTTTCGAGTTCAACAACGCGTACCGCGAGCTCCTGCAGAGCCACGGCATGCGCTTCACGGGTCTGTCGCCCGACGGACGGCTCGTGGAGATCTCAGAGATCCCGGACCACCCGTTCTATCTGGGGACGCAGTACCACCCCGAGTTCAAGTCGCGGCCCAACCGGCCGCACCCGCTCTTCGCCGCCTTCATCGACGCCGCGCTGGCATTCGCCCGCGCGAACGGCCGCGCGCTGGAGACGGCACCCCGACTGCAGGAGATGTCCACATGAAGCTGTTCCTCGATACCGCCGTCTACGAAGAGATCGAGCAGGCCGTCGGCTGGGGAGTGATCGACGGGGTCACGACCAACCCGACGCTCATCGCGAAGGCCGGTCACGATCACGAAGAGCAAGTCA
>MNEO01000021.1 GCA_001917735.1 Chloroflexi bacterium 13_1_40CM_68_21
GGTTGTGCGCGCGTGCGACGACATTCCCGTCGCGCGCCACCAGTGCGCCGATCGGAACGTCGTCGTGCTCGGTCGCGCGGCGCGCCTCGTCGAGCGCCTCGCGCATGAACCGATCGTCGTCGGCCGGTCCGGGGAGCGTTTCCGGCGCGGCGAACGGTGCGCCGGTGTGTGGCCGGTCCCTCATATCCCGAGGTAGCGCGACTCGACGTCGCGCGCCGCGGCGAGCTCCGCCGGCGTCCCGCTGAAGACGATCGTCCCCTTGTTCATCACATGGACGCGCTGCCCCACGCGCGTCGCGAGGGAGAGGTTCTGCTCCACCAGCAGCAGGGCGAGGCCGCTCGCGCGGAGGCGGAGGAGAGCTTCGCCGACCGCCTCCACGAGCGTGGGCGCGAGGCCCTCCGAGGGCTCATCCAGCAACAGCAAGGAAGGATTGCGCATGAGCGCGCGGGCGAGCGCGAGCATCTGCTGCTCGCCGCCCGAGAGCTGGTCGCCGCGCACCGCGAGGCGCCGGGCGAGGCTCGGGAAGAGCTCGAGGACACGGCGCTCGTCCCACCCACCCGAGACTGGCCGCGCGGCGATCGCGAGGTTCTCGCCGACGCTGAGGTCACCGAAGACGCGCCGGCCTTGCGGAACGAGCGCGACCCCGGCTCGCGCGATCCGATGCGGCGGCGCTCCCGTGAGATCCATATCGTTCACCCGCACGCTGCCCTCGCGCGGGCGGAGAAAACCGACGATCGAGGCGATGGTCGTCGTCTTGCCCGCGCCGTTCCGGCCGACGAGCGCGACCGACTCGCCGGCACCCACCCGCAGGTCCACGCCCTGAAGGACGTGGCTCTCGCCGTAGTAGGCGTGGAGCGCGCGGACCTCGAGTGCCGGACCGCTCACGTGACCGCCAGCGCCTTCCCGAGATAGACCTCGTTGACACGCACGTCGCCGCGGATATCGGAGGCGGAGCCATCCGCGATCACGCGCCCTTCGTGGAGCACGCTCACGCGATCCGCGAGCCGGAAGACGACATCCATATCGTGCTCGACGATGAGGATCGTGAGCGCGCGAGCGAGCGCGCCGATGAGCTCCGCGATGCGTGCCGTCTCGGCCGGGGACATGCCCGCGGTCGGCTCGTCCAGCAGCAGCACCCGCGGGCGCTGCGCGAGGGCGAGCGCGAGCTCCAGCTGACGCCGCTCGCCGTGCGAGAGCGCCTGCGCGGCCACGTGCTCGCGTCCGGCGAGGCCGACCTGCTCGAGAAGCTCGTCGGCGGCGAGGTACTCCGAGCGCGGAGGCGCGATGAATGGCCGGTACGGACCGGCGCGAGCCCCGAGCGAGAGCGCGACATTCTCGCGAGCGCTGAGCGGCGCGAAGAGCTCGTTGCGCTGGTACATCCGCGCGAGTCCCAGCCGCGCTCGCTCCCAGGTCCGGAGCGCGGTGATGTCCTGTCCGCGAAGGCTCACCGCGCCCCCGCTCGGCGAAAGCTCGCCGGTGAGCACGTTGAAGAGCGTTGTCTTCCCCGCCCCGTTCGGTCCGATGATCGCGCGGCGCTCGCCCTCGCCGATTCGAAGCGAGACTCCGTCGAGCGCCACGACGCCACCGAAGGCGCGCCGCAGGTCGCGGATCTCGATCATCGGGATCTCGCTCGCGACCACGCCGCGCGACCGACGCCGACCATGCCTTGTCGCGCGAGGAGCACGAACGCGATGAATACCACTCCCAGGACCGTCTCGGAGATCCCGATCGCCGACGACAGCACCCGCTGGATGAACATGACGACCCCGGCACCGAGGACCGGTCCGAGAAGCGTGCCGGCGCCGCCGATGAGCACCATGACGAAGGCCTGGATCGACGTGCCGAGGCCGACGTCGCCGGGCGACACGAAACGCTGCGAATACGCGGAGAGCGCGCCCGCGATACCGGCGAGCGCCCCCGCGACGACGAACGCCGAGAGCTTGAGGCGCGCCGTGTCGTAGCCGAGGGCACGCATGCGGCGCTCGTTCTCGCGGACGCCGACCAACGCCCGCCCGTATGGCGACCGGACGAGGCCCCAGAGAAGCAGCGCCACCGCGAGGAAGGTCACCGCCACGAGGACATACATGCGGTCCGGCGCACTGAAGTCGAGTCCAGCGAGCGCCGGCCGTCCTACGCCGGAGAGGCCGTTCGACCCACCGGTGAGCGCGGTCCACTGGAAGGCGATCGCGAAGACAATCTGCGCGAGCGCGAGCGTGAGCATGAGGAAGAAGATCCCCTCGGCGCGCACGACGAGTGCACCGATCACGAGCGCGAGTAGAGCTGCCACCAGAGCGGCGGCAACGAGCGTGACCGGCAGTTGATCCGTAGCGAGACGTTGGCCCGCGATGCCGGCCCCGTATGCCCCGGCGCCGAAGAAGGCCGCGTGCCCGAGCGAAGGCATCCCCGCGTACCCCACGAGCAGGTCGAGCGACAACGCGAATACCGCGAACACGAGCATGTCCCGGAGCACCGTCGTTGCGAAGCGCGATGACTCCCAGCCCTCGCTCCAGTACGGGAACGTGACGAGCAGAACGGCGGCGATGAGCACGACGGCCCAGCGCGCGGCACGGTTCATCTCGCGATCCGGATGCGCCCGAGCAGGCCGGTCGGCTTCAGCAGCAGCACGACGGCGACGATCGCGAAGATGAGCGCGAGCGCGAAGTCCTGGAAGAGGACCTTGCCGAACGTGTCGATCGGCCCGACGAGAACGCTCCCGGCGACCGCGCCACCGAGCGTTCCAAGGCCGCCGACGACCACCACGATGAGCGAATAGAGCAACCCGTCGGTGTCCATCCCAGGCTGCATCCCGAAGACCGGCGCCGCGATCACGCCGGCGAGACCGGCGAGCGCCGCGCCGACCGCGAACGTGATCGCGAAGAGACGGTCGATGTCGACGCCGAGGGCTCCGAGCATCTCCGCGTCCTGCACGCCCGCGCGGATAAGCATGCCCAGCCTTGTGCGCCGGTACACCACGCTGATCGCCGCCGCGAGCACGACGCCGAAAGCGATGACAAAGATCCGGTAGACCGGATACACGCTTCCGAGGATCGCCACTGACCGGTCGAGTCCCGGCGGGAACGGCAGCGATCGCACTTCGCGCCCCCACACCAGTCCGATCTGGTCGACGATGACGAGCGCGACCCCGATGGTGAGCAAGACCTGATCGAGATGCCGCCCGCGCAAACGCCGCAGCAGCAGAGGTTCCATGACGACTCCGAGGAGACCGAGCGCAGCCGGCGCGGCGACCAGCGCGAGCCAGAAGGATCCCGTCCGCTGCACCACGGTGAGCGCGACGTACGCGCCGAGCATGTAGAACGCGCCGTGCGCAAGGTTGACGACGTCCATCATCCCGAACACGAGCGAGAGGCCCGCGGCAAGGATGAAAAGCAAGGCGCCGAACGAGAGACCGTTCAGCGCCTGCTGGAACAGGAGCTCGGGACTCACGCCGAGGTCACTTCCCCGGGTCGGTCACCTTGGCGATCTTGTCGAGGATGGTGTTCACCGTCTGGCCGCCCTGCGTTTTCACCTCGCGGAGGTAGATGTCCTGGATCGGGTTGTGGGTGGTCTTGTCAAAGGCGAAGTCGCCGCGCGGGCTCTTGAACGAAACATCCTCGAGCGCCTTGACGAGCTTGTCCTTGTCGGACGTGTCGCCACCGATCTTATTGAGCGCTTCGCCGAGCGCCGTCATCCCGTCGTATGCCTGCACCGCGAACACGTCCGGCAGCAGCGGGTACTGCTTCTGGAAATCGGCGACGAACTTCTTGTTCTCGGCATTGTCGAGCTCGACGGCCCAGAAGAGCGACGTGATCGCGCCGTTCGCGAGATCCTTGACCTCTTTCAGCACGTCCTGCTCGGTGAGGAACCCCGCGCCGTACATCTTGTACCCGGCGGCCGGCAGGCCGAGCTGGCTCCACGTCTTGATGAAGCCGATGGCGTCGGCTCCGGAGAAGAACGAGTACACGTTCTTCGTCGGCTGGTTCTTGATCTGCGTCACGAATGGCGCGAAGTCGGCGTTTCCCAGCGGCGGCGCCACGTTTCCCGTCACGCTGCCGCCATTCTTCTTGAGCCCTGTCGTGAAGTCGGCCGCCGACTCCGTCCCGAAGCCGTAGTTCGCGTACGCGAGGAAGAACTCCTTTGTCCCCTTCGCGGATAGGTAGTCGCCGATCGGGTACGAGATCTGGTACGAGGAGAACGACGAGCGGAAGATGTACGGGCTCTTGCAGGCGGGCTTGCAGTCCGGAGTGTCGCGCGTAAGCGCGTTCCCTCCGGCGTTCGTGTCGATGAAGATCAGCTTCGCCGCGTGCACGGCGTTGCGAATGCCGTAGGCGAGCGGCGTCGGCACGACGCCCAGCATCACGTCCACCTGGTCCTGGTCGATGAACTTCTGCGTCTTCTGGATGCCGGTCGCGGTGACGTTGGCGTCGTCCTCGTAGACGATGGTGACCGGCCGGTTCGCGATCTTCTGATCGTTCTGCTTGAGATAGAGCTCGGTCGCGCGGCGCATCGAGTTGCCGAGCTCGGCATAGACGCCGGTGAACGGAAGAAGCTGGCCGATCTTGAGCGCCTTCCCAGGCGTCGCCGCCGGCGAGCCGCTCGCGGCCGGTGTCACCGCGGCCGGCGCGCAGGCCGCGAGCGCCGCCGCGGACGTCGCGACGAGGAACTGGCGTCGCGTGATGCGATACGTGTAGCCGCGCTTCGCGGCGAGATCGTTCGTCCTGGCGAACCCGCCCATGAGGCCCTCCCGCGTCGTGGTCAGACCGCGCTAAGTATGGCCGTCCCAGCGAAAAAACAAGCGTGTGCCACAGCTCCTACTGCGACCAGAATTGGCTATGATATCTATTTGTTAGATTAGCGATAGCGAGCCACGCAGGCTCGCTGGAAAGTTGGGGAGACCGTGATCCGCGAACGTCAGGCGACCCTCGTACCCGGACTGCCCGTACTTATCGTCCTCATCGCCGTCGATCTTCTGTGCATCGCGGGGATCGTCGCCGGTGCGATCCAGAGGCAGCCGTGGCTGATCGTCGCGGCGGTGATCGTCCTCGTGCTATCGCCGATTGGTTATCTCGGCCTGACCATCGTCAATCCGAACGAGGCCCGAGTGATCCAACTCGTCGGCCGGTATGTCGGGACCGCGCGCGAGCCGGGCTTGTGGTGGGTTAACCCGTTCGCATTCCCGCGCAGAGCGGTCTCGCAGCGCGTCCGCAACTTCGAGAGCTCGAAGCTCAAGGTAAACGATCACGACGGGAACCCAATCGAGATCGCGGCGATCGTCGTCTGGCGTGTGACCGACACGGCGGAGGCCGTGTTCCAGGTCGACGACTACGAGAACTACGTGAAAGTGCAGACCGAGGCCGCCGTGCGGAACCTCGCGACCACATACGCGTACGACTCACACACCGAAGACAACCTCTCGCTACGCACGAGCAGCGAGGAGATCACCGAGCGGCTTCGGACCGAGGTGCAGGACCGGCTCGCGAAAGCCGGCATCGAGGTAATCGAGGCCCGCATCAGCCACCTCGCGTATGCGCCCGAGATCGCGCAGGCCATGCTCCGCCGCCAGCAGGCGAGCGCCGTGGTCGCGGCGCGCACACGCATCGTCGAGGGCGCGGTCGGTATGGTCGAGATGGCCCTGGAGGAGCTCGCGAAGAAGCACGTCGTCGAGCTCGACGAAGAGCGCAAGGCCGCGATGGTTAGCAACCTGCTCGTCGTGCTCTGCAGCGAGCAGAACACGCAGCCGGTCGTGAACACGGGGACCCTCTACACATAGCCGGAATGGCCGACAAGAAGGCCTATCTGCTGCGAGTCGATCCCGAGCTGCACGACGCGCTGCAAAAGTGGGCCGCTGATGAGCTGCGGAGCGTCAACGCCCAGATCGAATTCGCCCTGCGCCGCGCGCTTCAGAGCGCGGGACGACTGCCTTCGGGTCCGCCTCCGCCTAGGCCGACTCGCGCTCGACGAGCGTAGCCAGACCCTGGCCGACCCCGATGCACAGCGTGGCGATGCCATAGCGGCCGCCGCGGCGCTCGAGCTCGCGAAGCAGCGTCCCGACGAGCCGCGCGCCCGACGCGCCGATCGGATGACCGATGGCGATCGCGCCACCGTTGGGATTGGTCCGGTCCTCGGGGAGGCCAAGCGCGCGCATGCACGGGATCACCTGCGCGGCGAAGGCCTCGTTCAGCTCGATAGCATCGCACTCCTTGACAGCCACACCGGTCAGTGCGACCAGCTTGCGCACCGCCGGAATAGGCCCGAGGCCCATATAGTCAGGATGCACGCCCGCCGACGCGCTCGCGACGACGCGGCCGAGCGGTCGGAGCCCGAGCGCCCTCGCCTTCTCGCGCGCGGCGATCACCAGCGCGGCCGCGCCGTCGTTGATCCCGGACGAGTTCCCGGCCGTCACGGTGCCATTCTCCTTGAACGCGGGCTTGAGCTTGCCGAGCTTCTCGATCGAGCTATTTGGGCGCGGGTGCTCGTCCTCGCTGATCAGCTCCTTTCCGTTGTGCACTGGTTGGATCTCGCCCGAGAAGAAGCCGTCGGCCTTCGCTTGCGCATAGCGGTCCTGGCTGCGCGCGGCATACGAGTCCTGCTCCGCGCGGCCGACGTGCTCCTTCACGCTGACGTTCTCGGCCGTCTCGCCGAGCGAGATCGGGTGATAGCCCAGGTCGATCATCCGCGGATTGACCAGCCGCCATCCGAGGGTCGTGTCGGCGAGGACGCGCTCGCCACGGGGAAACGCTTCGGATGGCTTCAGGGTCACCAGCGGAGCGCGCGTCATGCTCTCGACCCCACCGGCGACGACCACGTCGGCTTCCCCCGCGCGGATGCGTCGCGCGGCATCGTTCACCGCCTCCAGGCCGCTGCCGCAGAGACGGTTCACGGTGACGCCCGGCACGGTCTCGGGCAGTCCGGCCAGGAGCGAGGCCATACGGCCGACGTTGCGGTTGTCCTCGCCGGACTGGTTCGCGGCACCGAACACGACCTCGTCGATATCCGCGTCGGCGACGTCCGTCCGTTCGAGAACGGCGCGAATGACGTGAGACGCGAGATCGTCGGGCCGGATCGGCGCGAGCCCTCCGCCATACCGGCCGAACGGCGTGCGTACGTAGCCGAGGATCACCGCGTCGCGTGGATGCGCGCTCAATTGCCCTCGAATTTCGCTGGGTGCTTGGTGACGAAGGCCTTCACCCCACGAGCGTAATCCGCCGTCCGGCCCGCGCGGTCCTGCAGCGCCGCCTCGATCTCGAGGAATTCCTCGAAGCCGCGGGCCATCGCCGCGTTGAATCCCTCCTTGGTGAGAGCGAACGCTTCGGTCGCGCCGCGGGCGAGGGTCTGCGCGTACTCCCGCCACTTCGCGGCGAACTGGTCATCGGGCCACACGCGCGTCGCGAGCCCGTAGCTCAATGCGGCGTCCGCGCTCACCGGGTCGCCGGTGAGGACCATATCCAGTGCACGGCCCCAGCCAAGAAGACGCGGCAGGAAGAAGGCCGAGCCCGCGTCGGGGACCAGGCCGACGCGGCCCCACGCCGCGCGGAACGAGGCTGACGCGGCGGCGACGCGCACGTCGCACGCGACCGCGAGCCCGAGCCCCGCGCCGGCCGCCACGCCGTTCACGGCGGCGACGACCGGCTTGCGCATCGTCCGGATCGTCGCGATCACGGGGTGGTAGCGGCGTCGCAGCTCATCGCCTAGTCGCAGATCTCCGCCTTTCTCGATCGTCGCGAGGCGGTCGTCGAGATCCTGGCCGGCCGAGAACGCGCGACCGGACCCGGTGATGACGACCGCGCGGATGGCGTCGTCCCGGGCACAGTCGGCGATCGCGGCGTTCAGCGCCTCGGTCAGCGATTCGTCGAAGGCGTTCAGGACATCGGGACGATCGAGCGTGAGGATCGTGACCGCACCGTCGCGCTCGACGCGCAGCGGAGACCGCGTCGTCACCTTCCTTTGAAGACTGCCTTCCGCTTGTTCACGAAGGCGTCGACGCCTTCCTTCTTGTCCTCGGTCGCGAAGAGCAGGTAGAAGGCCTTCCGCTCGAACTCGAGCCCGGCGTCGAGCGTCGAGTTCCAAGCGAGGTCTACCGCCTCGGTGGCGAGCCGCGCCGCGACCGGCGGCTTCTCCGCGATCGTGCGGGCCAAGGTCTTGGCGTCGTCGAGCCACGACGCGGCCGGATAGACCTGGGCGGCCAGGCCCATCGCCTTCGCCTCTGCGGCGTTCACGAAGCGGCCGGTGAGGATGATCTCGTTCGCGACGTACTTCCCCACGGTCCGCGTGAGCCTCTGCGTGCCGCCCGCGCCGGGGATGATCCCGAGGTTGATCTCCGGCTGGCCGAAACGCGCGGTCTCCGACGCGACGATGACGTCGCAGATCATCGCGAGCTCGCAGCCGCCACCCAGCGCGTACCCAGAGACCGCGGCGACGAGCGGCGTGCGGACCTTACGGAGCGCCTCCCACTGCGATGTTAGGTCGCGGGCGAGCATGCTGACTGGTGTCGCCTTGACGAACTCTTCCTTGATGTCGGCACCCGCGCAGAACGCTTTGTCGTCGCCGGTGATGACGATGCAGCGAATCGCCTCGTCGTCGTCGAGACGCCTGGTCGCCGCGACGAGCTCGCTCATGACCTCGTCGTTCAGCGCGTTGCGCACCTCAGGCCTGTTGATCTGCACGACCGCGATGGGCTCCTCGCGAGTGACGATGACCGTATTCGGCATGCGAACCTCCGCGCGGGTGAGTGTGCCTTCTCAGACCGATCGGCGCAGGTCGCGAAAAACTCGTGTCAGCGCGGGCATCTGATACCCGGCGGTCCGACCGCTTGGATTCGGGAGCACCCACGTGGTCGCCCCGCCGATCCTCTCCTCCTGACGGCCCACACGTGCGCGTGGCTTGCCGAAGCCAATGCGGTACGCGCCGATGCCGACGAATGCGATGACCTTCGGCCGGTACCGCCGGGCCTTCGCTTCGACGCGGCGGGCGCCGCGCTGGAGCTGGGCGATGTCGAGCTCGTCCGCGCTGGCGGTCGCACGGTTCACAAGATTGGTGATGCCGATCTTCCGTCGGAGCAGCTCCTTGCCCTCCGCCGGTGGGAGGACGCGGTCGGTGAATCCGGCCTCGTGCAACGCCCGCCAGAACCGGTTGCCTGGGCGTGCGAAGTGGTGCCCGACCGCACCGGACCAGAGGCTCGGATTGATGCCTACGAAGAGCACGTCGAGTCCCGGGGCGATGACGTCGGGGATGCCCTTGCCGCGCGCGCGCTCGCGGTCGGCGCCGGTCGGGGTCCGCCGCTCGGGGGCTATCGGATCTGCCCCTTCGGCGGCGGCTGACAGCGCGGGCAGAGGTACATGTCGTCGAGGCCGTGTCGGCTCTTCACGATGGACGTACCGCACCGCGGGCAGGGCTTGCCCTTGTGGCCGCGAACGCGCATGTGATCGCGGATCTTCGTGCCGAGCTCGGGAGGCATTCCCTCCTCCACCTCACGCACTCCGCGAGCGATGACCTCGCGAAGCGCGCGATAGAGGCGCGACATTTCCTCGTCGCTGAGGGTCGCGACGCGCCGTTTCGGATGCAGCTTCGCTTCCCACAGGATCTCGTCCGCGTACGCGTTGCCGATGCCGGCGACGAACTCTTGGTCCATGAGGAGGTTCCGCAGCTCGCGCCGCGTCGCGCGGGCGTGCTGGGCGAACTCGCGCTCTTTCCACGGGAGATCGCCGGCCTCGGGGCCGAGGTCGGCGAAGCCGTGGACCCCATCCATGCGATCGCCGTCGTCGAGGACATAGACCTTCCCCATCCGCTTGTCGTCGCGATAACGCAGGTCGGTCCCGTCGTCGAGCACCAGCGAAACGGCAGTCGTCCGCGTCAGCTTTGCCTCGGCATTGGCGAGCTCGAACACGCCGGCGAGCATCGGGTTCACGACGATGGTGCCTTTGTCCAGGTCAAAGATCAGGAACTTCCCGCGATGACGCACGCCGGTGAACCGGCGATGCGCAAGCGCAGTCCCGATCGGTCTGGTCGCGCGCAACACGGTCGGGTCGCCGACCCGGACGAGGACGATCTCGCGGCCCACGAGCGCCTTCTCGAGACGCCCGCGCACGACGTGGAGGTCCGGCCACTCCGGCATTAGTCCGCGAGCGCCGCAAGCCAATGCGGCTCGGGGAGGTCAAACCGCCGCGCCGCCCACGCCAGACAGGACCTTAGCTGTCGGCGCTGGAAGGAGCGCACACGCGGAAGTCCTGGCACCTCGGGCTTCCACGAGCGGTCCGCGAAGTATCCCGATATCCCCGCCAGCGAGGAGTCGATCGCGTCCCGGCGCAGGGGCAGGATCTCCTCGTACCACGCGAGCAATCGCTCGGGCTCCGGCCCGCCCTCCGCGGTCACGCCCTGCGCGTAGGCGGCCACGTCGAACTCGGCCGGGCCTACGCTCGCGAACGGCCAGTCGAAGATCCGTAGGAGATTACCGTGCAACCGACTGTTGTCGGACCGCGTGTCGAAGTGAAGCAACGCGAACGGAGGCTTCGTCTTAGCGAGACGGTCCTCAAGCTGTCGCATCAGCGGTAGCACGACGTCAATCCATTCCTGGGCCTCGTCCGCTCTGCGACGGGCCAGTGAGGCGACGCGAGGGAGCTCGCCCGCCTTTGAGAGCTCGCCCCAGAAGCCAGCGAAATCGTGATGTTGCGTCCGGGACAGCCCGGGCGGGAGCGCGCTCCCAAGGGTGCTCTTGTGGAACTGAGCGTACGAGCGGGTCGCGCGCCGTGCCTTCGCCGGGGTCCAGGGCGGCATCGTGCGCGGTCCTAGGTCCTCGAGAAGCAGGACGTGCCAGCCGAGACGCGTGAACGATCCGAAGAACCGTGGAGCCCACGGCGCGATGAGCGGTGCGAGCCGACGATAGTTGCGATCCTCGACGTCCACGACCCACTTCACGCCGCTTCCCTTCGGCGCGGGATAGCTCGCCTTGAAGAACGCGGGCTTGCCGTTCGCGAGCCGCAGTCGAAACGTCGCGGACGGCGCGTACCCACCGTACACGCGCTCGGCGCGCGCCACGGGTGCGCGGAGGACCTTCGCCACCTGTTCTTTGATCTCTCGGGGGACCGCCGACCAGGGTGGCTTCGGTTCAGCCCCCCGCCGAGACACCGGTCTTGAGGTGCTGCCAGGCTTCTCGCGCCTCGTCGACCGAGCCCTCGTCCTCGATCGTCGAGATGTCGCCCGGATCCTTGTCCAGGATCACCGCCCTGAGGACGCGGCGCATGATCTTGCCGCTGCGCGTCTTCGGCAGCATGTCGACGAAGTTGAGCTCGCCGATGACCGCGAGCGGGCCCAGGTCATTACGCACCGTGGCAAGGAGCTCCTTTTTGAGCTGCTCCGACGGCTGCTGACCTTGCTTGAGGACGACGAACGCGGAGATGACCTGGCCGCGGAGCTCGTCGGGCCGTCCGGTGACGCCGGCCTCGGTCACGGCCGGATGGCGTAGGAACGCCGTCTCCACCTCGATGGTGCCGATGCGGTGATCGGCGATCTTGATGATCTCGTCGGCGCGTCCCGAGAACCAGACATAGCCATCCTCGTCGATCGACGACGCGTCGCCGGTGAAATACACGGTCTTGCCCGGGACCTTCTCCCAGTAGTCGCGCGCGTAGCGCTCGGGCTCGGCCCAGAGGCGCGCGGTGAGACCGGGGAACGGACGCTTGATCACGAAGATGCCCTTCTCGCCCGGCCCGAGCTCCCTGCCGTCCTGATCGACGACCGCGGCCTCGATCCCGGCGAGCGGCATTCCGCCCGAGCCAGGCTTGATCGGAAGCGTCGCGATCCCGTACGGGTTGCCGACCACGGGACCGCCGGTCTCGGTCTGCCAGTAGTGGTCGATGACCGGCACGCGATCCTGGAGCGCTTCTTTCTGAAGCCATTCCCACGCCGGCGCGTTGAGCACCTCGCCCGCGCAGAAGAGGCGCTCGATCGACCCAAGATCGTGCTTCCGTGCCGGCTCGGTCCCGTACCGCATTAGGAGACGCGCCGCCGTCGGCGATGTGAAGATGCCCGTGACCTTGTTGCGCTCGACGATCGCGTAGA
>MNEO01000054.1:0-1606 GCA_001917735.1 Chloroflexi bacterium 13_1_40CM_68_21
GGGTCGGCGTCACGGCCCGGCCGGAAGACCTCGATGTCGTAGCCGCCTCCGCTCGTCGTTCCGATGTAGACGTCACCCGCGTCGCTGCATGCGATCTGCGCGCCCGCGGCGGGCGTCACGATCGGGAACGGTGCGCCAAGCGGCGCGCCGTCCGGCGCGCGACCGCCGATGAGCCCGGGGCCGCCCGCCGCTTCGCCGGTCGGACCCTTCGACGCGGCCACGAAGGCTCGGGCGGTCGGTACGAACATGATCTGCGTCGCGGCTCCGGTGAAACGCATTCCCGAGCCCACGAGCTGTCCCGACGGGACCGCAAGGAAGCTCACGACCTGTCCGCCGGCGGCGAAGAAGCGGCCGTCGTCGGCGAACGCCAGGATGCTCAGTCCCGCGTAGAACTGGGGCACGGCGCGCACCGTGCCCGACGGGTCGAAGAGGACCGCGTAGCCGTCGTCGCCACCGGTGACGAGCCACGATCCGTCGCCGCTGACCGCGAGCCTGCGCGTTGCGCCGCGGGTGTCCTGCACGCGCGACGGCTCCCGCCAGAGCTCCGCGTCCGGCACCGGGCCGCTCCTGGCGAACGTATACGACTGCTCGTCGGTGACCACCGACGTGATGCCCTGCTTGGCGAGCTCCGCCGATACCGCGTCGGCGGAGGCCCGGCTGGGATAGGGCCCCAACCGAACGACGAACGGAGACGTCTGTGTCACCGTCGCGTTCAGCGGCGAGCCCATCGCGCGGAGCGCTTGCAACGCGTCGACGCGGCTGCCGTACGGACCGGCGGTCACCGTCGAGCGCGTGGCGGATTTGGCGGTCACCACGAACGATATCCCGCGCGCGATCATGTTCTGCAGCGCGTCGTCCTTGGCGACCAGTGCCGACAGGTCACGCAGCCGCTCCCATCCGGCGACTACGCCGGAGATAACGCGCGCGAATGTTGCCGGGTCCCCGCCGTCCGCGTAGGCCTCGCCGTCCTTCGCGAGCTCCGCGAGGCCGTCGGCGAGCGGCACGAGCTTGTCGCGCATGGGCCCCGAGCGGTCGATCGTCGCGGCGAGGACGTTCCCGGTGAACGTGGAGATCGCCTTTGACGAGCCGCGGGCGATCGTCCCGTAGCGAAGCGGCGCGACGGTGCGGTTTTTCTCTCCGGCGAGGGCACCGGCGAGGCCGTAGTCATAAGCGGAGTACTGCAGGAGGATCACGCCGGCATCGCGCGCGAGCTTGGAGCCCGTCTCGACGTCATGCGACGGCGAGGGCTTGGGCGGGAGCGACTGCGCGCAGGACGCGGCGAACGCCAGGGCGAGAAGGACTGCGAGGGCGCCGGGGGCCGGGGGGCGGAGCCCCCCGAGTTTGTTCACTCCTCGGCTTCGTCCTCCGTATCGTCGTCGTCCTCGGTCTCGACGGCGAGCGGCTCATCCGTGGACTCGGCCTCCTCGAGGACTTCCTCACCCGTCGGCTCCTCAGGCTCGGCCTCTTCCACCTCCTCGACCTCGCCCTCGTCGTCGGCGCCGCCGTAGCGGAAGAAGGTTCCGCGAACGTACGCGCGCTCCTTTGTCTCGGCGGGACGGTGGTGGCCGGGGAACGAGATACGGCTGGCGTTCTCGGCGCTCTGGGA
>MNEO01000054.1:1774-10780 GCA_001917735.1 Chloroflexi bacterium 13_1_40CM_68_21
CGGAGGATCCCGGTCTTGCCCATGTCCTCGATGAAGAGGCGGGGCTGCGTCCTGGTGGTGGTCGGGTTCGGCTTTCCCTTGTGCTCGAGCAGGGAGGCCACGCGGCCCTGATTCCGAAGGGCGATCGAGTTGTGGGGCTCGATCCTGAGAACCTCGGCGAACGCCGCCTTGGCCTCCTCCAACCGGCCCAGCTCGATGAGCGCCCGCCCGAGCCGGTTGCGTGCCTCGACGTCGTCCGGCGAGGCCTCGACGATCTTCTGGTTAAGCTCCGCGGCGCGCGGCCAGTCCGCCTCGAGGGCGGCGACGATGGCCTGATCGGCGATGGCGCGCGCGCGAAGACTGGCTTCGGTTTTCGGTGGCACGGATCTTCCTCCAGCGCATGAGCGTACGCCCGGCACGGCGCTCTGGGATGTACGAATTGTAGCGGTCGATGATCCCCGCCGAGTACGCTTTCGCCCGATGCCGTACCTGTCGGAGATACAGCACCGCAGGGTGATCGAGCCGAGCGGCAACGAGGTGGGAAAGCTCGCGGACGTCGCGGTCGTGCCGCAGGGGCAGTTCCCGGCCGCGCAGTGGGCGATCCTGGCCACGCCGAACGGCGAGAAGGTCGTGCGCTGGGCCGACCTCGCACAGGAGATCGGTCACTTCCGACTCCGCGCGCGACTCGAGAGCACGCCCGACGCACAGCTTCCTCCGGAGGCACTCCGCCTCGCTCGCGACCTCCTCGACAAACAGATCGTCGACACACACGGCGCGAAGGTCGTGCGGGTGAACGACCTGCAGCTCGCCGAGCACGAGGGCCAACTGCGCCTCGTCGGCGCCGATGTGGGCCTGCGCGGCCTGCTGCGGCGGGTCGGCGCGGAGAGCATGGCCGAGCGCGTGGCGGGGCTCGCCGGGCGCCGGCTGCCGCGCGGAATCATCCCGTGGCACCTCGTCGAGCGTCTCGAGACGACCGGAGCGCCCGTGCGCCTCACGGTCCCGCACGGCAAGCTCGCGCTGCTCCATCCCGCGGATATCGCCGACATCGTCGAAGAGATGACCGCGGACGAGCGGATCGCGGTCTTCCAGCAGCTGGACCTCGAGACCGCGGCCGAGACCATGGCGGAGGTCGAGCCCGAGATGCAGGCCGCGATCGTCAGCGACCTGCCGGAGGAGCGCGCCGCCGACATCCTCGAGGAGATGGACCCCGACGAGGCCGCGGACCTCCTGCAGGACCTCCCCGAGGAGCGGCGCGAGGAGCTCGTCGAGCTCATGGAAAAAGAAGAGGCGCAGGACGTCGAGGAGCTCCTCACGTACCCGGAGGACTCGGCCGGCGGGATCATGACCAGCGACTTCCTCGCTCTGCCGGGCGGGCTCACCGCAGCGCAGGCGATCGACGAGCTCCGGGTCAAGAAGCCCGACCCCGAGCTCACCTATTACCTCTACGTCATCGACGGTGAAGGAAAGCTCGAGGGTGTTCTTTCGCTGCGCGACCTCGTCGTCGCGGCGCCCGAGACGAAGGTCATCGAGATCATGGATCCGCACGTGCTGAAGGTGGACGCGGAGACCCCGAAGGAAGAGGTCGCCGCCCTCATCGCGAAGTACGACCTGCTTGCCCTCCCCGTCGTCAGCGCCCGAGGCAAGCTCATGGGGACCGTCACCATCGACGACGTCGTCGAGCTCATGCTGCCGCGCGGCTGGAAAAAGAGGTCGCTTAGGTCGATCGCACGGTGATCAGGACCGCTTCCGCGGTCCGCCGCCGCGCACGCGTCCGTCGCGCCACGATCCTCGCGTTTCTCGCCGTGATGGGCCCCGGGATCATCACCGGATTCGCGGGGAACGATGCCGGCGGCGTCACCACCTATACCGCGGTCGGCGCCCACTACGGGTACGCGTTGCTCTGGCTTCTGCTCCTGTCGACCGCGGGACTGGTCGTCATCCAGGAGATGTGCGCACGGATGGGAGCGGTGACCGGCAAGGGCCTGTCGGACCTCATCCGCGAGCGGTTCGGCGTGCGCTGGACGATCGTGGCGATGGTCGCGCTCCTCCTCGCGAACGGATCGAACGTCGTCGCGGAGTTCGCGGGCGTCGCGGCGAGCCTCGAGCTGCTCGGCGTGGAGCGGATCGTCTCCGTCCCCGCCGCCGCGATCGCCATCTGGGTGCTAGTCGTGTTCTTCAGCTACCGCGTGGTCGAGCGCGCGCTCTTCGTGCTGCTCCTCGCGTTCGTCGCCTATCCGGTGAGCGCGTTCATCGTCCGGCCGGACTGGGATGCGGTCCTGCGCGGGATCGCCGTGCCGACCTTCTCGCCGGGTCAGGCCGCGCTCATCGCGGCGCTCGCGCTCGTGGGCACGACGATCACGCCCTACATGCAGTTCTACATCCAGGCCTCGATCGTGGACAAAGGCATCGACCGCGAGCTCTACCGTTTCGCGCGCGTCGACGTGTACCTGGGCGCCCTGCTCACCGGCATCAACGGCTTCTTCATCGTGGTGGTCGCCGGGGCGGTGCTCTTTCCCGCGCACGTGCTCGTGAATTCTGCGTCCGATGCGGCGCAGGCCCTGGGGCCTCTCGCCGGCGATCAGGCGAAGCTGCTCTTCGGCGTGGGACTCTTCGGCGCGTCGCTGCTCGCGGCGACGGTCATGCCGCTCTCGACGAGCTACGCGATCTGCGAGGCGTTCGGGTGGGAGTCGGGCATCAGCAAAGACTTCCGCGAGGCACCGGTCTTCATGGGTCTGTTCACGCTGCTCCTCGTTATCGGCGCCGCCGTCGTGCTCTCGCCGAGCGTGCCGCTCATCCCGCTCATCCTCGTGTCTCAAAACGTGAACGGCCTGCTCCTGCCGATCGTGCTCGTGTTCATCCTCCGGCTCGCAGGTGATCGCGGCCTGATGGGCGATCAGGCGAACGGCCGCGTCTCGCAGATCGTCGGCGTCGGCACGGCGCTCATGGCATCGGCGCTCTCAGTCGGGCTCGTCGCGGTCACCCTGCTCGGCATGTGACCATCCAGGACGTAGCCGAACAGCCCGGCCGGCCAGCTCGACTGGCGCGTGGCATACGCCGGGTGCTCGCTCCGCTCACGGTCTTTGGGCCCGGTCTGGTCACCCTGAACGCGGGGAACGACGCCGGCGGCGTCACGACGTACTCGGTCGCGGGTGCACGTTACGGGCTCAACCTGCTCTAGGCGCTGCCCATCGTGACGATCAGCCTCATCGTCACCCAGGAGGCTTGCGTGCGCCTCGGGGCGGTTTAGGCACGACGACGGCCGATTTCGCCGGGCTCGCCGCGGTCGGCGAGCTCTTCGGTAGCCCGCGCGAGACGATCATGTTCGCCGCATTCGCTCTCGTGGTCTACCTCGTCATCCGTGGGTCGTACGCGCGTTTTGAGCGCGTCTTTGTCGCGATGACCGTCGTGTACTTCGCCTATGTCGCCACCGCCCTCCTCGTGACACCGGACTGGCTCCCGGTCCTACGCGCGTCGTTCGTTCCCACGCTCCGGCTCGACTCGGGTTATCTCTTTCTGCTCGTGGGCGTCATCGGCACGACGGTGACCTCCTACATGCAGTTCTTCATCGCCTCCGCGGTCTCGGCGAAGGGCGCGCGCGCCGCCGACCTGCCACGACTCAGAACGGACGTGGTCGCGTCGACGATCTTCGCCGACTTGATCGCGCTCTTCATCGTCGTGACGACGGCCGAGACGCTCTTCCCGGCCGGCATCCCGGTCGAGAACGCCACTCAGGCAGCGCAGGCGCTCGCGCCCCTCGCCGGCCCGCACGCGACACGGCTCTTCGCCGTCGGGATCATCGGCGCCTCGCTGATCGGCGCCAGCGTGGTGCCTGTGTCGGCATCCTTCGCAGTCTGCGAAGCGTTCGGGTGGGAACACGGCATGTCGCAGCGCTTCCGCGATGCCCCGATCTTCCAGGGTCTCTTCGTCTTGCAGCTCATCATCGGCGGAGTCGTTGTCCTCCTGCCGAACGTCTCGCTCGTCGGCATCCTCGTCTCGACGCAGGTCCTGGACGGCGTCCTCTTGCCCATCACGCTGGTGGCGATCGCCCGGCTCGTCGGCGATCAGGACCTGATGGGCCGGTTCGCTAGCCGCGGACCGGCTCTCTGGATCATCTGGATCACCGCCGGATCGCTCAGCGCGCTGAGCGTGCTGCTTCTGGTTGTGACCGTGATCAACCCGGGGTGAGCCCCACCGGATCGGCCTTGTCGCCGTAACTGTCCTCGGTCTGTGACCGGCGCGCGTGCGCGCCCAAGCCAGACTTGGCGCGTGCGCCGACTTGCGATATTCGCGCTTGCGATCACGACCTGTGTCGCGCGCGCTCCCTCGACACCGACGCCCTCCGCAACAGCTCCGCCGACGGGGACCGCCGTCTCCGCGAGCCCCTCCCCGACCCCCGCCCCACTGCGACTGGGGCTCGTCGTCCCAACGAGCAGCGCGTTGCTCGATTTCGGGCTGCGGACCGAGAGCGACCCGCAGCCCTTTGCGCCGCTCGTAGGAGCGCTGTACCCGGTCGTCTCACCGGATGGCCGGCGCCTGGCGTACTGGCACCGCGACGCGGGCGCGAGCGACACCAAGGACGCGCTTCGGGCGATGGAGCTCACGAGCGGCGAGGAGATCGAGCTCCTCCATCTCGAGAACGAGCGCGCCGGTGGGATCGCCTGGCGCGACGACGCCGCGGCGCTCGTGTTCACCGCGACCTCCGTGCAGCTGGCCGCTGGAGTCAACCCGCCGCCGCTGTACACGGCACTCCGGACGGTCGAGGTGGGAAGTCACCAATCGCGCGAGGTGCGGCGCTTCGACCGGACGCGCATCTCTCCGGTCGCGTGGAGCGCATCGACCAAGGTGATCGCCGGCCAGGATTCGGGCGAGGGAGGCCTGCGCGTGCTCTTCCGGATCCGCGAGGATGGGTCCAGTCCAGGCGACACACAGGGTGAGCGGCGCTTCAATGAGATCGTCGACGTGACGCGCGACGCGAGGTCGGTCCTCGCGCAGTTCGCGTACGCCGAGTCGAACAAGACCTTCAGCGGGACCCGTGTCGTCGGAGCGGACTCGCCGCGGCCGACCGCCGAGCACGAGGTCCCGCAGGGCGCGTTCCTGGTCCGCGCGCGTTTCCGTCCGGGCACCGACGACGTCCTCGCGCTGGTGAGGGCGGCGGACTCCGGCCGCTACGCGCTCGAGCTCTGGCCGTCCGGGGGCTCGACGTCGCGCGTGATCTGGACAAGCGCCGCGAGCGCGACGACCTCCGGAGACCTCGTGATGCGTGTCGACGCAAAGGCCGCCTACATACGGATGGACGCCGCAGCGGGGTCGACGTGGCAGATGATCGACCTCGCTACCGGAGCGGCGACGGCCTTCGCCGCCGGAGCGGTCGGGATCACGGGCGGCCCATCGTTCGTCAGCCCGTCCTTCTTCATCACCGACGCCGCGATCGCCAAGCTCCGCCGCTAGCCGCTACGTACAGGACCCCGGCGTTCCGCCGCGCAGGCAGAACTGCATGACCTGTCTCGCCGTGAGCAGATCGGCAATGCCGCTCGTCGCGTCGTCGCCACCCATGCGTCCGAAGAGCTTGGAGCCGTCAGGCGACCACCACATCTCCGCGAGGAACGAGTAGTCGCCGAGCTTTCGCGCGGATCCGCCGCGATCGCGGAGCCAGACCGCCTGCGGGACATTCGCCCCGCCGACCATCGGCCGCTCGACCGTCGCGAATTGAGCGGCCCGCGGACGCCAGCTCGCGTTTGCGATGAGGGAATCCGGGGTGCTCGGCTTATAGAGCTCGGTCGTCTTCTTCGAGGTGAGGTCGAACGTGTAGGCCACGGTCTGCCCGCCGAAGGCGCCGCGCGAGCTCCACAGGAACGCTTCCTGCTCGCTCGAGAATTCGGCGCCCGAGGCCGGACCGATCGCCGTGACGTCTCCGCCCACGATCTTCGTCCCTCCCGGCGCGCGGTCGACCCGCGCCTCAGTGGACCCGACCGGGACGAGCATCGCCTGGTAACCCGTGTCGCCCAGGCCGAGCCCGAACACCAGCAGCGTGCCGCCTGGCGAGAACGCGAACGGCACCGGCGGCGACCCCACGAACTGCGGCTCATCCGCGACGAGGCGCTTCATCGTGCCGTCATCTACGGAGCCGACCCACAGCCCGGTCATGGCCGGGTCCCTATCGGCGCGACCGAGCGCGAATCGTGTGCCGTCCCGCGAGATGAGCGCCTGCCTTGGCGCGCCCTTGAGCAGGAGCCTCGATTCGCCGGCCTCGGGGCGCAGCACGTAGAGACTGCTCTGCCCCTCGGGGACGGTGATGGTGAGGAGCACGACGCGGCCGTCGCTCGACGCCGACACCGCCGCGCTCGTTTGGGCCGGAGCCGTCTGCACCCCGACGACGTGCACGGTCGCCACCTCGGTCGCGCGAGCCGCGTCGAGGTTCAGCATCACGACGCGGAAGTCCTCGCCGGAACCGACCACGACGTAGTGGAACTCCGATGGGACTGTGACCTTGGTGACCTTGACCGTCGCGTCGCCGGGCGCGTTCGGCGTCGCCGTCGGACTGGGCTGCGCCGTCGGGCTGGGAGAGACAGCGGCCTCGGTCGGTGAGGGGCTCACCGTCGCGGACGGGCTGGGGCTTGCCGCAGGTGTCGGAGAGCGCATGCCGTAGAGCACCACAACCGCGAGCACGATGAGGATCGACACAGCGATGCCCACGGCCACGGTGGCAGGTCTGTATCGCATATCCATCCGAGCCTAACGCGCTTCTCCCCCGTTCAGGTGTTCCGGGAGACGACGGCGCGCCCGAATCTCTCTGGCCATGGCAATGGCGCTCGACGTCGCGGTTCCGGTGGTCGATCCCTACGGCAGCGTGTTCCGGCTGCTCCGTTCGGTGGAGCTCCCGTTCTCACTGTTTCGGGTCGAGGATCCTTCCGACGTCGAGCCCGACGCGCCATTCGTCATCCTGAGCTCGTACGGCAAGGCCGACGCGAGGGCGGTGGACGAGCTCGCGGAGCGTGTGCCCACCGTCGTCTACGCGGTGCAGGTTCGCGCGAGCGATCCCGCCCCGCTCATGCGCGCGCTCGGCTACGTGAGCGACCGCATGCCGGCCGGGCTCATCCGCGCCGTGATCATGGCCGCGCTCTCACGCTCGACGAGTCGGTAGTCCGCCCTAACGCGGCTCGGGCAGGACTCCGCCACCGGCGTCGAGGTAGCGGTCAGGGTTCTCCTGGAAGATCCGTTTGCAGCGCTCGCTATCGAAGACGTAGAGGAGAGCCTCGTAGCGGACACGGATCGCTCCGGCCTCGAGGGGCTTCCCGCAGATGACGCAGCGCCGCTCGTTCATACAGGCTCGAGCTCGATGAGCGGCTGGTGCGCGCGGACGAGCTGGCCGTTCTCGATGAAGATCCGGCGCACTCTGCCCGCCGCCGTGGCGCGGATCTCGTTGAAGAGCTTCATCGCCTCGATCAACCCGATGACCTCGCCCGAAGCCACGTTCGAACCCACCTGCACGTAGGGCTGGGCCTGCGGCGATGGCGAGCGGTAGAAGATCCCCGTGAGCGGCGCGTTCACCGTCGGCAGATCAACAGAAATCGGGGGGGGTACCGCCCCGTCCCCCCGCGTACCCGATGACACAGATGGCGGCGTAGCCGCCGCACCCGCGGCGACACCTCCGTCCTTTGCCACGCGGACGCGAACGCCGCCTCGCTTCACTTCGAGCTCGCGCACGTCTTCGTGCACCAGGCGTTCGAGCAGCTCGCCCACGAGCGCGTTCGCCTCGGCGCGGATGCGCTTCGGGTCGGGCACTAGGCGGCGTCCCGTCGGATGACGAGCGCGACGTTGTGGCCGCCGAAGCCCATCGAATTGGATAGCGACACATCGACCCGCGCCTGGCGCGAGCGGTTGGGCACGTAGTCGAGGTCGCACTCGGGGTCGGGCACTTCCTGGTTGATGGTCGGCGGGAGCACGCCGTCGCGCATGGCCAGAATGCAGATCGCCGCTTCCAGGGCGCCGGCGGCGCCGAGGGTGTGGCCGGTCATCGACTTCGTGGAGGAGATCGCCAGCTTCCGGGCGTGATCGCCGAAGACCGTCTTGAGCGCGGCGGTCTCGGCGCCATCGTTGGCTTGCGTCGAGGTACCGTGCGCGTTCACGTACCCGATCCTCTCGGGGCGCACGCCGGCGTTGGCGATGGCCATCTGCATCGCGCGCACGGCGCCCTCACCGCCAGGGGGTGGCGCGGTCACGTGGTAAGCGTCCGCCGACTGTCCGTAGCCGAGTATCTCCGCGAGGACCGTCGCGCCGCGCGCACGCGCGAAGTCGAGACCCTCGAGCACCAGGCAACCCGCGCCTTCGCTGAAGACGAAACCATCGCGCTCTCTGTCGAATGGGCGCGACGCCTTCTCGGGAGCGTCGTTTCGCGTGGACAGCGCGCGGGCCTGGTTGAACGCGCCGATCGCCACCTTGATCAGGCCGGCCTCCGCACCACCTGCGAGCATCACGTCGGCCTGCCCTCGGCGGATGATCTCGGCCGCCTCGCCGATCGCGTTCGCGCTGGACGCGCACGCCGACACGTGGCCCATGTTCGGGCCCTTTACCCCGTACTTCATGGCGATCTCGCCCGCCGCCATGTCGATGATCATCATCGGGATCAGGAAGGGCGACACCCTCCTGGGGTCTTTGTCGTGCGACAGGATGTTGTCCACAAGGGTCTCGACGCCGCCGATCCCTGAGCCGAAGGCCACCCCGACGCGCGGGGCGAGAGCGGGGGTTAGCTCGAGCCGCGCGTCCTTGAGCGCTTGACCGGCGACGGCGACCGCGAACTGCACGAACCGATCCGAGCGCCGCACCTCTTTGCGATCCATGTGCTCGAGCGCGTCGAAGTCGCGCACCTCGCCCGCGATCGTGGTCTCCAGACCCGTTGGGTCGAAGCGGGTGATCGGACCGATGCCGCTCTTGCCCGCGACGATGCCCTCCCACGTCTTCTGCACTGACGATCCGAGGGGGCTGATCATGCCGATGCCGGTCACGACGACCCGGCGACGCTCGCCGTCC
>MNEO01000006.1 GCA_001917735.1 Chloroflexi bacterium 13_1_40CM_68_21
GGGGGTGATTTCTTCCACGCCATCATCGCGAGGCTAGTCAGTTGATCGGTCGCGCGGATTTTTCGCGCGTCGGCGCTTGCTTTTTTGGTTGCGTGGTGATAGAACTACTGTTCTAGAGGACCGTCAGGCGGAGGAAGGACCGACCCGGACCTCAAGAGGTCGTTCCTTGGCCATCACTGCCGCTGCTCTCGATCCTCTTGCGACTCGCCGTTGCTACGACTGCCGCTTGGTCAAGCCCATCACTGACTTCGCCTTTCGCAACATCGCTCTCGGAACGCGCCAGGGCCGCTGCCGCCCATGTCATGCCGCGTATCGACGCGCTCACTACCTCCGCAACCGTGCAACGTACATTCGGCACGAAGTCGCGCGAATCCAGAGGTATCGCGACGAGAACCGGCCGCTTCTGCGCGAGTACCTACGCGCCCATCCTTGCGTCGACTGCGGCGAGGCAGACATCGTCGTTCTCGATTTCGACCATCGGGATCCATCAAACAAGAGACACAACGTTGTGGTCCTTGCCCTGCACAAAGCTTGGGTCCGCGTGCTCGCGGAGATCGCGAAATGCGATGTGCGCTGCGCGAACTGTCATCGACGTCGAACGGCGATCCAATTCGATTGGAAAGCCAGAAGGCCCGAGGCGCTGGCTTCGTCCACGAAGACTCCTTCCGAACGGAGTGTCGGGCTGTTCGAATTCGCCGCAGGAATCGCTACAGGCTTGAAGAAGTGCGGAAAGTGCGGACTCCTGAAGCCGCTCTCAATGTTCCCCTTCAAGGATCGTCCGCTGGGCAAGCGTGGATCGAAATGCCTGGCATGTAGCGCTGCGTACAGCCGTGAGCATTACAAGCGCAACCGGGCCAAATACCTGAAGAGGGCGCACAAGAGCCGCCGGCGCGGGTACCAGAAGAACAAAGCGATGGTCCTGGCGTATCTGCTCGAGCACCCGTGCGTTGACTGCGGCGAATCTGATCCACTGCTGCTCGAGTTCGACCACAGAGAGCTCACGTCCAAAATCGATGCTGTCGCTCGCCTCGCTCAGTATCGGCCATGGCCCATCGTGATCGCCGAGATCAACAAGTGCGATGCGCGAATTGCCACCGTCGAAGGACCGCGAGGCAGTTCGGCTGGACCAAGCTGCTCGATACGCCGGCAGCATAGAATGACTCGTACGCGGGTGTGTTGTAGTGGTAACAAAAATCCTTCCCAAGGATTGATCGCGGGTCCGATTCCCGCCACCCGCTCCGTAGAAACCTAGATGACAACACATGATTCATTGAAAGCTCTCGTCGGCAAGCGTGTCGTCCTCGACCTCACACCCGCCGCGGATACCGCGACCGCGCGCGGGAAACTGCTCGGCACGATCGACGCCGCGGACGGGCTCGTCCTCATCATCGAGCCCGATGAAGCACCGGCCACACGCCGCAGCATCCACTCCCATCACGTGAAGAACGCGCGCCCGATCTAGAAAGATGGACCGAGCGCTCATCCAATTCATCTGCGTGCGCGCGGATCATCGGAAGAAGCGGCCCGTGGATCCCTCGAGCCCGTTCAACGTCGCCGAAGAGGGCGGGTGGGCTTACTGCCCCGGCGGCATGCCGGACGGGCACAAATGGTTCAAGACCGGAGGGATCACGCGGGCCGCGCTCGCGAAGTTCGACTGGCCCCAAGAGGACGAGGCCGAGACTTAGAGACGCAGCGGCCGCGCCACCGGATCCCTGAACATCGCGCCCGGATCTTCCTTCCAGCGCGCCGGCTGAACGTCGATGTACAGCTCGATCTCGTTCCCATCCGGATCTTCGATGTACAGGCTGTGCGTGACGCCGTGATCGGTCGCGCCGACGATGCGCACGCCCGCCGCGGCGACCGCGTCACGCGCCTCGCGCAGCTCATCGTCCGTCTCGCCTACCTTGAGGCCGAAGTGGTAGAGCCCAATGCGCCGGCCGCTCGGGATCGGTGTGGCGCTCGGTCCGACCTCGATGAGCAGCAGCTCGTGATGTGTGCGGCCCGACGAGAACGCCGCGGCTGGGAACCCAAGCCCCTCCTCCGGTGTGATCTCGCTCCAACCGAGCGTCTCTCCATAGAAGCGCCGTGACCGCTCGAGGTCACGGACATATAGGACGATGTGCCCGAGCTCTTTGACCTTCATTGACTACTCCCTGGGTATTCCCGTAACACGCCGCCGATCTGGCGTGTTCCACCTACGCATGCGAGCGCTGCTCTGCGCGATCATCTTGATCGTTCCGCTGACACCTGTCGCCCGGAGCGTCGCGGCGACATGCGCTGCAGAGATCGGTCCGGGCATCCCTCCACCCGCCGCGGCGCCCGCCAAGCTTCCCGGATTCCACGCCGCCTGGTACGGCCAAAGCGGATACATGCGCCTGTGCGCGGGAGACACCGCGAGCGCGACTCTCGCGTACTACAACTCGGGTTCGCTCGGCTGGGTCGCTGGGCGCATCGGCGAGTCCGCGTATCTGGGCACCTGGGACAGCGAGCCCGGCCAGGACCGGCCGAGCATTCTCGGGGGTGACGGCCAGCTTGGTTCGCCGGCGACCGGGTGGCCGCGCTATAACCGGATCGCCGTCCAGCCCGCGCCCTACGTCGGGCCGGGTCAGATCGCGTGGTTCCAGTTCACCTTGAAAGCTCCGTCCACGCCAGGCACATACCGGCTCTACGTGCGGCCGCTCGTCGAGGGTGCGACGTGGCTCGAGGACATCGGAGTTTTCTGGCAAGTCACCGTCCTCAATCCCGACGGAACGCCGCCGAGGCCGACGCCACCGGATCCGGTCGGTGTCCGCTTCCAGATCGACCCAGGAGTCGGCGCGCCGGACATCGCGCTCGTCCATCAGGGCGTGCAGCACGAGAGCGCATTCCTCGACTTGAACGCCGGCGGTACGCGCCGCTCTTCTTCGCTCGTGCACGTCTACGTCGGCGACAGCACGCAGCGCTATTGCTGCCTCACCATCGGCGACACCTTCGAGATCGTCACCTCCAACCCCGCCTGGCGGACCCCGCCGGCCTCCGCGGCGGACACCTGGACCGCGGACACCGAGCGCACCGAGCTCGCCGCCCACGAGTACGTGCATCTCTGGCAGTACGCCATCGGAGGTAACGCGTGCATGGTCGGCGTCCGCTGGATCGCCGAGGGCATGGCGGAATCCTTCGCGTATCGGTCGCTCGTCGTCGATGGGCTCGTTCCACAGTCCAACCTCGACACGTTCACGAGGCGCCAGCTCACGACCGCCTCAAACCACGTCACGCTGTCATCCCTCGAGTCGTCCTGGCCCGCGAACGCCAACCCCTTCGCGGTCGGGTACCTGGCGGTCGACCGCCTGCTCGCGCCGAAGGGCATCACCACCATCCGCGACTGGTGCGCGCGCGTCGGGTCCGGACAGGAGTGGCATCAGGCCTTCGCCGCGGCCTTCGGCGAGACGACCGACGCGTTCTATGCGCGCTTCGAGGCGTTCCGCGCCGCCTACGTCCGCTAGCCGTCGCAGCGCTCGCGCTGCTTCAGGTCCTCGCCATCGCCTTCCACATCACTCGGCGTGAGTGGCGCAACCTTCCGGCGAACGCAGTGCTCGTCGCGCTGTCGCTCCTCGCGGCGTGCGGCCGCTTCGTCGTCGTACCCTTCTGACCGTGGAGCTCAAGCCCGGCGACCAGGCGCCCGCGTTCGCATTGCCAGACGAGGATGGGAAGGTCGTCTCGACGAAGGACCTGAAAGGGGCGCGCTACGTCGTTTACTTCTACCCGAAAGACGACACGCCCGGGTGCACGACCGAAGCCTGCCAGTTCACCGACAACTTCCCGCAGTTCGAGATGCTCGGCGTTCCGGTCCTTGGCGTCTCGCGGGACGACGCCTCAGCGCATCAAGCTTTCAAAACGAAGTACGGCCTGCGGGTGCGGCTTCTGACCGACGCCGACCGCAAGGCTCACGACGCGTACGGCGCCTGGGGCGATCGGCCTGGACGAGGCGAAGGCGTGATCCGCTCGACCTTCCTCATCGGCCGCGACGGGAAAGTCGAGCGCGCGTGGTACTTCGTGAAGCCCGACGGCCACGCGCTCGAGGTGCTTTCCGCTCTTCGCGCCTAGCGCCGCGCCGCGGCGCGCGATCTTCATCGAAGCGGAGCACCTTGAAGCCCTCGGCGTAGGCGTAACGCTTGGGCTTGCCGGTCTCGCGCATCCAGTCACGGACGAAGTCCACGCTCTCGGGCTCGATCTGCGAGCGGTGCGCGAGCAGGGCCTTCATCTTCACCTCGACCACGTCGCTGACGTCGACGATCGTGTCCGGTTTGCCGAACGCCATGAGAAAGAGCGCCTTCGGCTTGTGCGGCTCGAGCCGTTCTTTCTGCCAGAGCTCCGGCAGCATCTGGCGGGTGGACGCGTCGGGATTGATCGACCGGAGGACGACCTCGCCGGCGGCGATGTGGTCCGGGTGGTTCACATAGCCGCCTCCATACCGGGTGGTCGGATCCATCGTGAAGATCACGTCCGGTCGGTGCCTGCGAATCTCGCGCGCGACGGCGCGACGCACGTCGATCGTCGGCTCGAGGTAACCGTCTTCAAAGCCGAGGAAGACGACGTTCTTCACACCGAGGATCCGGGCGGCTTCGCGTTGTTCCGCGGCGCGAATGTCGCGCAAGCGTTCGCGCGTCATGTCGGGATCCTGCGAGCCTGATGCTCCGTTGGTGACCATGCAGTACGTGAACTCGACTCCGGCCTTCGCCCATTTGGCGACCGTTCCGGCCATCCCGAACTCGGCGTCATCGGGGTGGGCATAGATCGCCATGGCGCGCCGCACGTCAAGCGTTTTGTCGAACCGCACGCCTCTAGTGTGCCCGGAACGCGCGTACGGCTCGACGTCGCCTCAGGACCCGCCGCTCGAGCGGGCGCGCTCCCAGCTGATCGGGTCGCCGTAACCGAGATCGTCCACGCCCAAGGCGCGCATCGCGCCGTGGCGAGCGAACGACGGTATGCGGAGATCGTCACGACGTGGGCCAGCGCGCCGCGGAACGAAAACGTCTCGGGTGGATCACAGAGCGTGTCGATGAAGGCGTCGTCCCACGCCGCGCGCTCGCGGATGTCGCGCACCAGGGCGCGCCACTCGGGGGCGATCTTCGCGAGGCGCCGCCGGAGGCCGGCGACAGCGGTCCGGGTCGTCCGGCTCGGGGCGTCCCCTTATCGAGGCCGCCCAGGTCTCCTTTGGTTCACGAGCCGATGAAGCAGCTCGCGGACGGTGCGCTCGCTGATCTCGCGAACGTCGGCGTCCCCGAGCATCAGCGGTCGGTCAAGCACCTCGTCGCCGAGCGTTTCAGCCTTCTCGAGGAGGAGCCGTCGCCGGGGCCTCGCCGACCGCGGCGCGGATCACCCGATCGAAGTGGAACCGAGAGAGATACGCCCGCGTGATCGATACGTGCGCTTCACCTCGTTTGCGGTCCTGTGACGGGTCGGGGCGGTATCGTGCGCGGGCGATGCGCCGCGCCACCGGGCAGGCTCCCGGTCGGATCAACCTCATCGGGGAGCACACCGACTACAACGACGGATTGGTGTTGCCCGTCGCGCTCGGCCTCCACGTCACCGTCACCGCGCTGGCGCGTGAGGACCGGAGCGCGCATCTCGTCACCGACGCCGAGGTAGAGCCCCACGAGGCCTCCTATGTCATCGGTCGGGAGCACCGTGACGGGACATGGGCCGATCGCGCGCGCGGGGTGACCGCCGCACTGCGCGGCCGGGGCGCGCGCCTCGGCGGGTTCGATGCGGAGATCGCAAGCACGCTTCCGCTCGGCGCGGGACTCGGTTCCAGCGCGGCGCTCGCGGTCGCGCTCGTTCGGGCCCTCGGCGAGCTGTTCGATCTCGCGCTCGACGACGCCGAGATCGCGCAGGTGGCGCACCGCGCCGAGACCGATTTCGTCGGCGCGCACGCGGGACTCTTGGATCAGCTCGCGTCGATCTACGGGCGCCGGAGCGCGGCGCTGCTCATCGATCTGCGCGATCTCTCACGCATGACGGTCGCGCTCCCGCCCTCGGTCGAGCTCGCCGTCATCGACTCTGGCACGCGCCACGAGCACGCCACCGGGGGCTACAACCAGCGGCGAGAGGAGTGCGAGCAGGCTGCGCGGCACCTCGGCGTCGGATCGATCCGCGACCTCGAGGATCGCCCTCTGGACGAGGTGCTCGAGCGTCTTCCGCCACCGCTCGATCGGCGCGTTCGGCACGTGGTCACCGAGAACGGTCGTGTTCGCGATGCGGTTGCGGCCCTCGAGTCGGGCGACGTGTCAAAGCTCGGCGCCCTGCTCGATGCTTCCCACCGCTCGCTTCGCGATGACTACGAGGTCTCAACGCCCGAGCTCGATCGCCTCGTGGAGCTCGCGTGCGACGATCGCGCCGTTCGTGGCGCGCGGCTCGTGGGCGGCGGCTTCGGTGGCAGCATCCTCGCGCTCACGCAAAGCGGCGCGGCAGAAGATGCGGCGGAGCGCGTTCTGCGTCGGTACGACGGCGGCCGTCTCGTCGCCGTGGTGCCCTGATGGGGATCGGAAGGCTCTCCGATGGCCTCGCCCCGACCCCGCCGATGGGGTGGAACAGCTGGAACCGCTTCGGGGTCAAGATCGACGAGGGCCTGGTGCGCGAGACGGCCGAGGCGATGGTCGAAAGCGGGATGCGCGACGCCGGCTACCGGTACGTGGTCATCGATGACGGCTGGATGGCGCCCGAGCGCGATCGCAACGGCGACTTCGTCGCCGATCCCGTGAAATTCCCGAGCGGGATCGCCGCGCTCGCCGACCGGATCCACGCGCTCGGTCTGCGCTTCGGCATCTACACCGACGCCGGGATGAAGACCTGCCAGGGCTTTCCCGCGAGCCTGGGCTACGAATTCCGCGACGCGCGGCGGTTCGCGGAATGGGGCGTCGACTACGTGAAGGTGGACTGGTGCCACACCGACGGGCTGAGCCCCCGCGCCTGCTACGCGAAGTGGGCGATGGCCATCCACGCGGCGAGGCGGCCGATCGTCCTCTCCATCTGCGAGTGGGGCCGCGCGCGACCCTGGGAGTGGGCGGGCACGCTCGGACATCTCTGGCGAACCTGCTGGGACATCCAACCGGAATGGTCGAGCGTCGCGACGATCCTCGATCGGCAGGTCGACCTGCACTCGTATTCAGGGCCCGATCACTGGAACGACCCCGACATGCTCGAGGTCGGGAATGGGATGAGCGCGGATGAAGACCGTGCGCATTTCGGGCTCTGGGCGATGCTCGCCGCGCCACTCATGGCCGGAAACGATCTGCGCGCGATGAGCGAGGAGGTCCGCTCCATGCTCACGGCGCCCGAGATCGTCGCGGTCGACCAGGACGCGCGTGGCGTGCAGGCGCGGCGTATCCGTGGCGACGGTGAGGGCGACGTGTGGATCCGCGAGCTCGCCGGCTCGCGTGCGTACGCCGTCGCCCTCTTGAACCGGGGCTCGCTCTCGCAAGAGCTCCGCGTCGGGCTGGATGAGCTCGGATTCGCCGCGCGCGAACGTGTACGGGTTCGCGACCTTTGGCGGCGATCCGACGTCGGTGACCGGCGCGGCGAGGTTGTGGCCACGGTGGCCCCGCATAGTGCCGCTGTTCTTCGGATAGCGGCGTACTAGTACTCGGGTGAGCCGTTCGTACCTAGGCTGATTGCCGATACCTCCATGAGAGCCGCCTCATCAATTTGGCGGACGGCGGCGGGGCGCAAACAGCGCATGTTTTCCGGGCCATGGGTGTGGTGGCGCGGTGGGGTGTCTGTGTCGCAATTTGCGCGGCGCTGATCTTCTCCTTGCTCACGATGCAGTCCCCGGCGGCCGCTCAGTCCGCGCTCCTCGACACGCTCTCCTCGCGCGTCACCCTCACGCGGGAGAGCCTCGTCGCCGAGGTCACCGACGAACGGATCATCCGTAGCGGCGACACGGTCGCGACGGACCCCACCGGTCACGCGATCGTCACCTATCCGGACGGGTCGACCGCTCTGCTCGAGGAATCGAGCGAGCTCACGATCGAGTTCGTCCGCACGACCGCGGGCGACTACGTCGTGCGCATGCAGCAGACCCTCGGCCGCGTCTGGTATGCGGTGGCAAAGACGGTGGCCTCGGGTGGCCGTTACGAGGTGCGGAGCGCGGCGATGGCATCGGTCATTCGCGCCGGCTCTGGCTCGCTCGTCGCGGTCGCGCCCGGTGGCGACACCACCGTGGTCGCCACAACGGGCAGCGTGGAAACGAGCGCGGGCGGGACCTCGGTCACCGTTCCGGCGGGCGCGGCCACCATCGTGACCCCGGCGGGCACGCCTTCGCCGCCTGGACCCGCCGCCGCGCTGACGTCACCTGTGAGACCAGCTCCGAAGCCGATCGGCACGCTCGCTGCGCCGCGCCCGCAGATCCAGCCACCCGAGACCACGCACATCGCGACTCAGACACGCACGGCGCCGACGATGCGAACGCCAGCGCCGAGCGCGACACCAACGAGCGCGTTCGAGCCTCCCGTCTCGACCCTTCCGCCGCTGCCCCCCGTGATCGCGAGCGCGAAGCCGATCAGGACCTCGGTGCCGACCGCGGCGCCGACAAGCAGCACGACACGCGCGCCATCCGCGGAGCCGTCGCATAACACGGGGGCGACCCCCTCGGCGAGCGCGAAGATCGCGTCGACCTTGCCGACGGTCCTGCCCACGCCGACCGCCAAGCCGACCGCGGCACCGGCGCCGGTTCCGGTGCCGACCACCCCGCCGACGACAGCGGCGAAGGATCAGTACGGACCGCGCAAGGACAAGCCCGGTCAGCCGGCCCTGCCGCCGCAGGGCACCACGAAGAGGGACTAGGGGCGCTCTACCGCGCAATCAAGATCGCCCCGGCGACCATGAGCCCAGCGCCGACCGCCTTCCAGACCGAGAGCGACTCGCCGAGGAACCACGCAGCGAGAACGACGACGAAGACGACCGACAGGCGATCGAGCCCGCTCACGGCGCTCGCCTGACCCAGCTTCAGGGCGGCGAAGTACGTAAGCCACGATCCATGGCGGCGAGCTCTTTGACGTCAGCGGTCGCGATGGCGGCGAGCGAGGTGACCGCGGCCATCACGATCGCGCGGGCCATGGTGGCCGGGATCGGCGAGACCTCGGCGAGGCAGAGCTTGCCGAAGATCGCGACGAGGGCCGCGCAGAGAGCCGAGACGAGACCGAGGACGACCCAGCCAGGGATCTCTGGCACGCCGCGACGTGCTGCAGAGCGCGGGCCGACCAGAGCGGGTGCGGCGAATGCCCGTTAGGGCAGGCGATTGAACCAGAGGAGCGAGAAAGCGCCGGCCATGACCGCGAGCACCGCCGCCGCGAGCGTGAAGTACGCGGTCAGCTCCGTCTTCTCGTTGCGGATGACCAGCTGCGTGGTGAGGTTCTCGTAGACCGCGCGCAGATCCTGCTCGGTGCTCGCGTTGAAGTACTCGCCGTCGGTGAGCTGCGCGATCTTCTTCAAAGTCGCCTCGTCAAGCGCGGTGCGGACCGCACGACCCTGAAGCCGAACGATCGTCCCGGCCGCGCTCCCGACGCCGATCGTGTACACGCGGACCCCGCGCGAGCTCGCCTGGTCGACGACGTCGAGCGGTGGCGGGAATTGATTGTTCTGCCCATCGGAGAGGAGGACGATCGACGCGGACGAATGCTGGCCCTGCAGATGGGCGGGCAGCGGCGTGGCGGCCGGCCGAGGCGTCGCCCCCGGAGTCTGCTGCTGTTGCAGGATCGAGCTGGGAAGATCCGTCTCGCTCCCCATCGACTCCTCGATGGCGTCCAGCGAGACGAGGATCGCGCGGCCGATGGCCGTCGCGCGCTGCGGCCGGAGACGGTTGATCGCCGCGATCACCAGGCTCTTGTCGGTGGTGGGCGATTGCACGATCGACGCGTCGCCCGAGAACGAGACGACGCCGATCTTCACGCTCTCGCTCTGCTTGTCGACGAACGCGCGGGCCGCGGCCTTCGCCGCCTCGATCCGGTTCGGCTTCATATCCTCGGCGAGCATCGAGCCCGATACGGGCGCTCGCCTGACCCAGCTTCAGGGCGGCGAAGTACGTAAGCCACGATCCATGGCGGCGAGCTCTTTGACGTCAGCGGTCGCGATGGCGGCGAGCGAGGTGACCGCGGCCATCACGATCGCGCGGGCCATGGTGGCCGGGATCGGCGAGACCTCGGCGAGGCAGAGCTTGCCGAAGATCGCGACGAGGGCCGCGCAGAGAGCCGAGACGAGACCGAGGACGACCCAGCCAGGGATCTCTGGCACGCCGCGACGTGCTGCAGAGCGCGGGCCGACCAGAGCGGGTGCGGCGAATGCCCGTTAGGGCAGGCGATTGAACCAGAGGAGCGAGAAAGCGCCGGCCATGACCGCGAGCACCGCCGCCGCGAGCGTGAAGTACGCGGTCAGCTCCGTCTTCTCGTTGCGGATGACCAGCTGCGTGGTGAGGTTCTCGTAGACCGCGCGCAGATCCTGCTCGGTGCTCGCGTTGAAGTACTCGCCGTCGGTGAGCTGCGCGATCTTCTTCAAAGTCGCCTCGTCAAGCGCGGTGCGGACCGCACGACCCTGAAGCCGAACGATCGTCCCGGCCGCGCTCCCGACGCCGATCGTGTACACGCGGACCCCGCGCGAGCTCGCCTGGTCGACGACGTCGAGCGGTGGCGGGAATTGATTGTTCTGCCCATCGGAGAGGAGGACGATCGACGCGGACGAATGCTGGCCCTGCAGATGGGCGGGCAGCGGCGTGGCGGCCGGCCGAGGCGTCGCCCCCGGAGTCTGCTGCTGTTGCAGGATCGAGCTGGGAAGATCCGTCTCGCTCCCCATCGACTCCTCGATGGCGTCCAGCGAGACGAGGATCGCGCGGCCGATGGCCGTCGCGCGCTGCGGCCGGAGACGGTTGATCGCCGCGATCACCAGGCTCTTGTCGGTGGTGGGCGATTGCACGATCGACGCGTCGCCCGAGAACGAGACGACGCCGATCTTCACGCTCTCGCTCTGCTTGTCGACGAACGCGCGGGCCGCGGCCTTCGCCGCCTCGATCCGGTTCGGCTTCATATCCTCGGCGAGCATCGAGCCCGATACGTCGATGGCGAGGATGACCGTGCCTTCCTGGCTCGGGACGGCAACCACGGCCTGCGGGCGCGCCACGCCGACCGACATGAACGCGAGGGCCAGCAGGAAGAGCGCCGGCGGCACGTGACGTCGCCACCCGGGCCCCTTGCCGATGGCCTCGCGCACGAGCGAAAGGTTCGCGTACCGGAGCGCGTACCGGTTGCGGCGGCGCTGCGCGAGCACGTAGAGAACCGCGAGGACGGCGACCACTACGACCAGGACCAGCGCCGTCGGCCAGATGAACGTCATGCGATCGCCCCCATCGCTGCGCGTCGCGCGGCACGCCGCTTCCGTGCGTAGGCGAAACGAACGATAGCGCGGACCAGATCCTCGTCGGTGCGCAGCACGAGCACATCGACACCCGCGCGCGTGAAGGCTCGGGCGAGCCGCTCCTCGCGGCGCCGCGCCGCCTCGGTAAAGCGCTCACGGAAGCGCCGGTCGTGCGTGTCCACGCGCAGCTGCTCGCCGGTCTCGCTGTCGGTGAGAACGACCGGGCCGATGTCGGGCAGCTCGCTCTCGCGCGGATCGACCAGCCGCACAGCGAGCGTCTCATGTCGGCGCGCGATCCGGGTGAGGCGTTCCTCCCAGCCCTCGGCGCTGAAGAAGTCAGAGACCACGAAGACCAGCGAACGCCGCTTGAGCGCCCGCATCGCGGCTTCGAGCAGCTCGCTCAGCGACGTGAGCGGCGCCCTCTCGAGACGCGGCCGCTTTTCCACCTCGTTCAGGAGGCGCAGCACCTGGATACGACCGCCGCGCGCGGGGATCGCGCGCTCGACACGCGTCGCGTAGATCGTCGCGCCGACCTTGTTCCCGCTGCGCGTCAGGAGACGGGCGAGCACGCCGGTGAAGTCGAGCAGCAGATCGCGCTTGCGCCGGTCCACGGTGCCGAAGTCGACCGATGGCGAGAGATCGAGGAGAAAGTGCGCGCTGATCTCCCGATCCTCGAGATACTCGCGGACATACGGGGTGTCCAGACGCGCGGTCACGTTCCAGTCGATATGCCGAACGTCGTCGCCGAACGCATATTCGCGGATGTCCGCCAGGTCGAGGCCCTGGCCCTTGAACACCGTGCGGTAGTCGCCCTGAAGCAGTCCGTCGAGCCGACGCACGATGGTCCAGTCGAGCCGCTGCAGGCGGCGCTCAGGCCCGGATTTCGACATGTCCCTGGAGCGGCTCGGTCGGCACCGGGATGCGCGCGAGCACGCGGCGGACGATGTCGTCGGCGGTGACTTCGTCCGAGAGCGCCTCGAACGAGAGCACAAGGCGATGCCGGATGACATCGAGCGCGAGATCGACGAGGTCCTGGCCGGTCACATAGCGCCGGCCGCGCAGGAACGCGAGCGCACGCCCCGCAAGCACGAGGTTGATCGAGGCGCGCGGGCTCGCGCCGTAGGTGACGTACTTGGCGACGTCGCCGATGCCGTATTCCGCGGGCTGACGCGTCGCGGACGCGAGCCTCACGACGTACTCCATCAGCGTCGGGTCGACGAAGACCTCGTCGACTTCGCGCTGGAGGGCGAGGAGCCGATCCGCCGTCATGACCGGAACGATCGGCGACAGCCGTCCGGTCATCCGCTCGACCACGACGAACTCATCCATCTCGCTCGGATACCCGACGAGCACCTTCATCATGAAGCGATCCACTTGCGCCTCGGGAAGCTGATAGACGCCCTCCGTCTCGATCGGGTTCTGCGTCGCCATCACGAGAAACGGATCGGGCACCTTGTGCGTCTCCCGGCCGATGGTCACCTGCCGCTCCTGCATGACCTCCAGCAGGGCGCTCTGGACCTTGGCCGGCGCGCGGTTGATCTCGTCCGCAAGCAGAAGGTTCGTGAAGACGGGCCCGAGCGAGGTCTGGAAATCGCCGGCCCGCTGGTTGTAGATGCGCGTGCCGACGAGATCCGCGGGAACGAGGTCGGGCGTGAATTGGATTCGCTTGAACTCGCCGGTGATCGCCTGCGCGACCGTCTTGACCGAGAGCGTCTTCGCGAGACCGGGCACGCCCTCGACGAGAAGATGCCCGCGGGCGAGAAGAGCCACGAGGATCCGCTCGAGCAGGTGGTCCTGCCCGACGATCACCTTCTTGATCTCGAAGAGGAGCCTGCCGGTGTCGGGTGGGACCGCAACGTGCGCTTCGGTCATGGCGTCGTCTCCTAGTCCGGCGGCAGGCCGAGCGCGCCTGCCGCGGTGTCGATGGTCACCGCGAATCCGACCCCGCTGAAGGCGGGCTGTCCGGTCGGATTCACGAGTCCGGTCACGATGCCCACGACGTCGCCGCCGCGATTCACGAGTGGCCCCCCCGACGAACCCGGGTTCACCGCGGCGTCGAACTGGATGAGCCCGGTCAGCGCTCGCCCCTGCCCCGGGATCTGCACACTCCGGTTGAGTCCGCTGATCACGCCGGTCGAGAGCGAGCGGGTGAGCGCGAATGGATTCCCGACGACGATCGCGTCGTCGCCGATATGGAGCGTCGACGGGCTGCCCAAAATGGCGGGGACGATCTGCGCGGGCGGGCTCGCGGGACGCAGCGCGGCGATGTCGTTCTCGGCCATCTGCGCGATGATCACCGCGCGCGACTGCGTGCCGTCGGCGAAGACGACCGTCACGCTGGGCCAGCCCTGGACCACGTGTAGCGCGGTGAGGATGTCGCCCGCCTCGTCGATCACCACGCCCGATCCTGCTTCGAGGAGCGTTCCATCCGGCTTCGCGGTCTTGATCTGGACCACCGACGGTGCGACCTTGGCGTAGACCTCGCTGATCGAAGGCGTCGGCGTCGGCGAGGGGCGCGCATCTTCCGCTGTGGGGACCGGTGCGAGCGAGATCGCGATCAAGAGGGCCGGAGCTGCGAGGGCGGCGCCCCACGGCAGCGCGCGACGGACCACCGTCCCGAAGCGGTCGCGCTGCGGACTCGGCGACGCGCCGGGTTCCGGGACCGCGTCAGGACGGCCCCGCGGGAACGAGCCGTATGGCCGATCCGCTCTGGTGGGCACGAACCTCGGTCGAGTGTAGGCACCGACCTTTGCGGACCGGGTATGGGTTGAGTAAGAAGGAGCCACTAGAAGGACGTTAGAGAACTGATGTTCTAACATGTCTGGGGCACGGATGGGCGACGTGACATATCGCGAGGTCCTTACAAAGAGCGCGTTGAACCGCGTCCACGGCATGCCCTTCGATTGGAGCCTCAATCCGTGGACCGGATGCGCTCACGCATGCCGCTATTGCTTTGCGCGCGCCTACAACGCGCGCTATCGCGAACGGGATGTTGGAGAAGGGTTCGATCGGAACGTAGAGGTGAAGGTGAACTTCGCCGACGTTCTGCGAGCCGAATTGCGTCGCCACCACGAAGGATCAGTCGCGATCGGTACCGCGACGGACCCCTATCAGCCCATCGAAGGGAAGTACGAGCTGACACGTCGATGTCTTCAGGCGCTCGGAGAATTTCCTATGCGGACGACCATCATCACGAAGGGCACGATGGTCGTTCGCGATATCGACGCCCTCCAGCAGCTCGACGCGAGAGAAGACGTCACCGTGTATTTCAGCATCCCGACCTTCTGTGAAGACGTGTGGCGTAAGGCCGAGCCGGG
>MNEO01000002.1:0-507 GCA_001917735.1 Chloroflexi bacterium 13_1_40CM_68_21
GACAGGGCTCCCGCTGATGCAGCCCGCCGCGCAGTCCGCGGTAACGCTCCAATTCCGGAACACCGGAACGAAGACGTGGACGAGGGGTGTGGCCGGCAGCCAGGTCGCGCTCGGTGTGCGCGGTGACAGCACCGCCTATAGCTCGAGCATGAACGTGGGTTGGCCCTTGCCGAACCGCGTCGCGGTCCAGAACGAGGCCGCGGTCGGCCCGGGTGGGGTCGCGTCCTTCACGTTCACCGTCAAGGCGCCGCTCAGCGCGGGCACCGTCATGATCCCGCTCCGCCCGGTGGTCGACGGTGTCGCGTGGCTCGAGGACCAGGGCGTCTTCGTGCCGGTGATCACGCGGGTCGACTATCACAGCCGTTGGGTCTCCGAGTCGGCGTTCCCGACGCTCAAGGTCGGACAGGTGAGCGGCCCGCTCTCGATCGTGTTCATGAACACCGGCAGCCAGCCCTGGGTGAAGGGCACGCTCGGGCAGGAGGCCCGGCTCGGGGTGAACCTCGACAA
>MNEO01000002.1:571-12235 GCA_001917735.1 Chloroflexi bacterium 13_1_40CM_68_21
ACCCCGGGTACGTACGCGATCCACCTGCGCCCGGTCATCGATGGCGTCTGGTGGATGGAAGACGAAGGCGTCTTCCTCTACATCACCGTCACTCCGTAGCGCCTCGCTAGCCCGCGGAGAAGATCACCTCGAATTCTTCCTTGCAGCGCGGGCAGCGCACGGTCGCGGCATATGGCGGATTCGGCGGGATGTCCAGGTGCTCGCGCGTCACGAAGCGCGGACCGACGTTCTCGTTGCAGAACGGGCAGACGACGGCGTACTGGTTGAAGTCGCGACGGTCGGCGGTGATGCGTCGTCGCTGGTCGATCGTCGCCACGCGGTTAGTCTAAGTGCGTGGCAGCCCCAAAAGGCCGAACGAAGATCGCGACCCAGACCAAGACGCTCAAGGTCGGAGATCCGGCACCCGACTTCACGCTGCGCTCGCACGATGGGCGCGAGATCACGCTTTCCACGTTCCGCGGGCAGCGCGTGGTGCTGGCTTTCTTCGCGTTCGCTTTCACCAATACCTGAAACAGCGAAGCCCCCGCGCTGAACGCGCTCCAGCAGCGCTTCGCCGGCGGCAAGGCCCAGGTCGTGGGCATTCTCTGCGACACCGTCTACACGCTGAAGGCCTGGGCCGATTCACTCGGCGGCGTGCAGTACCCGCTCTGCTCGGATTTCTGGCCGCACGGCAAGGTCTCGCAGGCTTACGGCGTCTTCAACGAAGAAATCGGACGACCCGAGCGCGCGATCATCGTCGTCGACGCAGAGGGGGTCTGTCGCTACATCGACGTCCATCAGCTCCGCGAGGTGCCGGATGAGGAAGAGATCGCCGACGAGGTGAACAGGCTCAGCTAGCGTCGCCTCGTCCTCGCTAGCGCGTCGGGATCAGGTATGCCCTGCCCTCTTCCGCGACAACGAAGCCGATCTCATCTCCGGGGCTCGCCTCCGGCAGCGTCTCACCCGCAACGAGCACCTGTGCGCCGCAGTCGACGACGACGACGTCGCCGGTGCTCACCACCGTGCCCCGCACGTTCGCGCCCGGCGCGACGAGACCGCCGGACACGCCACGTCCGTTCGCCTTGCCGGAATCACGCGCGCGATATTCGATGGCCATCGTCACGCGATCGCCGAGGGTGAGCCGCGACTTGCGTACGGCCCCGGTGTTGTCGCGTCCCCGCATGTCGAGGTGATCAGCTCCCTCCCCGACGCGCATCGTGACGAGGATGTCTCCGCGCGTGCCGTCCAACGCGACGACGACCCCGCGCGACGCACGCAGTCGCCACTTCTCGATGAAGGCAAGCTGTTCGAAATCGAGCATGAGAGCCCCGATACGATAGCCGCGTGCCCCTCCGCGCGGTCTTCTTCGATGTGGGCGACACCCTCGTTCAGCACTGGAAGCAAGAACAGAACCGCGCGCTCATGCTCGAGGCGCTTCGTCGGGAGTTCGGGGAGCGTGAGTGGTACGAGAGGTTTCTCGACGCCGAGATCGCCCCGCCGTACACGCATGAGGTCGAGGAGCATCTGCGCCAGGAGACGAACCGCTGGGCGTCCGAGTGGTTCCGTAACAGCCAGATCGGCATCGACGACATCCACATGGATCGTCTGCGGATGGCGGTGACGGTCCCTCTCGACCTGGTCGGTTCGCTCGTCCCTGGCACGAGAGAGGCGCTCGAGTGGTGCAAAGCGCACGGCCTTTCGGTGGTGCTGGTCACCAACACGCTCTGGCGCGGTGACGAAGAGGTCCGGCGCGACTGGGAGCGGTTCGGGCTCGCGGATGTGATCGACCATGTCGTGAGCTCGCACACCGTCGGCTGGCAGAAGCCGCACGCAGCGATCTTCCGGCGCGCCCTCGAACTTGCCGGCAGCGCGCCAGAAGGGGCCGTGATGATCGGAGATCGGCTTCGCCAGGACGTCTGGGGCGCGAAGCGTCTTGGACTCGGCGCGGTCTGGCGGCGGCCGCTCGCTGGTGCGCCGCAAGAGCAGGTCGATGTCCTGCCGGACGCGACGATCGATGATCTGACCGAGCTTCCGGCGGTCCTCGAGCGCTGGCCGTAGGCGTTTTCGTGCTTGCCGGAGCGGGCGGCAGGTGCTAGAAAACCAATTGTTGACTCACCAGGTCGGAATTCATCCTCGTCCTCAGACCGGCTCGTCGCGGCTTACCTGCGTCTGTCCCTAGGCGGCTCGTAGCGGCGCTCGTGCGCCGCGCCGCGGTCGCCTGATCCGCACGTTCGCATCCCAAACAACTCAGGGGAGGAAGCACATGGCTGGCTATGCGAATGACGTTCTCGTCGAGACCGACTGGCTTGCGCAGCACGCAAAGGATCCGAACGTTCGGGTCTTCGAGGTCGACGTAGACACGAGCGCGTACGACCAGGGGCACGTCGCGGGAGCGATCGGGCTCAACTGGAAGACCGATCTACAGCAGCAGCCCGTCCGCGATCTGCTCGACAAGAAGCAGCTCGAGGCCCTGCTCTCGAAATCCGGCGTCACGCCGAGCACGACCATCGTGGCCTACGGGGACAACAACAACTGGTTCGCCGCCTGGTTCTTCTGGTTGCTCAAGTACTACGGCCACAAGGACGTCAAGCTCGTGAACGGCGGACGGGCGAAATGGATTGCGGAAAAACGCCCGATCGTGACCGACTCTCCGAGCTATGCGAAGAGCGAATATCGCGCCGCGGGAGCCGACGCATCGGTCAGAGCGCTCCGCGAATACGTGCTCGAGCGGGTCATCGGGAACGGCGCGAAGATCGTCGACGTCCGGTCGCCCAAGGAATACGCCGGCGAGCTTCTCGCGCCTGAGAACCTGCCACAGGAAGGCGCGCAACGTGGGGGCCACATCCCTGGAGCGCAGAACGTTCCTTGGGCGACCGCCGTCGCCGAGGACGGCCGCTTCAAGAGCGCCGAGGAGCTCCGTCAGATCTACGGCGGTAAGGGCATCGACGGGAAAGGCGAGACCATCGCGTACTGCCGCATCGGCGAGCGCAGTGCGCACACCTGGTTCGTGCTCAAGTACCTGCTCGGCCACGAGCGCGTGCGTAATTACGACGGATCGTGGACGGAGTGGGGAAGCCTCATCGGAGTGCCGATCGAGAAGAGCACCTCCTAGTCGCCCCCAGCGCACTGTTCCACGGGCGGTAGTGCCGAAACCCTCTCAACGCGACGGGGTCCCCCCGGCCTGGCGGCCGGCTCCCCGTCTCGCGGGGTCCCTCGGCACTACCGCCCGCTCACTGCCCTTCAAGGGTCGTCTCCTCTGTGCCTTTCTCGTGCGGCGCATCATTCGGCGTCGTGGATTACGAGCGCGAGCGCGCCGAGATGGTCCGAGACCTCATGCGCATGGGCATCAGGGACGAGCGCGTCCTCACGGCGATGGCCAAGGTCCCCCGCGAGCGATTCGTGCGCGACGAGGATCAGGATGTCGCATACGGCGACCATGCCCTCGGGATCGCGGAGGGCCAAACGATCTCGCAGCCGTACGTCGTAGCTCGCATGACCGAGCTCCTCGAGGTAGGACCCGAGCATCACGTGCTCGAGGTCGGCACGGGCTCGGGCTACCAGGCGGCGGTCCTCGCCGAGCTGGCGGGTGACGTGGTCAGCGTCGAGCGGCATGCGGCGCTGGCGGAGCGCGCGCGCGACCTCCTGACCGAGCTCGGGTACCAAAACGTCCGGGTCATCGCCGCCGACGCCTCCGCCGGGTATCCACCGGATGCTCCGTATGACCGGATCCTGGTGACCGCTGCCTCACCGGGCATCTCGCCGGAGCTCGTGCGGCAGCTGGCTCCCGGTGGGCGCATCGTGGCGCCGGTCGGCGACGAGGAGATGCAACACCTCGTCGTGCGGCATCCGGACGGTCGCGAGACCCGCCACGGCGCGGTGAAGTTCGTGCCGCTCCGCGGGCGCGCCGGCTTTCGCTATTGAGCGCGACCCTCTTTCACGGCGGGCGGATCCACGTGCGTTCGGGCGTTTCGGCCGAGAGCCTGCTCCAGCGCGATGGTCGCGTGATCTCGGTCGGCACAGCCGCCGACCTCGCGCGCGGTGCCGGCCGCGCCGAGCGCGTGGACCTACGCGGTGGATTGATGACGCCGGGTTGGTGTGACGCGCACGTCCACTTCATGTGGTGGGGCTTCCAGATGTCCGAGATCGATCTGCGCGCGTCCCGAACGCTCGAGGAGGCGCTCGCGGCCATCGGTCAACGTGCGAGAGAGCTCGAGCCGGGCCAATGGCTCACCGGAGGCAGGTTCGACAAGAACAATTGGGGGAGGTGGCCGACCGCGAAGGAGCTCGACTCGGTGACCGGCGACCGGCCCGCGGTCCTCCGAAGTCGCGATGGGCACTCACGTTGGCTCAATACCGCGGCGCTTCGCGCGGCGACGATCGGGCGCGAGACCGCGGCTCCCGATGGGGGCGCGATCTTCCGCGATGCCTCCGGCGAGCCCACCGGAATCCTCCAGGAGCGTGCGAACGAGCTGGCCGACCGCGCCGTACCGGCGGCTACCGAGGCCGATTGCGACGCGGCGATCTCACGTGCGCAGCAGGAGGCATTCAAGACGGGCGTGACCGGCGTCGAGTCGCTCGAGCAGGCGAGCTCGTATGCGGCGTTCAGGCGGGCGCGAGGGCGGGGCAGCCTCGCGATCCGGGTGGTCATGGGGATCCCGCACCGGTCGCTGGCGTCATCGATCCCGACGACGGGGACGCCTCCGCAGATCAGAGACACCGGGAGATTCGACTTCGATGCGGCTGTCGAGACCGGGATGCGTACCGGGGATGGCGATGAGTGGCTGCGGATCGGGCACGTGAAGTTCTTCAGCGACGGCGCGCTCGGTTCGCAGACCGCGGCGCTCGAAGAACCGTACGAGGGCACGGCCGATCGCGGGATCCTGACCGTCGATCCGCTCGAGCTCCGCGCGGACGTCGCGCGCGCGGCGGCGGCGGGTCTCGCGGTGGCGATCCACGCGATCGGTGACCGGGCGGTACGCGTTGCGCTGGAGGCCATCGCGCCGACGCGTGTGACGTCGCCGGACTTGCGTCAGCGCCTCGAGCACGTGCAGCTCGTGCGCGAGGAAGATCTCGGGCGGTTCGGCGCACTCGGCGTGATCGCGTCGATGCAGCCGATCCACTGCACGAGTGATCGTGACCTCGCGGACCGCCACTGGGGACCTCGGCGGACGCCGCGCGCGTATCCCTGGCGAACTCTTCTCGAGCGGAAAGCCGTGCTCGCGTTCGGGTCGGACGCGCCGGTCGAGCCCATCGACCCGCTGCTAGGGATCCACGCCGCGCTGACCCGGCGGCGGCCGTCGGACAAGGACGCTTGGTTTCCGAAGCAGCGCCTCACCCTCGACGAGGCGCTTCACGGCTACACGGCGGCGGCGGCATACGCGACGGGCCGTGAGCGCGAGTGGGGGACCCTCGAGCCTGGGATGCGGTGCGACGCAACGGTCCTCGACCGCGATCTCGCGAACCTCCGCGAAGACGAGCTGCTCGAGGCCAAAGTGCGCGCCACGGTCACCGACGGTGTGGTCCGCTTCGCGAACGGCTTGAATTAGTTGGGGATGACCGAGCCCGGGAACGAGTCCGGTTGGCTATTCGACGAATTCGCACACGTTGGAGACGAGCATCTCGACCCGGCGTATGTCGCGAGCTATGACCGGAAGGCCGGGATTGATCCGAGCGAAGACCTCGCTCGTTTGCGCGAGCTCGGTCTTGACCCGAACAGGACGCTCGTGGACTTGGGCGCTGGAACGGGCACATTCGCCGTCGCCGCAGCACCGTTCTCCCGGCACGTATATGCGGTCGACCCCTCCCCTGCGATGGTGGCAGCGCTTCGCAACAAGGCCGAGAGGCTGGGCTTGAAAAACGTCACCTGTCTTCGCGCGGGATTCCTGACCTACGAACATCCGCGCGGCACCGCCGATCTTGTGTACTCGAGGAACGCGCTACACCACCTGCCGGACTTTTGGAAGGCAGTCGCGCTCCAGCGAATCGCGGCGATGCTCCGTCCGGGTGGCATCCTGCAGCTGCGGGACCTTGTGTTCTCGTTCGCGCCCGATGACGTCACGAGTGTCGTCGAGGCCTGGCTCGCCGCGGCCCCGAGGAGCCCGGACGAGGGTTGGACGCGAGAGGAGCTAGCGACCCATCTCCGCGAGGAACACAGCACCTTCAGCTGGCTGCTCGAGCCGATGCTCGAGCATTCGGGGTTCGAGATCACGGACGCGAGTCATCGCAGCTCGAAGGTCTTCAGCGCGTACACGGCCGTGAAGCGTTAGAAGACCGCCCCCGATCAGTTCAGCTCCTGGCGCTCGCCGCGCGCGCGCAGTCGAACAAGCAGATCGCCCAGCAACTCGGTCTCGCGGATGAGGATGCGGGTCTCCTCGACGAGCCTTTCCGACGCGCTCCGCATCTCGAGCAGCGACTGCTGTTCCATGGGATCGACGGCGAGGCTTCCGGCGATGCGCCACGCGACGTCGACCGGAGGGACGCTTCGCAGCTCCTCGGTGAGCGCGCGCTCGCCGCGCGCGTCATCGGTCACCGCGAGGACGGCAATGAGGTACCGTCCCAAGGCATCGAGCGCTTCGTCGAGATGGCTCGACGCGTCGTTGCCCTCCGGCTCATCGAGGTAGTGGACGCGGCCGACGAGGTACGGCTCGGCGTCGGAGACGAGCCCGTCGACGGAAAAACGCCGCTCGCCCCGCGTGACGATGTACGAGCGCCCGTCGGCGAGAGGGGAGTGGGCGACTATCCGCGCCTCAGTGCCGATGCCATGGGGCGCGGCGGCCAGTCCGATCTCGCTTCCGGAGCGGATGAGAACGATGCCGAAAGGTCGTTCGCGCTCGAGCGAGCGGCGGACGAGAAGCCGGTAGCGGGGCTCGAAGATGTGCAACGGCAGCAGGGCCCCGGGAAAGAGAACGGTGCCGAGCGGGAAGAGCGGGAGCAATTCGCTCATCGCACTGAACGGTACTCTGGCGCGCGTGCGAAAAAATGCGCCCGTCCCGCCGCTTCGTTCGCCGTGATCAGCGTCGTTCTACACGGGGAGCTCCAGCAATTCGGTGCGAAGCGGCGCGAGGTTGAGGGGGCGGGGAAGAGCGCGCGCGAGATCGTGAGATCGCTGGGCATCCCTGCCGCCGAGACCGCGGCGTACGTCGTGAACGGCGAGCAGGTCGACGACGCGGTGGTCCTCCGCGATGGCGACACCCTTGAGCTACTGCCGGCCATGAGCGGCGGCGAAGGCGAGGGTGCGCTCGCCGGTATACGCGTCGTCGATCTCACGTGGGCGCTCGCGGGCCCGTACTGCACGCTCATGCTGGCCGACCATGGTGCCGACGTGGTGAAGATCGAGATCCCCGGCGCGGGCGACGAGTCGCGCGAGTGGGCGCCGCCCCACATCAAAGGAGTCTCGGCGTACTACCTCGCGATCAACCGAAACAAGCGCAGCGTGACCTGCGACCTGAAGCACTCCGACGGCAAGCGGATCCTCGAACGGCTCATCGAGAAATCCGACGTCGTCGTCGAGAACTTCAGTCCGGGCGTGTTGGGTCGCCTGGGCTTTCCCGACGACCGCGTGCGGGCGATGAACCGCCGCGCCGTGATCTGCCACATCTCGGGGTTCGGCCAGGACGGACCCGGGCGCGCGTGGGCGGCCTACGACCTGGTCGTGCAGGGAATGGGCGGGATCATGAGTCTCACCGGCGAGCCGGGTCGGGAGCCGGTCATGGTCGGCGTCCCGCAAGCCGACATGGTCGGCGGAATGTTCGCGGCGTTTGCGATCCTCGCGGCCCTCGAAGCACGGCATCGTACCGGCGAGGGCCAGGTGATCGACGCGACGATGATCGGCGGACAGGTCGCCCTTCTCTCGCGACAGGCCGCGCGTTACTTCGCCGACGGAACCGCACCGAAGCCCGAAGGGAACATGCACGCGTCGATCGTTCCCTATCAAACCTTTCGCGCGGCCGATGGGTTCGTGAACGTCTGCTGCGCGAACAACGCGTTGTTCGCGCGGCTCTGCCGCGCACTGGATCTCGAAGAGCTGCTCGAGGATCCGCGCTTTGGCGACAACCCGAGCCGCGTGAAGCACCGCGAGGCGCTCGTACCCCAGATCGAGGCGAAGATCGCCACGCTGCCGAAGGCCGACGTAGTGCGAAAGCTACGCGAAGCGAACGTTCCCGTTGGACCGATCAACGATCTTCGCGAGGTCTTTGCCGATCCCGTCGTCCGCCACCTCGGCCTGATCGCCGAGGTAGACCATCCGGTCGCGGGACGCGTGAGAGCGCCGGGCATCCCGGTGCGACTGTCGGGGACGCCGGGATCGGTGCGGCGCCACCCGCCTATCCTCGGCGAGCACACCGACGAGGTCCTCGCGGAGCTCGGCTATTCGCCGCACGAGATCGCCAAGCTTCGTACGGACGGCGCGATCTGATCGGCGCACGCGAGCTGCCCCCGCGGCGCCGCCCGCTCTGGCTCGTCGCGGCGCTCACCGTGCTCTCGGTCGGGATCTACCTTCCGCTCTGGTTCGGGTTCTCGTGGTCCGAGCTGCGCCGCGAGACCGCGGATGAGCGGATGGAGCCGGCCTGGCACGCGCTCTCGATATTCGTCCCGGGGTATGGCTCGTGGCAGGTGTATCGGCATTTCGCGACGATCGCCGCGGCTCTCGAGCGCGCCGGGAGCACGCTCAAGGTCGACCCACTCTCCGCGACGATCGGCGCCCTGCTTTGGTACCTGACGTGGTTCCACTACTCGGCGGAGCCGATCTTCGCTCTGCTGAACGCGGCGGAGCTCTTGGCCGGGACGGCGGTCGTCGTCTATGGACAGCGCGCGCTCAATGAATACTGGCGGCAGCGGCCGGGGCCGCCGGTCGAGGAGCGCGTACTCGAGACGGACTGGATCGCGATCGCGGCGGCAGGTGCCCTCTTTGTGGCCGTACTCGTCTCATACGCGACAACGCCCACCAATTAGCATCGCGTCGCGTGCCGCACATCCTCGTCGTCGGCTCGCTCGCCTACGACGACGTGCAGACACCCTACGACCGCCGCCGCGAGGTGCTGGGCGGCGCTGCTTCCTACTTCTCGCTCGCCGCGAGGCTGTACGCGCCGGTGCGACTCATGGGCGTCGTCGGCGACGACTTCCGCCAGAGCGACCTCGAACGCCTGCAACAGAAGGGCGTCGACATCGGTGGTGTCGACCGGGCCAAAGGCAGGTCATTCCGGTGGCTCGGTCGCTACGACCACGACCTCGTCACGGCGGAGACGATCAACACGGATCTTGGCGTGTTCGGCGACTGGGAGCCGCAAGTGCCGCCGAGCTTCGTCGACAGCGAGTTCGTCTTTCTCGCGAACATCCTTCCCGAGATCCAGCTCCGGATGCTCGAGCAGGTGCGCGCGCCGATCGCCGTGGCGCTTGACACGATGAACTACTGGATCGAGCGGAAACGTGACGCGCTGACCACCGTCATGTCCCGGGTTGACATCGTCACGATCAACGAGGCCGAGGCTCGGCAGTTCTGCGGGACCCATAACGTGATCCGCGCGGCCCGTGAGATCCTCGCTCTCGGTCCGCGAGCCGTCGTGATCAAGCGCGCGGAATATGGGGCGCTCGCGGTGATGCGGGGGACGGGGGGCAGAGCCCCCCGATTGTTCTGGACGCCCGCGTACCCCCTCGAGGAGGTGCGCGACCCGACCGGCGCCGGCGACGCCTTTGCGGGTGGGCTCCTCGGGCATCTTGCGCGGGCCGGGACGGTCGACGACCGCACGCTCAGCCATGCGGTCCTCCACGGGACCGTCTGCGCGTCCTTCGCCGTCGAGCAGTTCAGTGTCGACGGGATCGAGCAAGCCGACGAGGCCGGCGTCGAAGCACGCGTGCGGGAGCTCCAGGCGCTCGTGTCCCCGTGATGCGGGAACCGCTCGGCCGGACGGTTGTACGAGGGGTGAGAACCGACTCCGTGGAGGGCCGGCCGGCGGAGGACGCAGTACTCGTGGAACGGGCACAGCACGGCGATACCGAGGCTTACGGCGAGCTGGTGAGGCGCTACCAGGCGCTTGCCACCAGGACCGCCTACGTCATCACCGGCATCTCGGGCGACGCCGAAGACGCGGCCCAGGACGGCTTCACCAAGGCCTACTTCGCGCTCGGCCGCTTCCGTTCCGGTGCGCCCTTTCGTCCCTGGCTGCTGCGGATCGTCGCCAACGAGGCCAAGAACCGCCGCAAGGCGGCCGGCCGTCGTCCGACGGTCGATCTCAGCGTCGCCGAGGATCGCCCCTCGGGTGACACGGCCCTGTCGCCCGAGGCGGCGGCCCTGGCGAGCGAGCGGCGCACGTTCGTTCTTGGCGCACTACGCAAGCTTCGGGAGGAGGATCGTCTGGTCATCGCTTACCGGTACTTCATGGAGCTCTCCGAGGCCGAGATGGCCGAGGCGCTCGGCGTCGCGCGCGGCACGGTGAAGTCGCGGCTTTCCCGCGCGCTCGTCCGCCTGCGCGAGATCGCGGCCGGCGAGGCTATGAGCGATGCGTGAGCGTCTAAGCGATCTCGAGCTCGAGCGAACCCTTTCCGAGATCGGTGAGCGGCTCCCGCATCCGTCGCGCGATATGTGGCCGGAGGTCCGAGAGCGGATCGCGAAACAGCGGGCACGCCGCTGGTGGCCGGTCGCGATCCCGCGCCGGATGCTCGCGCCGATCGCGGCGACCGTCGCCGTCCTGCTCGTCGTAGCCGTCGCGCTCACCCCGGATCTCGTGGCACGCGCGGCGGAAATCCTCGGCCTGCGCGGCGTGCAGATCTTTCGCGTGAGCGAGACGCCCACTCCGGTCCGTTCGCCCGTGGCGACACCGACCTTCGCGGGGCAACCTGCGCTCTCGCGCGCCGATGCGAGCAAGACCGCCGGATTCCAGGTGGAGGCTCCAGCGGAGCTCGGCGAGCCCGACGCCATCTACGTGGAAACCGCGCCGGTCCGCGTCACACTCGTCTACCGGACGCGGACCGGCATCCCGGTCTCACCGGTGGCCGGAGTAAGCGCCATCGTCGTCGAGCTCCGCGGCCGCTTGGACCAGGCCGTCATCGGGAAGACGACGGGGCCTGAAGCCAGGCTTGAATCCGTCCCTTTGAACGGCGGCGTCGCCTACTGGCTCTCAGGGCAGCCACACCAGTTCTTCTACTTCGATCCGAACGGCAACTTCCAGCCGGAGACGCTGCGTCTGGCCGGCAACACGCTGCTCTGGGAACGGGGCGGCCTCACGTACCGCCTCGAAGCCCAGGTGAGCAAAGAGGAGGCGGTCCGGATCGCATCCACCTTCCGCTAGGGAACCTCCCGGCTCGGCCGGTTGTAGGGAGGGCGATGCGTGTAGCTCTGGGTCTTGTGGCGGCGTCGCTTGTGCTGGCGTCGTGCGCGGCCGGGGCGGGCGAGCCGCCCCCGACGGCGACGAGCGACGAGCTCGTGCTCAGGACGCCTTCGGCGATCCAGGTGCGTGACGCGAAGGGCGACCTGTTGCGGTCGTTCGGTCGCGCCGCCTCCTCCCCTGACGGATCGGTCTACTACGCCCTCGACGGCGCCTCCTCGCCCTCGATGCAGTGGATCGACGCGAAGACCGGTCGAACCATCACGCGACTTGCGCTGCCGGGCTCGTTCGCTTTCGCCGACGAGAACGGCCCCGCGCCGACGGGATTGTCGCCGAATGGTCGCTGGCTGGTGCTCGTCGGACCGTC
>MNEO01000052.1 GCA_001917735.1 Chloroflexi bacterium 13_1_40CM_68_21
CGCTCCGGCGAGCAGCGCCTGCCCGATGGTGAAGTTGGAGTGGTCGCGGACCTCGATGTGCCGCGGGATACCTTCTTCCATCGCCCGGCGGTAGGCGTGGGCGAGGCCCGCGGAGACGTTGCCGACCCAGGCGGCCGAGACGCGCCCGACGCAACCGGCGCCGATCAGCTGATCGAAGGCGATATCGGAGATCGGACCGATGAGCTCGAGGTCGCGTCGTCGCTGGCGGATGACCTCATGCGCGAACGCGAACGGGATCGCGGGCTCGAGCGCGCAGCCGAGAGCGACCGATGCGCCGTCGGGGACGTGGCGCGCGACCGCCTCGCGGAGCGAGACGACCTTCGACGTCACGTCCCGGTGTAGTTCGGCTTTCGCTTCTCCACGAAGGCGGTGACACCTTCCTTCGCGTCGGCGCTCTTGAACAGCTCGATAAGCAGCTGACGCTCGAGCTTGAGCCCTTCGCCTAGGCGCATGCCGAAGCCCTGCACCGTCGCGAGCTTGATCCGGCCGATCGCGAACGTCGGACCCGTCGCGTAGACCCGCGCTCGCTCGACCGCGCGATCGAGTAGCTCGCCGGCCGGCACGACCTCGTCGACGATCCCGGCGGCGAGCGCGTCCTGCGGCGGCATTGTCGTGCCGCGCAGCATGAAGTCGAGTGCCTTCTGGCGTCCGATGAGGCGCGGGAGTCGCTGCGTCCCTCCCGTGCCCGGGAGCAGGCCGAGCGCCACCTCGGGGAGGCCGATCCGGTAGCTGCCCTCGGCCGCGATGCGGAAATCGCAGCACAGCGCGATCTCGAGACCGCCGCCAAGACAATGCCCGTTGATCGATGCGATGACGACCTTCGGCGTCTGTTCGAGCTTGCCGATCGCCTCGTTCGCGCAGACGACGAAGGCGTTCTTCCCGTCGAAATCGCTCTTCGCGAAGACCGACACATCTGCGCCAGCCGAGAAGAAGCGCTCGTTCCCGCTCCGCAGAACGATCGCCTTCACGGCGTCGTCACGGCGCGCCTCCTCGATCGTGGCGTCGAGCTCTTCCATGAAGGCTTTGTCGTAGGTATTGGCGGGCGGCCTATCAAGCACGATGTGGCCGATGGAGTCCTGCTTCTCGAGACGAACGGCCATACGGTCCCCCTGCAGCGAAACTGCCTAGACTTTACGACCGGACCACGTAGCGCGCGCTCGGCGCGCCACTGTTCTGCCCAGCGCACGGGAGGTTTTCCGGATGGCAACGATGCTCATCGATGGCCAGACCGTCGCCGCTCAAACCGGCAAGACGATCGAGGTCAAGAACCCCGCGACCGGCGTCGTCGTCGACACGATCCCGAAGGGCTCGGTGTCGGAGGTCAACGCCGCCGTCGAGGCCGCCGCAAGGGCGCTGCCGGCATGGGCGTCCATGTCCGGCGCGAAGCGCGCCGCGCTCATGCACGCCGCCGCCGTGAAGGTGAGGGCCGCCGTTCCCGAGATCGCGAGGCTCCTCACGCTCGAGCAGGGGAAGCCGCTCGCGCACGCGGTCATCGAAGCCTCGCGGGTCGCCGAGAACCTCGAGTTCTATGCGGGCTTCGCCGACAAGCTCCGCGGCGACTACGTCCCGCTCGAGGATCAGAACAAGTTCGGGCTGACCCTGCGCCGACCGGTCGGCGTCGTCGTCGCGATCACCCCATGGAACTTCCCGCTCACGCTCATGGCGAATAAGGTGTGCCCGGCGCTCGCCGCCGGCTGCACCGTCGTGCTCAAGCCGGCGTCGACAACCCCGCTCGCGACGCAGAAGACGATCGAGATCATCAACTCGGTCGGCATCCCCGCCGGCGTGCTCAACACCGTTCACGGACCCGGCTCGGAGATCGGCGACGCGCTCGTCTCGCACAAGAAGGTGAACAAGATCGCGTTCACCGGGCAGACCGAAACCGGCAAACGGATCATGAAGCTCGCGTCCGACAACGTGACACGAGTCACGCTCGAGCTCGGCGGCAGCGACCCAATGATCGTCTGCGACGACGCCGACATTCGGCGGGCGACCGCCGCGACCGCGATCGGCCGCTTCTTCAACGCAGGCCAGGCGTGCCTCGCGGTGAAGCGCGTCTACCTCTTCGAACAGATCGCCGAGGAGTTCATGACGAAGATCGCCGATCGCGCGAAGAAAGAGTGGCCTGTGGGCGACGGCCTCAAGGAAGGCGTCAAGATGGGCCCGTTGCACACCGAGCGGCAGCGCGCCGAGGTGGAGGCACAGGTCGCCGACGCAGTAAAGCGCGGTGCCAAGGTGCTCGCCGGTGGCAAGCGTCCAGAGGGCAAGGAGTTCGAGCGGGGCTGGTTCATGGAGGCCACGGTCCTCTCCGACGTCCCCGAGGACTCGCGGATGGCGACCGAGGAAGTCTTCGGTCCCGCGCTGCCGATCTTCATCGTGAAGGACCTGGACGACGCGATCGCGAAGGCCAACGCGAGCGTCTACGGCCTCGGCTCCTCGATCTGGACGAAGGACCTCGCGAAGGCCCGGAAGGCGGCGGAGCTCCTGGAGGCCGGCTACACCTGGATCAACGACATCCAGGTCGCGTATGACCAGCTGCCTTTCGGCGGGACGAAGCAGTCGGGATTCGGGAAGGAACACGGCATCGAGGGCCTCGACGGGTACCTCGAGAAGAAGTCGGTGGTGCTGGCGTATTGATGGCGCCGGAAGACACGAAGGCGTTGTTCGCCGAGGCCGAGAGCCTCGGGCTCTTCAAGCCGCACGGCGCGTTCGAGGTCCATTGCTCCCACTGCCACGCGCGGCTCGACTCGCGCGGCGACTGCGCGACCTGCGGTCTCATCGGCCGCCCCGCGTCCGAGCTCGAGCGGCGCGCTCAGACCGATCCCGAAGGGACCAGCAAGTTGCTCCGCGTCGCGATCGAGAAACGGAAGAGCTTCAAGCCGGTCGGCGCGAAGGAGAAGGCGTAGGAAACGTAGGCGAGTGAGGAGCGGCTTCGCCGCGACGAGGCGAGTCATTCAGCCTTGAGCGCGTCTCTTGCCGAAGGCGAGAGATTGATCAGGAGGTTAGGCGGGGACCGCGGCCTCCACCTGGCGGCGGAGCGACTCGTCCGACCACTCGAGCGCCTCGCCGTTGCGCCGTGTCGAGGGGAGCACGAGGTACGCGACCGCGCGGGCCGGCACCTTCGGATCGCTGAGCTTCCCCTCGCGCTGCGCGGCGCGGTATTCATCGCTGCGTGGGAAATCCGCCGTCGAAGTGCGGCGGATGCGCTCCTGCATCTCGGTGTTCATGTATCCGGGGTTGAAGGCGTTCGCGGTCACCCCGGTGCCCTCCAACTCGAGGGCGAGGCTCCGCGTCATCTGCAGAACCGCGGCCTTCCCGGCCGAATAGGCCGTCCACCCCGGCGACGGACGCGTCGCCGCACCGGACGAGATCATCACGATCCTGCCGTAGCCGCGGTCGAGCATCCCGGGGAGCACCGCGCGCGTCGCGAGATAGGTCCCCCCGACGTTGATGGCGACGCTACGCAGCCACAGCGCGGCGTTGGAGCGCGCGAGCGGGACCATCGGATCGACCATCCCGGCGTTGTTCACCAGGATCGTCGCCGGCCCCACGAAGCGCTCGGTGGCGAGGACCAGCTCCTGCACCTGGCGCTCGTCCGCGATGTCCGCGGTCTGAGCGAGCGCGCGACCGCCGGCGCGCTTGATGCCCTTGACGACCTCGTCGAGCTCGGGGGCGTTGCGCGACGCGACCACCACCGCGGCGCCCAGCGCCGCGAGGCGCTCGGCGATGGCGCGTCCGAGGCCGCGGCCTCCGCCGGTCACGATCGCGACTTGTCCGCCGAGCTCCGCCATCAAACGACGCCGACCGCGACCTGACGCGCGAAGGCGTCGGCGAGCCGGTCGATCTGGACCTGGTCGTGAAGCGCCCAGAAGGAGAGACGGATCGCCGGCGCGATCCCGGGCTCGTCGATCAGCTTCACGACGATGCGCTCCTCTTCCCACATTCGCGTGACCAGGTCCGAGACATCGCCGCTTCGCGGCTCGACGACCACGATGCCCGTCGGCATGTCCGGCGTCGAGCGGATGGCGAACGGTAGCTCTCGCAGGCGGTGGACAAGGCGGGCACGCAGCGCGCGGACGCGGTCGCCGACCCACGATCCCAAGAGGGTGTGGACGAGGAGCGTCTGGCGCAGACCGACGAAAGCGGCCGCGTCCACCGTCCCAATCTCGAAGCGCGTCGCGTTCGGGTTGAGGTCCTTGCTTCCGGCCGGCAGATCCAACCTCGAGCGCCAGCCGAGCCGGGCTGGTGTGAACAGGGTGAGGTCACGCAGCCAGAAACCCCCGGTCGCGAGCGGGCCGTGCAGCCACTTGTGTCCGAGGATCACCACCGCATCGGCGCCCAGATCGGCGGCGTCGACTTGGATCTGACCCAGAGCCTGCGCGGCGTCGACGATCGAGATCGCTCCGGCTTCGCGCGCGAGCCGGCAGGCCTCGCGCACCGGCAGCACGTCCCCGGTCTTACACGAGACGAGGGAGATGAGAAGCGCGCGGGCGCCGTCGCGGACGCCGCGACGGACCTCGTCGAGAAAGCGATCCGCGTTCCGCTCCCACCTGATCTCGCGCAGGCGATCGCCGAGCTCGGCACGGCGTCGCAGCGGATAGAGCGCGCTCCCATGCTCCTCAGCGGTGGTCAGGATGAGCGAGCGCTCCGGGATGGCGAGGCCCGCGACGAGCGTGTTGAGCCCATCGGTCGCGGATTGCGCGAGCGCGATCCGCTCCGCGCCGGCCGGATCGCCGAGCGCGGCGGCGAGATCGGCACGCGTGTCCGCCAGAGCCGAGTTGTAGGCGGCGTATCCGACGTGGCCGAACATCCCCACCTCGTTCAGCCACACCCGGAACCGCTCCGCGGCACGCTGCGCCACGGGGAACGTCGGCCCCGACCCCGCGACGTTGAAGTAGAGGGCGTCGCCGCGAAGCGCCTGGAGCGCGGCGGGCGAGGTGTCCGGCCGCTCGTCGATGCCCGGCGGTGTATCGCTCATGCGGTGATGATGCCGCGTACCGCCAGGCCCGCGGTGAACAGCGCCGCGAACCCGAGCGCGATCGACTGCCCCCGCGGGGCGCGGTCCCGCGCCACGGACGCAGCCAGCGGCATGGCGAGCACGAGCGCGAAGCCGTAAAGGACGTGCAGCGCGTCGCGCGGCGGAGCCGAGAATGCGAAGACCACGAACCCGAGCACGCCCTGCACGACAGACGCGATCACCGCGATGGCGATCGCCCCGCGGAAGCCAGGCGTCGGCCCGCTGTTCCTGATGCCGAGGAAGAGGCCCCACACGCCGACCGCGCCGTAGTAGAAGACAAGGGCCCAAGCGACCTGGCGATGCAGGGAGAGCACGGCATCCAACGAGGACAAACGCTAGCTCATGTCGCTCGTATGCTCGATCGATGATCGACGTTCGCGGAGTCACCCGGCGATTCGAGGGCGTCGTCGCGCTCTCCGACGCCTCCTTCGAAGTGAACCCCGGCGAGATCGTCGCGCTCCTCGGACCGAACGGCGCGGGGAAGACGACCGCGAGCCGGATCATCGGCGGAATCCTCGCCCCGACGGAGGGCGAGGTGCTGGTCGACGGCGTTTCGGTGCGCCAGGACGCCAACGCCGTGCGCGCGCGCTGCGGCTTCGTCACCGATCAACCGTCGCTGTACGACCGCATGCCCCTTCGCGACTACCTTGGCTTCTTCGCGCGCCTCTACGACGTGACGGCGCCGGACGTCCGAGCCGCGGAGCTCGCGAAGCTGCTCGGGCTCGATGACGTAATAGATCGCAGGCTCGGGACGTTCTCGCGTGGCATGCGCCAGAAGGTGGCGATCGCACGCGCGCTCGTTCACGACCCACCGGTGCTGCTGCTGGACGAGCCCGCCACGGCGCTCGATCCGGAGATGGCGCAGATGCTCCGCGCCTTCATCGTCTCGCTGCGTGCCCGCCATCGCGCCATTCTCCTCACCACGCACGATCTCGACGAGGCACAGCGCATCGCCGACCGTGTCGTCGTCCTCTACAAGGGGCGGGTGGTGCGGATCGGATCGACCACCGATATCCGCGCCGCGGGCCGGCCGCACTACGCCGTGACGTTCGCCGGTGACGGCGCCGCGGCGAAAGACGCGCTCGCACGCGCCGGGATCGACGCCGAGGCGGTGGCGCCGAAGAACGGATTCGCAGCGCTTCGTTTCACGACGGACGACCCCGCGCTGACCAACCCAGCGGCGTTACGCGCGCTCCTCGACGCCGGCGTCCGCGTGGTCACGCTCTCGGCGGAGGAGCGTTCGCTCGAAGACGCGTATCTGGCGATCCTCGCGGAGGCGCGGCGATGAAGTGGTGGCTGATCGCGTGGCGCGAGATCCGTTGGGAGGTCTTCCTTGATCGAGCATCGCTCCTGCGGACCGCCATCTTCGTGGTCATCCCGATCTTCTTCGTGCTGTCGAATCGAGGCATCCCGCCGGGCGCGAGCGGCGACGTCGCGCTGATCGGCATGGCGCTGCAGAGCGTGTTCTTCCCATCCCTCTCCGGTGTCGCGCTCATCGCGGCGACCTTCACCGCGGAGAAGGAAAATGGCACGCTCGTGCCGCTCCTCGCGGCGCCGATCCGCGACTTCGACATCGTTCTCGGCAAGCTCGTCGGAATGGTCATACCGGTGATGGCCGCCTGCGCGCTCACGCTTGTCGCGGCCTATGCGCTGGCCGCGTACCGGTACGGGTACGAACGCGTCGCGCGCGTCCTCACGCCCGAGCTGCTGTACGCGGTCCTCGTCTTGTCGCTGCTCTATCTCGTGACGACGGGCAGCGTCACGATGATCGTGGCCGCGCGGGTGCGCTCGAGCCGCGCCGCGCAGCAGATCGCGGGGCTGGTCATCGCGCTGTCGGCGGCGGTCTTCGCGGGCCTCGGCTTCGCCGCCTCGCAGATCGGCGAGGGCTGGCCGCTGCTCGCGCTCGGGGTCGCGCTAGTGCTTTTCGATCTCGTCGCGCTCGAGATCGCGCGCCGGGTCTGGCAGCGCGGAGAGGTGATCGGTCGCGTCTGACTTGACTGTGGCGAACCGAGTGCTTAGCGTTCGCCGTCTCATGCGCGCGTCGATCGTCGCCTTCATTTTCAGCGGGCTCCTTGCGGGAGCCCTATCGGGAGGCGCGCGCAGCTAGCGCGATCGGAGCAGATGCGGTGAAGCCTCCCGGAGACGGGAGGCTTTTTGGTTGGCGATCGTTTGGAGGTGCGGCATGGCGAGCACGGTCGAACAGCGGCTCAAAGAGGTGGCGGCGGTCGGTCAGGAGATCGCCGAGACCGGGATCGCGTACCACGACGGCAAGTTCGTCCCGCTCGCCGAAGCCAAGGTCTCCATCGCGACGCACGCGCTCCAGTACGGGACCGGGGTATTCGAGGGGATCCGCGCGTACTGGAATCCGGCGCACGAGCAGCTCTACGTCTTCCGGTTGCGCGAGCACTTCGAACGCATGGCCCGCTCGGTACGAATCATGCGCATCGAGCTGCCTGGGGACGCGCAGGCACTCTCGGAGATCGCCCTCGAGCTCCTGCGCAAGAACGGCTTTCGGAGCGATGTCTACATTCGCCCGCTCGCGTTCAAGGCGGCGCGGTCGGTCAAGGTCGCGCTCAAGGGCCTTCGCGACGGATTCGGGATGTACGCCTTCCCACTGGGCGCGTACCTGCCGACCGGCGGCCTCGCCGCGCGGACCGCGAGCTGGCGGCGGACGTCCGACGACGCGATTCCGGCGCGCGGCAAGCTGACCGGCGCGTACATCAACACCGCGCTCGCGGTCGACGAGGCCCACGACTACGAGTCGGATGAAGCGATCTTTCTCACCGCCGACGGTCACGTCTCCGAGGGCGGCGGCGCGAACATCTTCATGGTCCGCGACGGCGCGCTCGTCACGCCGCCGGTGACCGCCGACATCCTCGAGGGGATCACCCGCGACTCGATCCTCCAGATCGCCGGCGAGCTTGGCATGCTCGTCGAAGAGCGGCAGATCGACCGCACCGAGCTCTATGTCGCGGAGGAGGTCTTCTTCTGCGGCACCGGCGCGCAGGTCGCGCCGTGCGTGGAGGTCGACCGGCGCCCGGTCGGCGACGGCGCGATCGGACCGGTGGCCAAGAGGATCGGCGACATCTACTTCGCGATCGCGCATGGCGATGACAACCGGCACTCGGAGTGGCGCACGGCGGTCTACAAGGGGTGAACGTCGCCTACCAGGGACTCGCCGGCGCGTTCTCGGAAGCCGCGGCCGCCGCGCTCTTCCCGGGCGCGAATCTCGTTCCCCGGCCGACTTTCGCCGAGGTCTTCGCCGCGCTCGAAGGAGCCGAGGTCGACGCCGCGGTGGTACCGGTGGAGAACACGCACGCCGGGTCGGTGGCCGACGTGTACGACCTGCTCCGTCAGCACAGCGGCGCCAGGGTCGTCGCGGAGCTGATCCTCCGTGTGCGCCATTGCCTGCTCGGCGTGCGGGGCTCGCGGCTCGACGGAATACGCGTCGCGCGGTCGCACCCGCAGGCACTGGCGCAGGTCGAGGAGTTCCTGCGCGCACATCAGATCCGGCCCGAGGTCGCGTTCGACACCGCCGGGGCCGCGTCGGAGGTCTCGGATCTGGCCGACAAGGCCGTCGCAGCGATCGCCAGCCGGCGCGCGGCGGAGCGGTACGACCTCGAGGTCCTGGCGGACTCGATCGAGACCTCGCGCGACAACTTCACGCGCTTCTTCGCGCTGGCCCGCGAAGCGGATCGCGGCCTCGCCGAGCGCATCCCACCCGCTCTTCGCGGAGGGCCGACGAAGACCAGCCTCGTCTACAAGACGGCGAACCTGCCCGGTGCGCTCGTCCGTTCCCTCCAGCCGTTCGCGACCGCATGGATCCAGCTGTCGAAGATCGAATCGCGCCCGAGCCGCGCCGCGCCGTGGGACTACGTTTTCTATCTGGACTTCGAGGGCGACCCCGCCGCCTGGCCGGCGCGTGAAGCGCTGGCCCTGATGCGTACGTGCTGCGAGTGGATCCAGCAGCTCGGCACGTATCCCGCCGCGACCGAGGTCTTCGAGCCCGATTAGCCCACGCCGAGATAGGTGCGCGCGACACCTTCGTCCCGAAGCAGCGCGTCCCCCGTGCCGCGCATCACGAGGCGGCCGAGATCCATGACGTACGCCTGATCGGCGAGCCGCAACGCGCGGAGCGCGTTCTGCTCCACCAGCAGCATCGTCACGCGCTGGCGCTTGAGCTCTGACAGCGTCTCGAAGACCCGAGCGACCACGAGCGGCGCGAGGCCGAGCGAGGGTTCGTCGAGCAACAGCAGGCGAGGCTCCGCGAGGAGCGCGCGGGCGATCGCGAGCATCTGTTGCTCGCCGCCAGAGAGGCTTCCCGCAAGCAGGGCGCGGCGCTCGCCGAGGATCGGAAAACGCTCGTACGCGGACTCGAGGCGCGATCGATCTCGGCCGCGCAGGCCCATCAGCAGGTTCTCCGCGACGGTCATGCGCGCGAGGATCTCGCGGCCCTCGGGCACCTGGACGATGCCCGCCCTGACGATCTCGTGGGGCGCCGCGCCGCTGATGTCGCGCCCGGCGAAGCGGATGCGACCGGTCGCGCCGACGAGCCCGCTGATCGCGGCCAGCGTGCTCGATTTCCCCGCGCCATTCGCGCCGATGAGCGCCGTCACCTCGCCCGACTCGACGCCGAACGAGATGCCGTGCACGGCCTCGACCGCGCCGTAGCGAACGCGGAGGTCCCTCACTTCGAGGAGCGCGCTCAAGCGACGTCCTCGCTGCCCAGGTAGGCCTCGCGCACGATCGGGCTGCCCTGGATCTCCGCGGGCGCGCCCTCGGCGATCTTGCGACCGAAGTTGAGGACGGCGATCCGCTCGCACGTTCCCATGACCAGCCGGACGTCGTGCTCGATCAGGAGGATGGTGACCCCCTCGTCCACCAGGGCGCGCATCAGCTCACGAAGCCGTCCGGTCTCCGTCGGATTCATCCCCGCGGCCGGCTCGTCGAGCAGAAGGAGGCGCGGCTCCGACGCGAGCGCGCGGGCGATCTCAAGCCGGCGCTGGTCGCCATACGACAGCTCCCCCGCGAGAGCTTCCGCGCGCCGCGCGAGTCCGACGCGTTCGAGCAGTGCGCCGGCGCGGTCGCGGTCCGCGCGGTCCGGCGCGCCACGAGGCCAGAGCCGCCGCGCCGCGTCCGCGCGCATGCGAACGTGACGTCCGACGAGCACGTTCTCAATCGCGCTGAGCCCCTTGAAGAGGCGCACGCCCTGGAACGTGCGGGCGATGCCGCGCGCGGTGAGAGCGTGCGGGGGCGATCCGGTCACGTCCGTCTCCGCGAAGCGGATCGTGCCCGTGTCGGCGCGCAGGTGACCGGAGATGAGATTCACAAGCGTCGTCTTCCCCGCGCCATTCGGTCCGATGAGACCGAACGCCTGGCGCGGGGATACCGCGAGATCGACCGCGTTCACCGCGACGACCCCACCGAAGCGCTTGGTCAGGTGAATCGCCTCAAGCAACATCGGCCGCCCCGATCTCCTGCAGCCGTCGCGTGCGCCGGAGCTGTGCGACCGTCACCAGACCGCGCGGCAGGTAAATGATGACCAGCAGCAGGATCAGCCCCTGCAGGATGTCGCGGTAGTCCTTCAGGGGTCGAAGCAGCTCGGGTAGCGCGGTGAGCAGGGCCGCTCCGAAGATCGGCCCGAGCGGATTCGGGATACCGCCGACGACGGCGAAGACGAGGATCTGAACCGCCTTGGAGAAGGCGAAGTCGTTCGGCTCGATCGAGAACGTGAGGTGCGCCGAGAGACCGCCGGCCCAGGCGGCCACCAGCGCGCCCGCAACGAATGCCCCGAGCTTGTACCGACGGACCGCGATGCCCTGGCTCGCCGCGGCGGTCTCGTCCTCGCGGATGGCGGCCCACGCCCGTCCGACGGTCGATCCCTGCACCCGCCAGAGGACGTATGCGACGACCGCCAGCGAGAGGTAAATGTGCCAGAGCTCGGTCTTCGGCGGGATGCCGTTGAGGCCCTGGCCCTTCCCGGTGATCGGCGTGGCGAGAAGGATCACGCGGAGCACCTCGCCGAACGCGAGCGTCGCGATCGCGAGATACACGCCACGCAGGCGGAAGACGGTGAGCCCGAGCGGCGCCGCGGTCGCGCCTGCGGCAAGGGCACCGACGACGAGCGCGATGGGAAAGGGCGTCCCCAGGTGGCGACCGAGAAGTGCCGAGACGTACGCCCCGATACCCATGAACGCGGCGTTTCCGAGAGTCAGCTGCCCCGCGTAGAGCGTGACCCAGACGGAGAGGGCAAGGAGCGCGCTGACGCCGACGAATCCGATGAGCGTCGAGTACGCCGCGAGGAAGTCGCCGATCTCGTCCATCAGACGCGATCCGCGACGCGCTGGCCGAGGAGGCCAGACGGTCGCACGATGAGCACGAGGAACAGGAGGCCGAACGCGAAGGCGTCGCGCAGCTCGGCGGGCAGATAGACGAGGCTCGCGACCTCTCCCAGTCCCAGGAGGTAGGCGCCGAGGACCGCGCCCGGAAGGCTCCCCATGCCGCCGACCACCATCACCGTGAACGCGCGCAGCTCGAGTGGCAGGCCCATCCTCGAGTCGACGGAGTCGTACGCGAACCCGAGGAGCACACCGGCCAGCCCGCCGAGCCCGGCCGAGATGAAGAAGGTCGCGGCGATCGCGCGCTCGACGTCGACGCCGAGGATGCGCGCCGCCCGAGGGTTCTCGGCGAGCGCCCGGATGTCCCTGCCGAGGCTCGTCGATCGCACGAGGTATGTGAGTCCGAGCATGAGAGCGATCGCGAGCACGATGATCGCGAGGCGGACACCCTCGAGCGTCGCGTCGCCGATGTGGATCAGGAACGACGGGACGGTGCCGCGCGGGAACGTGATGAAGTCACCGCCGTACCGAAGCTCGACGAGGCGGACGACGACGAGCGTGACCGCGAGGCTCGAGATCATCGCCGACAGCGGTGGCGCGCCGCGGCGGCGAAGCGGAGCGAAGGCGATCCGGTCCAGGACGATCCCGAACAGGCCGGTCGCGACGAACGCGATGACGATCGCCGCATACCACGGCAGCCCGAGTGTCGTGATGACGAAAAGCGCAGTGAAGGCGCCGAGCATGAAGACCGTCGGGTGCGCGAGATTCAGGATGTCGAGGACGCTGAACACCAACGCGAACCCCACGGCGAAGAGCGCATAGATGCTGCCGATGAAGATCGCGTTATAGAGCTGCTCGAGCATCTACACAGAGAGTCTGAGCGCAGGTCGGGGCGAGCGAGCGCCGCGGGTGGCACGGGGGAGCGGGGGTCGCGCGCGATGCGCGGGTTCCCCGGGGCCCCGTCCGCGCGTGAAGTCGCGGGCCGACCAACGGCGTCGCGGTACGGGGAGGGTGCGCGAGCGCGCGACCCCCCGACCCCGGGACAGGACCCGCGGCGCGCTCGGCAACCCCGCCGGACGCTACGTGCGCGCGGTCACTGGAAGGGTATGAACTGACCGTCCTTGACGGTCATGACGAAGGTCGGCTGCTTCACGTCGTGCTCCGGAGTGAACGAGAACGCGCCCAGCGGCGTGGCCAGGTTGTTCACCGCCTCGAGCTGCTTTTTCACCTGCTCCTTGTCGGTCATGCGGCTCGTGCGTTTCATCGCATCGATCAGCGCGAGCATGGCCGTGTACGACTGCGCCGCGAATTGATCGGGGTCCTTCCCGTACGACAGCTTGTACGCGGCGATGAAGTCGGTGTTCGTCTTGTCGGTGCTCGCCTTCGACCACGCTGTGCCGACGATGATGAGTCCGGCGTTGGCGTTCGAGAGGAGCGCGGAGGAGTTGAGCCCGTTCCCGCCGATGACGCGCTTGCCGGGCATCTGCTTCGTGATCTCGTCGAGGATCTTCCCCGCCGGGCCGGCAAGAGACGATGCCACGATCGCATCGGGGTTCTCGGCCTTCGCCGCGGTGACGAACGGCGCGAAGTCGACGTCAGTCGCGCGGTACGGAATCTCCTTCGCCACCGTGACGCCGTTCACCTTGAACGCGTCCTTGAAGATCTGCAGGTCGTCGAGCTCGAACTTGCCGTCGCCGTAGATGATGACGACCTTCTTGAGCCCGAGCTTGGACGTCGCGGCCTTCACGGTCTCGGGCACGGCGCTCTGCTCGCCGAGCGATGCCCGGAAGATCCAGTCACACGGGCCGTAGTCGCACTTACCGACGATGCCGATGCCCGTGTTCGAGATCGCGATGACCGGCGTGCTCGCAGCCTGTGCGACAGGGTGCGCGCCCGCAGCCACGGCGGAAAGCGTCGGCCCGAGGATCGCGGCGACCTTGTCCTGCTCGATGAACTTCTTGAAGACGGTGATGCCCTGATCCTTGGTCGAGCCGTCGTCCTCGACGATGAGCTGGATCTTCTGGCGGCCGTTCTGGAAACCGCCGGTCGCGTTGAACTGGTCGACCGCGAGCTGCGCGCCGTTGGTCTGCTGCGGGTTGTAGAAGTTGGCGGCGCCGGTCTTGGACGTGGCGAGCCCGATCTTCACGTCGGGCAGCGGGCCGAGGCTCGCTGATCCGGTCGCCGTCGACGTCCCGCCCGTGCCTCCGCACGCCGAAATGACGACCGCGAGCGCGGCAACCGCGACCGCCAGATACCGGAGCTTCATCTGTGTCCTCCCCGCGCGCGCGCCGCGCGTGTCCGATGCTAGCGAACGTCGAGCGCTTCGCACACCGCGGTCTGGCTTCCGCCCGGGGTCGGGCCACCGCTCAGGACCAGGATCGCACCGCGAGGAACGCCGCTCGTGCCGCCGACGGCAGCGACGCCGACCCCGTGACGCGGCGTGGGCAGATCAGGGCCCCGCGACCATGCACCGGTCCGCTCGTCATAGATCTCGACCTCCTTGAAGGTGCCGAGCGGCTGCTCGCCACCAACGAGGTAGACGCGACCATCCCAGGCCGCTGCGCCGACGCCCCCTCGGGGGGTCGGCGCATCGGCGAGCTTCTCCCAGCGATCCGTCTGCGGCAGATAACACTCGAGCGTTCCGAGGTTCGCGGACAGTGAGAGGCGCCGCCCTGCGACCGCGCAGACGCGGCCGTTGAGCGCCACCGCGGCGAGATGGTCGCGCGGCGTCGGGATCGGTGCGAGCGTCCGCCAATCACGCGTGGTGACGTCGTACACGTATGTCGGCGAGATGAGACGCGATCCGTCCGCGCCGCCAACGACATAGATGCGCGTGTTGATCGCGACCGCGGCGCCGGCGGCGCGAGGCGACGGCATCGGCGCGATCTCCGACCAGCGACCGGTTGCCACGTCGAAGCGAAATGACCGCGCGGTCGCAGCCCCCGCGTACCCGCCGAAGACGTAGACGCCCTCGTCACCACTGGTCTGTATCCCGAAGACAGCCGCGGACATCGGGTGATCGACGCCATGCGGAAGATCCGCGAGGCGATCCCAGCGGCCGGTCGCGGCGTCGTAGCGCTCGACCCGGTCGGGGCCACCGAATCCGCCGATCACGTAGACCTTGTCCTGCTGGTAGACCGCCGCAGCGACCTCGCTGCGCGGCGTCGGAATGTCCGCGAGCCGCCGCCACGCGAGCGGCGCGGCAGAGCTCGTGGTGGTCGCTGCGCTGCGCGATGGAGCGGGCGCGGCCGTGCTCGGTTGTTCCCCCGGCCCGCAGGCCACGAGCGCGAGCGCGACGAGCGCGAGCGACCGGCGCATCACTCCTATATATAGGTGACGATGCCGAATGAGGTCATCACCGCTCTGGCGGGGCTCGTTGCCTCGTTCCTTTCCGGATTGCTCGGCATCGGCGGCGGGCTGGTGCTCACACCGCTTCTCCTCTATCTCCCGCCGCTCGTCGGTGGAACGCCGATCCCGGTGAAGATCGTGACGGGTCTCACCCTCGCGCAAGCGATCTCGGGCAGCCTCCTCGGCGTGATCCGGCATCGCTCGTACGGGAACGTGTCCGCGCAGCTCGTGTGGCTCATGGGGCCGCCGATCGCGATCGCGTCGCTCATCGGCGCGTTCGTATCGCAAGGGACGTCCGACCGCATCTTGCTTCTGATCTTCGCGGCCTTGGCCATCGCCGGCGCGGTGATGCTCCTGCTGCCGGTGAAGCCTCGGGACGCCGATGCGGGCACGATCGCGGTGCGGCGCCCGGTCGCGATCGCGATCGCGCTCGTGCTCGGATTCTTCGGAGGCATGGTCGGCATCGGCGGCATCGCTTTCATCATCGCCGCGCTCGTCTACATCCTGCGCGTGCCGACGCGCCTGGCCATCGGGACCTCTCTCGGCATCGGACTCTTTGCGGCTACCGCCGCGCTCGTCGGCAAGGCCGCGACCGCGCAGATCGATGCGCCGCTCGCGGCGGTCGTATTCGTATCAGCTTTGGTGGCGTCGCCGGTGGGTGCGGCGGTGAGCGTGCGCACGCAGCCGCGAATGTTGCTCGGGATCCTCTCGGTGGTGGTGATTCTTGCGGCGATCCGCATCACGATCACCGCGCTCACGGGCGCGTGAGGGCCTACCATCCCTCGCGAGTGAGAGGGGACGAGCTCGTTGCCGTGGCGCGCCGATACGGCACGGCGCTCCTGGCCGTCGCGATCACCGTGTCGCTGAAGTTCGCCGTCGATGGCCTGGGAAGCGATCACCCCTTCGTGCTCCTGCCGGTGCCGGTGGCGATCGCCGCCTGGTACGGCGGCCGCGGGCCCGGTCTGCTCGCGGCCGGGCTGGTACCCGTTGCCGGTGCGCTCTTCGCCGGGCCGGCCCTGTGGCGCGATTCGGGCGATGTCGTCGCGCTCGCCGTCGTCACGGTGGAGGCGGGGATCATCGTCGCGATCACCGTCGGCCTCAGGGCCGCGCTGCGTCGCGCAGAAGCGTCGCGGATCGCGGCGGACGAGGCGCGGCGCGAGCTCGGTTTCGCCGTTGCGGTCCGCGACGAGGTCCTGAATCTCTGGACGGAGAAGGTCCGCGGCCCGCTCGCGCGCCTCGAGGCGACGGCGACGGAGGCGCTCCGCACGCTCGAGCGAGACGGTTTCGGCGGCTCGGCCACGCGCCCGATCCGCTCGATCGTCGATGAGGCCGGGCTGCTCCGGCGGGTCACGGCGAGCTGGAGGGCTCCGGAGAATCCGGCGCGGACCGACGACGCCTAGCGTCGGGGCGCACGAGATCGTCGTGCTCTTCGCGCCGAACGAGATCGAAGCGCAGACGGCGGCGGGCGCCTTACGTGCGAACCGCCTTCACCCGCGCGTCGCACGCGACGACGCGGACGCAATGCTTGGGATCGCCGGGGGTCTCTCGGTCGGCCGGTTCGTGGTGCTCGTTCCAGAGAGTGAAGCTCGGTCCGCGCGCGAGATCCTGGGTCCGCCCAAGGGAAGAAAGCGCGCGCGTCGCTAGCGTCTGCCGGTCTCGCGCTCCTTCGGCACGATCTCCTCGCGATCGACCCGGAGGCGCACCTCGCCCTCCGTAATGCGGAGGATGTCGTCGCGCGATATCTCCTCGAGCTTCCCGCCTCCGAAGATCCGCTCGAGAGCCGCGCCGGCCTTGACGGTGAATCCGAGAAGCTCGCCGGTGGCCTCGTCGAAGCGGATCTCCTCGACCGTACCGACGACGTCACCGTCGCGGTCCTTGACCGAGTCGCCCTTCTTGATCGTCGGTCTATCCCGTTCCTCGGCGACCGGGAGCGCATCGATCGGCCACAGGTAGGCACTGGGGGGAAACTCGTATCCGGTCGGGGCCGCCCATCCCGGCTCCGGTGCCATGTAGTCGCCCTCCTCGAAGGTCGGCTGCGACTCGAGGTCTTCCTTCGCCAGGCTGAGCGTGATCGTCTTGCCGCCGGCGTCGGTGGACTCGAACGCGTCTTCGCCGACGATGACCTCACGACCGAGCAGGCCACCCGTGCTGATCACGAAGCCAGTGATCCTCTCGGTGGCCGGGTCGACGATCACCCGGCGGACCTTGCCCGCATCATGCCCGTCCTTCGTTCCGACCTTGGCTGCCAGATCGATGCGCATGAGATCCTCCGATCGGGCCTCCGGCCCGGAGGAAAGGCGCAGCAGGACTCATTCCAGGCCGCGGGTCCTCGATATCAGTAAGGAACGTCGATGTTGCCGCCGCGGCGGACGCCGGTGCCCTCGAGGAGGCCGGCGAGCCCGCGCTGCTCTCCGCGCAGCGCGTCAAGCAGGCGGATCGCCTCATCCACCGTCAGATCGCGCCGGAAGTCCGTCAGCGCGCTTTGCACCGACGGCGCCTGGGAGGGGCTCGCCTTCCCGGTCGCGTCGGGTGGGGGGCTGCCGCCCGGGGCGCCCGATGCGCTCGGCCCGCTCGGTCCCGGGCTGCCCCCGGGCGGCGGCTGTTGCCCGGGCGGCGCCGACTGCCCCGGCTGACCCTGCGGGTTCTGGACCTGACGTCTCTGGCCGAGGATCTTATCGATGAGCTCGACGTTGAATTTCGCGTCGCGGTCGGTCGGATCGAGCCGCAGCGCCTCGACGTACGACGCTCGCGCGTCGAGGACCCGACCGAGCCGGAAGAGCGAATTCCCGCGATCGTAGAAGGCGATCTCGCGCGTACTCCCGCTCTTCGCGCCGTCCAGCGCCCGACCGTACGCGGCGAGGGCGCGGTCGTGATCGTTGAGCTTCGCGAGCGTGTTCGCGAGGTCCACCGCGATCTCGGGCGACGCCGGGCGGGCAGCCTGAAGGTCGCGATAGCGCGCGAGCGCCGCCGCGGGATCGCGCTGAAAGAGATCGTTCGCCGCATCGAGTTCCGCGGCGACCGGGTCGCTCGGCGCGCACGCGACCAGACCGAGAAGCGCGGCGCCGAGGAGACCGAGCAGCCGGCGTCTGGGCGATGGGCGAGCGCCCCTGACCCGTGGGCGAGGCATCGGACGACGCTCGTCGACGAGCCACTCCAGGATCAGCGCGGCGACGGCGATGCCGAGGAAGATCTGATAGCGATCCTCCGGACTGACCGCGCCGTCGCTCGCCGTCTCGCCGGCATCGATGGCGCGCAGCGCGTCGGCCAGCGATCGCGCCGCGGTCTCGCCGTCGTAGCGCCAGTAGCGGCCGCCGCCCTGATCGGCCAGCGCTCGCAAGCGCGCCTCGTCCAGGCGGCTGGTGATCTGCGTGCCGTTCGCGTTCACGAGCATCTGCTGGAACTGGCCCTTAGGGTCGTAGACCGGGATGGGCCCGCCCTCGGCCGTGCCGATCCCAAGCGTGTAGATGCGGATGTTCCGCTGGAGCAGCGGCTCGAGGGCGGGAAGATCCGGCGTGAGATCCTCGCCGTCCGAGATGACGACGATGGCTTTCGGGCGCGCGCGGCTCGCGGCGTCCGTGGGGAAGAGCGCGGCCGCGCCCTGCAGCGCGGCGCGCAGCGATGAGCCCGGCATGATCTTGAACCCCCGGCCCGAGGTGTCGAGGGCGGGCCCCACGATCTTTGTGTCCGCGGTAAGCGGATATCGCAGCACGCTCGTCGCGGCGAAGAGCGTGAGCCCGACTTTCCCGCCGGCGAGCTGCTGCCCGAGGGCCTGCACGGCCTGCTGCGCGACGTGCAGCCGATCGGGCGCGACGTCCCTCGCGGCCATGCTCTGCGATACGTCGAGCGCGATCACCGTGTCGACCTGCGCCGTCGCACCGCGGCGCTGGGCCACGCCGAGCTCGGGGCCGGCGAGGGCCGCCGCGATCGCGAAGCAGGACACGCCGACGAGAACGATCTTCGCGACTTGACGCGCAGGGCTCGCCGAGGCGAACCTCGCACCAGGCCCGCCGAACGCGGCGAGCGCTCGGCGCCGCCGGACCAGCGCCACGACGCACAGCGCCGCGAGCGACGCGGCCGCCAGGACGAGCGGCGCGAACTCTGGGTGCGCGAACATCAAAGTCATGGCGTCCTCCGGAAGAGCGTCGCCGCGAGCGCCAGCTCGACGAAGAGGAGAACGGCGCCCAGCCCGAGGAACCCGAGGTGAGCCTCCTGGTAGTCGGTGAACTCGCGAGTGCCGACGTGCGACTTCTCGAGCGACTCGATCTCACGGTAGACCTCGGCGAGCGAGTTCTCGTCGGAGACGCTGTAGTAGTGACCGCCGGTCTGCTCCGCCATCTTTCGCATGAGCTGCTCGTCGACGGTGTCGGAGGCGGTGTCCTTGTCGGCGCCGGCGCGCAGGGTGATCGCCCCGATGGTGTAGACCCGCACGCCAAGGAGCTGGGCCATGTTCGCCCCGTCGAGCGGCGAGATGTCGCCGCTGTTGTTCTCGCCGTCCGTGAGGAGGATCACGACCTTCGACTTCGCATCGGAGTCGCGTAGCACGTTGATCCCCGTCGAGAGGCCGGTCCCGATCGCTGTGCCTCCGGCCAGCGTTCCGGTATCGACCGGAGCGACGAGCTTCTGCGACGCCGCGTAGTCGAGCGTCGGCGGACCGAGGACGATGGCCTCGCCGCTGAACACGACGATGCCCACCCGATCGTTCTTGAGTCCCCCGAGGAAGTCATTGACGACGCGCTTGACCGCGTCGATCTTCGATGAGCCGCCGAAACCCCGCTCGGACATCGAACCCGATGTGTCGAGCACGAGCACGACGTCGATGCCCTCCGAGACCGACTCGACGGACGCGCGGACGATCTGGGGGCGCGCGAGCGCCACTACGAAGAGCACGAGGGCGGCGACGCGGAGCGCCACCAGGACCCCGCGCATCCGGACGCGCGCTCCCGGCGACGACGCGGGGAGCAGCCCAAGAGACGAAAAGAGGAGACCCGAGCCGGGGCGTCGGGCGCGCACCACGGACAGCAGGGTCCCCGCGACGACGACCGCGAGGAGCCAGAGCAGCCAGGGATCCTGGAAGTGGAGCGCGGTGACCTCGGTCACGAGGGTTGCCTGCGCATGAGCTCGTATTGCTCGGCGACGGCCGCCCGCTTCATGGCGTCGAGCGCGCTCCGGACCGCGTGGTGCGCTCGGGCGGGGTACGAGATCGAACGGTGGAAGCGAGCGACCTCTCCCTCGCGGAGGATCTCGTAGATCGTGGCGATCTCGGTGCGGTCGATGCCCGCGCGAAGCATGTCCTCGCGGAGCTCTCGAGGGGTGCGCTCGGTGGCCGAGAGCGCGAACCGGTCGCGCACGTAGGCGCGAAGCGCCTTCGAGACAAGCGCGTAGTGCTCCGCGTACCGTCCCTTCTCGGGTAGGCCGAGGCCGGCGACCCTGTTCAGCTCGGCCATCGCGCGCTGCGCCGGCGTCAGCTGGATGTCGCCTTCGACCTCGCGCGGCCGTCCCGCCGCGGCACGGCGGGCCTGGCGAATGATCAGCGCCAGCATCGCCAGCACGACGACGGCGAGCGCGGCCTGCACGACGATGGGCGGGATCTGCGGAGCGGCGCCCGGCAAGCGCAGCTGCGGCTTCCACGGCTTGATGTCATCGGTGGACTCGCCCTGCTGGATGACCGTCGTGACGACGATCGGGATCTCCGCCGTCGGTGCGACGCCGATCTCGCCGTCCGGGCCCTGGTAAGTGACCGCGATCGCCGGGAACACCAGATCCCCAACGCGGAACGCTGTGACCTTGTAGCGGAACGTGTATCTGGTCCGCCCGCTCTGGATCTTCGTGAGCTGCGGCGGCGCCGCCTCGAGGATCTCGAACTCGCCGATCGTCCGCCCCACGCCGCTGTCGCGGACGACGTAGCCGGCGTCGGCCTCGATGACGAGCGTGAGCGTGATGGGGTCGCCGATCGTGATGCCGCGCTTGTCCACCGTCGCCGAAGCGCTGACCGGCCCGACAGCGACCGCCGTCGAGCCGAAGGCGGCGAGCGCGACGTAGACGACCGCGGCGACGGCGAAGGCGCGCATCAGTTGCGCCTCGAGCGTGCGTTGAAGAGGGCGAGCAGCGCCGGCACGTACGGTCGATCCGTCGAGAGCTCCACGCGATCGATCCCCATTCGGCTGAAGGTCCGCAGGCGCTGGGCCCTGCGCTCGCGCGCCGCACGGGCATAGCTCTCGCGAATGGCCGCTGCGGAGGTGTCCACGTAACCGACGCTCCCGGTCTCGGCGTCCTCGAGCGCGACCATCCCGACCGACGGAAGCTCGAGCTCGCGCGGGTCGTTCAGGATGAGCGCGATCACGTCGTGCTTGTGGCCGAGAGCACGCAGGGGGGCCTCGAACTCGACGTCCAGGAAATCGGAGAGGACGAAAACGACGTTCCGCTTCTTTGTGACGTTGGCGACGAAGTCCGCGACGCTCGCGACCTCCGTGCGTGAGCGGCGTGGCTCGGCAAAGAGCAGTTCGCGGATCAGGTGGAGCAGATGATGGCGTCCCTCGCGGGGGGGCAGGAACTCTCGCACGCCGTCGGCAAAGAGCACCAGACCGACCCGATCGTGGTTGTGGAGGGCCGTCACGGCGAGGAGCGCGGCGACGTCCGCGGCAAGCTCGCGCTTGTTCACGTTCGCGGTGCCAAACCATCCGCTCGAGGAGACGTCGACCGCGAGGTAGATGTTGAGCTCGCGCTCTTCGCGGTATTTCTTGACGTACGGCGCGTTCATCCGGGCGGTCACGTTCCAGTCGATGCTCCGAATGTCGTCCCCGGGCTCGTATTCGCGCACTTCTTCGAAGTCGAGGCCCGAGCCGCGGAAGACGCTGCGATACGTCCCCACGAGCGCCTCATCCGCGAGGATGCGCGCCTTGATCTCCACCTGTTTGACGACCCGCAGGACCTCGGGCGGAACCGGCTCGGCACGCGGCTGGGCGGCGGCCTGCCTCACGTCACGGAACCGGGACGTTGTCGAGGACGCGGCCGATGACCGCCTCCGGGGTGATCTCCTCCGCCTCGGCCTCGTACGTCACGATGAGCCGATGGCGCATGACGTCGAGGGCGACGGCTTTTACGTCATCGGGCAGCACGTAGTCGCGTCCGTCGAGGAACGCGTGGGCCCGAGCCGCGAGCGACACGTAGATCGTGGCGCGCGGCGAGACGCCATACGCGATGAGCGGCTTCAGGTCGGCGAGCTTGGGACCCTGCGGTTCGCGCGTCGCCACGACGACGCGCACCACGTAGTCCTTCACGGCATCGTCCATGTGCACCTGGCGCACGGCGGCTCGCGCGCCGACGATCGCGGCGGGGGTCGCGAGCTTGCGCGGCACCGCCGGCTCCTCGATGGTGTTCCTGTCCATGATCACGCGCTCCTGATCGGGCGTTGGATAGCCGATGACGACCTTCATCATGAAGCGGTCTACCTGGGCTTCCGGTAGGCGGTAGGTGCCTTCGTGCTCGATGGGGTTCTGCGTCGCGAGGACTGTGAAGAGCTCGGACAGCGGATGCGTCTCGCCGCCGATCGAAACTTGTCGCTCCTGCATGGCCTCGAGGAGCGCGCTCTGCACCTTCGGCGGCGCGCGGTTGATCTCGTCGGCGAGAAGCAGATCGGTGAAGATCGGCCCGAGGCGCGGGCGGAAGGTCTGGTCGGTCGGGTTGTAGATCATCGTCCCGTTGAGGTCCGCCGGCAGGAGATCCGGCGTGAATTGGATCCGTTTGAAGGAAGCGTCGATGGTGTCGGCGAGCGTCTTCACCGCGAGCGACTTCGCCAGGCCGGGAACGCCTTCGACGAGAAGATGCCCACTGCACAGGATGCCCATGAGCAAGCGATTGATGAGGTAGTCCTGCCCGACGATCACCCGGTGGATCTCGTGCAGGACCGGCGCGATGAAGTCGCCGCGCCGGAGCACCGACTCGTTCGGCACAGGCGCACGAAACGTGGTCGCCACCTCTGGAACAGATTAGAGGCTGAGGGGGCGAGCGGTTCGTTCTAAGCCGTGGACGTTTTGGGGTATTGGAAGAAGGCGAGCGCGACACACACTAGGCTGCCGGCGTGCGG
>MNEO01000057.1 GCA_001917735.1 Chloroflexi bacterium 13_1_40CM_68_21
GCTCGAAGACGCTCCTCTTCGAGTCTGCGGAGCAGCTCGGCTGGCGCCTCCCGGACCACGTGGTCGTTCCGGTCGGCTCGGGCGCATTGCTCACTCGTACCGCGACCGCGGTCGCGCAGCTGCGCGCGGCGCGCCTCGTCGACGACACGCGGTGCGGCATTCACGCCGCGCAACCTGCGGGCTGCGCCCCGGTCTCGGATGCGGTGCTCGACGGCTACCGCGAGGTGCGGCCGGTCCGCGACCCGGTGACGGTCGCGCGCTCGCTCGCCATCGGCACTCCCGCCGACGGCGACGGGTCGGTCGCTGTGATCCGTGCGAGCGGCGGATCGGCGGCCGCGGTGAGCGACGCGGATGTGCTCGATGGATGCGCGCTGCTCGCGGCCACCGAGGGCGTCCTCGGCGAACCGGCCGCCGGCGTGGTGGTCGCGACCGCGCGAGCGCTCGCAGAGCGTGGCGTATTCCGCGACGACGAGAACGTCGTTCTCTACATCACCGGCAACGCGTATAAGGGCGCGCTCGAATCTCCGTCGCTCGGCCCCGAAATCGCCGCGGACATCGACCAGTTCCGCGACGCGTACGCGGAGGAGCTGTCGTGAGCCTCACAGTCCGACTCGCCACGCCACTTCGCGCAGCGGCCGGGGGCAACGCGACGCTCACGTTCGACGCGGCGGATCTGGCGACGCTCACGCGCGAGATCGCCGATCGCTATCCCGAGCTCGCGGCCCGTGTGCTTCGCGACGGCGCGTTCGGCCGGTTCGTGAACGTCTTCGTCGACGGCGAGGACGTTCGGTTCCTCTCCGCCGATGCCGATCTGAGCGGCAAGCGGACCATAGAGATCCTTCCGGCGATGAGCGGCGGCGCGGTCGCGCCGTTGCCGGAACCGAAAACGCACCGCGAGCACGAGGTCTTCGGCTCGTTCATCGACGAGACCATCGGTATCGTCGCCCGCCAGACGCGCGACACCGTGTCGTTCGCGGTGGGATCGCCCTCTCGTGAGGCGCTCGATCTTGTCGGCGCCGACGATCTCACCGCGGCGGTGCTGCGCCGCGAGGGCGCGAGCGCGCTCGGGTACGGCATGACCGAAGGCGAGCCGGAGCTGCGCGAAGTCGTCGCCGCCGGCGCCCGCGCGCGCGGCCTGGACGCGGACGCGGGCGACGTGCTGATCAGCGCCGGCGCGCTGCAGGCCATCGATCTCGCGTGCCGCGTGTACCTGCGCCCAGGTGACGTCGTCGTGGCCGAGTCGCCCGGCTTCGCGAATGCGCTCTCCGCGTTCCGCAACCATGGCGCGACGGTGCTCGAGGTGCCGGTCGATGGCGAAGGCCTCGACGTGAGTGAGGCCTCCCGGCTCATCCGGCGCGGCGGGGCGCGGCCGCGGATGTTCTTCGTCGTCCCGAATTTTCAGAACCCGTCGGGCGAGACGCTCTCGCTCGCGCGACGCGAGTCGCTCCTCGCGCTCGCCGCGAGCTACGACGCGATCGTCGTCGAAGACGATCCGTATGGGCTCCTGCGCTACCGCGGCGCCGATCTCCCGTCGCTCGCGTCGCTCGGCGGGCGTGTCGATGTCGTTTCTATCGGCACCTTCTCGAAGACGTTCCTGCCCGGGCTACGGGTAGGCTGGGTCATCGCCGCTCCGGAGGTGATCCGGCGCATGGCCAAGGTGAAACAGACGATGGACTCGAGCACCGGAACGCTCGCGCAGCGGATCGTCCTCGAGTTCCACCGGCGCGGTGGCGTCGACGCGCACGTCGGTCGGCTGTGTGATCTTTATCGGACCAAACAGGAGCGCGCGCGCACCTCGCTCGCGCGCGAGTTCGCGGGTACCGGAGTGAGCTGGAACGATCCCGAGGGCGGCTTCTACTTCTGGGTCCGGCTTCCCGCCGGCGTCGATGCCCGCGTGCTGCTCGACGCCGCGCTCGAGGAGGGTGTGGCGTTCGTTCCCGGCGAGGCGTTCGCGATCGACCGCGATCACTCGAGCGCGCTGCGGTTCTCGATCAGCGCTCCGAGTCCGGATCGCATCGACGAGGGCGTGCGCCGCTTGCGCCGAGCGTTCGACCGGCTCGCCTAGCCCGATGACGGTGGTCGCGCGTCGCCCGCTCGACGCGTCGGCCGTGACCGAGGCCGCGTCGCTCATCGCGTCGCACATCCGGCGAACGCCAACGGAGCGTTCGGAAGCACTGTCGGTGCTCTCCGGCCGCGAGGTCATCCTGAAGCTCGAAAATCTACAAAAGACCGGCGCGTTCAAGATCCGCGGCGCATTACACGCGCTGCTCAGGAAGGACGCGCGCGAGCGCGTGAACGGTGTGGTGACGGCCTCCGCCGGCAATCACGGCCAGGGCGTGGCCTACGCCGCCCAGCTCCTCGGTGTGCCGGCGACGGTCGTGCTGCCGCACGGCGTCCCGCTCGCGAAGCTGACCGCGATCCAGCGCACCGGTGCGGAGGCGCTGCTGCTCGGCGAGAGCTACGACGACGCACACGCCGCGGCCCTCGATATCGCGCGGGAGCGCAAGCGCGCCTACATACACGCCTTCGACGACGACGATGTGATCGCGGGACAGGGCACGCTCGCCCTCGAGCTGCTCGACGACGTGCGCGATCTCGACACCCTGGTCGTCCCGGTCGGTGGCGGCGGTCTCATTGCCGGGGTCGCGCTCGCGGCATCCGCGCGCACCCCGCGCGCGCGCGAGTTCGCGGGTACCGGAGTGAGCTGGAACGATCCCGAGGGCGGCTTCTACTTCTGGGTCCGGCTTCCCGCCGGCGTCGATGCCCGCGTGCTGCTCGACGCCGCGCTCGAGGAGGGTGTGGCGTTCGTTCCCGGCGAGGCGTTCGCGATCGACCGCGATCACTCGAGCGCGCTGCGGTTCTCGATCAGCGCTCCGAGTCCGGATCGCATCGACGAGGGCGTGCGCCGCTTGCGCCGAGCGTTCGACCGGCTCGCCTAGCCCGATGACGGTGGTCGCGCGTCGCCCGCTCGACGCGTCGGCCGTGACCGAGGCCGCGTCGCTCATCGCGTCGCACATCCGGCGAACGCCAACGGAGCGTTCGGAAGCACTGTCGGTGCTCTCTGGCCGCGAGGTCATCCTGAAGCTCGAAAATCTACAAAAGACCGGCGCGTTCAAGATCCGCGGCGCATTACACGCGCTGCTCAGGAAGGACGCGCGCGAGCGCGTGAACGGTGTGGTGACGGCCTCCGCCGGCAATCACGGCCAGGGCGTGGCCTACGCCGCCCAGCTCCTCGGTGTGCCGGCGACGGTCGTGCTGCCGCACGGCGTCCCGCTCGCGAAGCTGACCGCGATCCAGCGCACCGGTGCGGAGGCGCTGCTGCTCGGCGAGAGCTACGACGACGCACACGCCGCGGCCCTCGATATCGCGCGGGAGCGCAAGCGCGCCTACATACACGCCTTCGACGACGACGATGTGATCGCGGGACAGGGCACGCTCGCCCTCGAGCTGCTCGACGACGTGCGCGATCTCGACACCCTGGTCGTCCCGGTCGGTGGCGGCGGTCTCATTGCCGGGGTCGCGCTCGCGGCATCCGCGCGCACCCCGCGGCCGCGGATCGTGGGTGTGCAGGCTGCGGGCGCGTCCGCGTTCGCGGAGTCATTCGCCGGGGGCGCGGTGGTCGAGCGGACGGCCGCGACGATCGCCGACGGCATCGCCGTCCGACGCCCGGCCGAACGGACGCTGTCGATTGTCAAGCGCCTCGTCGATGACGTCATCACCGTGAGCGACGAGGCGATCGCGCGGTCCATCGTCGTGCTCCTCGAGCGCACCAAGCTGCTCGCCGAGGGCGCGGGTGCCGCGGCGCTCGCGGCGGTGCTCGAGCTCGACGGCCGCATCGGCGCCGGGCGGAAGGTGGGCGTCGTCATCAGCGGCGGGAACATCGACCCGAACCTTCTGGGGAAGGCCCTGCAGCAGGGACTGGTGTCCGCGGGACGGTACCTCGCGTTCCGCACCTGGCTCGAGGACAAGCCCGGCATGCTGCATGAGCTCACCGGCTTGCTCGCGCGCGAGCACATCAACATCCTCCACGTCGGGATCCACCGTCTCGGCCCGTATGCCCTCCTCGGCCGCGTCGGGCTCGACGTCATCGTGGACACGCGCGACCGAGCTCACGCCGACGCGGTCTTGAGTCTCCTGCGCACGCATGGCTTCGCTGCCGAGGAGCTCTTCGCCACCGCGCCCACCCATACTTGAAACCGTGGGGACTACCGTTTCTGAGAAGGTCTGGGAGCGCCATGTCGTTCGTCGTGCTCCTGGCGAGCCCGACCTCCTCTACGTCGATCTTCATCTCGTCCATGAGGTGACGAGCCCGCAGGCCTTCGAGGGTCTGCGCCTCGAACGGCGGCGCGTTCGACGCCCCGAGCTCACGCTCGCGACCATGGACCACAACGTCCCCACGAACGACGAGCCGCCCGAGCCGATCTCCGCGAAGCAGATCGAGGCTATGGCCCGCAACGCGCGCGAGTTCGGCATCCGATGCTTTCCCATGGGCAGCCCGGAGCAGGGGATCGTCCACGTCATCTCGCCGCAGCTCGGTCTCACGCAGCCGGGCATGACCATCGTGTGCGGCGACAGCCACACCTCGACGCACGGCGCGCTCGGGGCGCTCGCCTGGGGCATCGGCACCAGCGAGATCGAGCACGTCCTCGCGACTCAGACGATCGCGCAGACCAAGCCAGGCACGATGGCCGTGACCGTCGATGGCGGGCTGCCGGCCGATTGCGCGGCGAAGGACGTGATCCTCGCGATCATCGCGCGCATCGGCACATCCGGCGGCGTGGGCAAGGTGATCGAGTACCGCGGTTCGACCATACGCGCGCTCCCGATGGAAGGTCGCCTCACGATCTCCAACATGTCCATCGAAGCCGGCGCGCGCGCCGGCATGGTGGGACCGGACGACGTCACGTTCGCGTGGCTCGAAGGCCGCCCGTACGCGCCGAAAGGTGCGCTCTGGGAGAAGGCGCTCGACGATTGGCGGTCCCTCGCCACCGATCGCGACGCGCGTTTCGATCGCGAGGTCACCGTCGACGCGACCCGGCTCCGTCCGTACGTCACCTGGGGCACGAACCCCGCGCAGTCCGTCACGATCGAGGACCGCGTGCCCGAACCCGACGCGCTGCCGGCTGACGCGCGCGAGAGCGCGCGTCGCGCCCTCGCCTACCAGGACCTGCGGCCCGGAACGCCGGTGCGCGATATCGCGGTCGATGCGGTGTTCATCGGCTCGTGCGCGAACGCTCGGCTCGACGATCTGCGCGCCGCGGCCGAGGTCCTTCAGGGCCGTCGCGTGAAATCGGGTATCCGCGCGCTCGCCGTGGCCGGCTCGATGCGCGTCAAGGCCGACGCCGAGCGACTGGGCCTCGATCGCGTCTTCATCGACGCGGGCTTCGAGTGGCGCGATGCGGGCTGCTCGATGTGCCTCGGCATGAACCCGGACATCCTTCGACCGGGCGAGCGGTGCGCGTCGACCTCGAACCGCAATTTCGAAGGACGTCAGGGTCCCGGCGGGCGGACGCACCTGGTCTCGCCGGCGGTGGCTGCGGCGACCGCGATCGCCGGGCACTTCGCGCTGCCGTCGGATCTGCGCTGATGGAGCCTGTCCGCCGCATCGCCGGCCGCGCGCTGCCGCTCGCGCGCGCGGATGTCGACACCGACCAGATCATCCCGAGCCACTGGCTGAAGCGCCTCGAGCGCACGGGCTACGCGCCGGGCCTCTTCGAGGCGTGGCGGCGCGATCCCGCGTTCGTGCTGAACGACGCGCGCTACCGCGGCGCGTCGATACTCCTCGCCGGCGCGAACTTCGGATCCGGCTCGTCGCGGGAGCACGCGGTCTGGGCGCTCATGGAGTCGGGGTTCCGCGCAGTCATCGCGCCGCGCGTCGCCGACATCTTCAGGAACAACGCGCTACGGAACGGCCTCGTCCCGGTCGAGCTCGATGACGCGACGGTGACGCGGCTCGTAGACGCCGTGCGCGCGGATCCGGCGACGGAGATCGCGGTCGACGTCGAACGGCGCACCGTCGAGGCGTCGGGTGTTCGCGCATCGTTCGAGATCGACGACTTCGCGCGCACGCGACTGCTCGAGGGTCTCGACGACATCGCGCTCTCGCTGCGGCACGAGGCCGAGATCGCCGCGTACGAGGCAACGCGCGCGGAGTGGCTGCCCCGCGTGCGATAGCGTCTCTTCGTGCGCCCCTTTCGCTTCGCCACGATGGTCGAACGCGGTCGCTCAGCAGCGCACTGGAGCGAAGTCGCGCGGCGCGCGGAAGCGCTGGGCTACGACACGCTGCTCATGCCCGATCACATCACCGACCAGCTCGCGCCGATGCTGGCGCTCACCGCGGCGGCGGAAGCGACCACGACGTTGCGAGTCGGCAGCTTCGTCTTCGCAAACGACTATCGCAATCCCGTTTTGCTAGCGAGGGAGGCCGCGACGCTCGATCTTCTTTCCGGCGGGCGGCTCGAGTTCGGCATCGGCGCCGGCTGGAAGACGAGCGATTACGAGCAGCTGGGTATCCCGTACGACACGCCGAAGACGCGCGTCGACCGCATGGAGGAAGCGGTCGGCCTCATCAAGCGCCTCTGGACCGAAGAGCATGTCACCCACGAGGGAGCGCATTACCGCATACGCGACGCAACGGCGCTGCCCCGACCGGTCCAGCGTCCCCACCCGCCGGTCATGATCGGCGGTGGCGGACCGCGGATCCTGCGCATCGCCGCGCGGGAAGCGCAGATCGTCTCGCTCCTGCCTCCGGTCGACGCGCGCGGGCGGCACCGCATCCGGGCGATCACCGTCGGTTCGGTTGCCGAACGCGTGGCGCGTCTGCGACGCGCGAAGCGCTTCGCAGAGCTCGAGCTCAACGTGATCGTGCTGGACGCGCAGGTGACCGACGCTCGCCAGCCACTCCTTGCCGCGATCGCGGGGCGCCTCAAGTCGACGGCGACCGCCATCGTGGCGACGCCCTTCCTCATGTACGGCTCGCGCGCGTCGCTCGTTGAAGACCTGCTCGAGCGCCGCGCGCGCTTGGACATTAGCTACATCGCCTTGCCGGGCAGCGCGATGAGATCGTTCGCGCCGGTCGTTGCTCAGCTGCGTGGCAAGTGAGCGCCCGCAACGACGAAGTGCTGGGCACCGCTTCTGCAGCGACCAGAGCGTCGCGAACCGCGGCAAAGGAGGCACTGAATGCAGGACCTCAAGTGCAAGGAATGCGGACAGAGCTTCAGGTCGCCGAGCGAGCTTCAGGAACATACCGAGCGCCTACACGGGATCGGGAAGAAGGGCGGCGAGCCGATCGTCGGTAACCCGCCGAGCGAGAGAAGCCGCTAGCAGCGTCCGGAGCCCGGACCCACAGCCGGCGGGTCGATCTGGTCCGCCGGCTTTCATTTTGGGCCGAGATCGGTTAGGGACTGCGGGTCGGGAGCGGCAGTGTCGGGAGTGGCAGGGTCGGTCGCGGCGTCGTTGGCGCGGCCGTGGGCGCCGGGATCGTCGGCGCCACGGTCGGGATGGGTGTCGGTGGCTCCGTCGGTGCGGGCGTTCGCGGCGCCGGCGTGAACGAGAGGGTCGGCGATGCGCTCGGTGAAGGCGACGGGCTGGTCGACGGCGCCGCGAGCGGTTGGGACGAGATCACCGCCGCGCCGAGAAGGAGCAGCGCTATGAGCGCGATCGCGGCGAAGACCGTGAAGACCGTCGACCAGCGTTCGGCAGGCGGCCGGTCGCCCGGCATCCGAGCCTCCGGTGGCGGCATGAGCTGCTCGGTCTTGTCGACGTCGGTCGATCGCGGCCGGTCGTCCACGTTCGACGCGTCCGCACGCGCCGTGCCGAACGGCCCGTTGGTCGGTCGCCCGCCCAAGGTTGTCTAGACGCGCGCCAGCAGGCTCGCGAGCTGACCCTGCAGCAGAACGAGGGCGACGATCACACTGATTCCGAGGAGCGCGACGCCCATCGCGAACTCGAAATCCTCACTGCCACGGTCGCCCCGAGATCCACCCATGCCTTGAGAACGGGAAATACCGAGCGGCGAATCTCCCCCGAATGGGGGACTAACGATTAGACGAAACGCTCCGCCCGCCACTCGATGCCGAGCTCGCTGGGCGGGCCCATGTAGCCGAGCAGCGCAGATGACGCGACAACCGCCGGGCTTGCCAGGTACCCCAGGCCGCCCACGCCCATGCGGTTCGCCCAGTTGCGGTTGAAGGACGTGATGGCGCTCTCGCCTTTCCTAAGCGCGTCCGGTCCCTGTCCGAAGCACGGCCCGCACCATGACTCGCGGATCTCGGCGCCGGCCGTGCGGAAGACGCTCGCGATCGATTCGCCGCCCAGGCGCGGGTCGGCCTTCTCGATGTCGCGCTTGACGCCGCCCGAGCCGGGGAAGACCACGAACTCCTTCATCGCGCGCGAGGCGCCCTTGGCGCGCGCGGCGCGCAGCACCAGCGCCGCCTCCAGCAGATCGCCGTATCCACCGTTGGTGCACGAGCCGATGAACGCCTTGTCGAAGGTGACGTGCTCGCGCGCGATCTCGGTCGCGGGAAAGGCGTTCGCCGGGCTGAACGGCTTCGCGATGAGCGGCACGACCTCGGACAGGTCGAGGGTCTCGTCCAGCTCATAGCGCGCGTCATCGCCGGGCGCGAATCGCGGGTAGGGGAGATCGGTCATGCCCTTGTCCCGAAACCACGCGTACGTGATCTCGTCCGGCGCGAAGATACCGTTCAGCGCCTCTCCCTCCGCCATCATGTTCGCGATCGTGTTGCGGTAGCTCATCGGAAGCTGCTTGGCGCGGTCGACGAACTCCACGCTCATTCCCTGCGACTGCTTGGCGCCCCAACGCGCGAGCAGCGCAAGCACGACGTCCTTCCCGCTCACCCACGGCTGGAGCTCTCCGGTGAATACGACGCGCCGCTGCTTCGCGACCGTGAAGTAGACGTAGCCGGTCGCCCACCCGAAGCCCAGGGTCGTCGAGCCCACGCCGTACCCGAGCGCGCCGTAGGCGCCGTACGCGCGGCTGTGCGAATCCGCCCCGGGGATGAGCGCGCCCGGCGCGACGAGCCCCTGCTCCGGGAAATAGAAGTGGAAGATCCCATCGCCCGGTGTCGCGTAATACGGACGCACGATCCCGTGACGCTCCGCGAACTGCCGCCCGATCTCGGTCTGCTTGTCGTCGGCCTCGCGGTGGTTGAACACGAAGTGGTCGTTGGCGATTGCGATCTGCCGCGGTCGGATCACATCCCCGCCGGTGATCTCGGTGAAGGTGTGGATCGAAAAGGGCGCCGTTCCGTCCGACGCCGGAAGGAGGTCGGCGTACACGCGCAGCGTCGCGCCGGGCCGCACTTCGGCGTCCTTGTCGACGCGGTGCGCCCAGAGGATCTGCTCGGTCGAGGTGAGCCGCCGCGCGGTCGCCGGATCCGGCCAGCGGACCTCGGGTGCGCGCCGCACCGAGTCGGGAAATTCGCGGCGGCCGATCTTGATGATCCCGCCGGAGCGGCGGATCTCCTCCTCCTGGGGTGAGAGCGCGGCCGGCTCGTAGCTCTTGTCGCGCGTCTCGTTCGTGAGCCTGCGCGTCGCGGGATCGAACGAGAACGCGTCGCCTTCCTGCGCGTCCTCCACCGCCTCGCGGCTCTGGATCACGTGCAACCCGAGGTTCAGCGCGTTGCGGCGGAAGATGTCGCCCATCGCCGCGCCGCAGACGATCACCATCTCGAGGCCGGCCTCGTCGGCGATGCCCTTGAGGCCCGCCGGGCTCATCTCGCGCGAGCTCCCGATCGCGAAGCGATCGCCCGCGACAATGAAGGTCTCGCCGCGATGCACGCGCGCGCGGAAGTCCGGCATGAGATGCCTGAACGACCCAGCCTTCCAGCGCCGGTCCAGGGTCTCGAGGCTCTCCGACACGCAGTCGTCGGCCGGCGTGATCTGGTCCGTGTCGATAGCGTCGAGCTTCTTCCCCGGGACCTTGGGGTCCCAGAAGATCAGCGCCTTGCCACGGATCAGACGAGGACGGGGCGGTCCGGCGGTCGTCTTGTCACGCGCCGCGAGGCGGTCGAGGGTGACGCCGGGGAGGAGCTCCGCGGCGCGAATGGTCGTCACACGACCATTGTCCTCGCTACGCGAGCGGGTTGTGACACCATGCGCGCGATGTGCTGCGTGCTCGTCCTTCTCGCGTTCCTCGGGCCGCGTCTCGTCATATTTCTGCTGTGGATCCTCACGAACTATCTGAGCCGCGCGTTCGACACGTTCCTGTGGCCGCTCCTCGGGTTCCTCTTCCTGCCTTGGACCACGATCGCATACGCGATCGCGCAGAACGATCTGGGCGGGCTCAACGGGCTCGGCCTATTGGTGCTCGTGCTCGGGTTCCTCGCCGACATCGGCGTGGTCGGCGGCGGTGCGCGGCGACGGCTCTAGAGCCGCAACGTCCAGTTCTGCCCGACGAGATCCTTCCCGAAAGAATGGTGCCGCTCGCCCTCGACGAGCTCGAACCCGGTGCGCTCGTAGATGCGCCTCGCGGCGACGAGCACGTCGTTGGTCCACAGGGTCAGCTCGCGGTAACCGGCGGCGCGAGCGAAACGGATGCACTCGTCGACCAGTTGGCGGCCGATGCCGAGGCCCCGCGCGCGCGGCTCGACGAGCAGGAGACGTAGCTTCGCGACGGTCTTGGATTTGCGCACACAGAACACGCAGCCCACCGGATCGCCGTCCAGCTCCGCGATCCAGCAGCGCTCGCGTTTGCGATCGAGGTGCTCGACGAACTTGGCCACGATGCCGGCGACGAGCGCCTCAAACGTCTCATCCCAGCCGTACTCCTGCCAGTAGAGCGTCCCGTGCCGCTCGACGACCCAGCCCATGTCCCCGGGGCGGTGCGATCGGAGCCTGACCTTCCGCTGCGTACTCGCCGACCCCGCGAGTGAGGCTTCGATCGCGCGCATCGCGTCGACGACGCGACCCTGCTGCGCGCCGGACACGGCGTCCAGCATCGAGCCGATCTGGGCGCGGGCTTTTGCTTCGAGAGGCTCGATGACCCGCCGGCCTCGCGAGGTGAGCCGGAGGATCGTCTTGCGCGCGTCGTCCTTCGCCGCGGTCTTCGCGGTCACGCCGCGACGAGTGAAGCTACGCAGGATCCGCGACAGATAACCGGCGTCGAGGTCAAGCTCTCGTGCGAGCTCGCTCGCCGTGGCCGTCTCGCGGTGTGCGAGCTCATACAGCACGCGCACCTGTGTCAGAGAGAAGGGGCTTCCCAGGTACGCCTCTTCGAGGACGCCGATGCGCCGCGTGTAGAAACGGTTGAACTCACGGACCGCGTCGACGCGTCGCTCGAAGGGGCTCCCCACCTGAGGCAGGATAGTTGACTCCG
>MNEO01000044.1 GCA_001917735.1 Chloroflexi bacterium 13_1_40CM_68_21
ACCAACGGCACAAGCTACAGCTACCGCGTGCGGGCGACGGATGCCGCCGGCAACCTGAGCTCCTACTCGAACGCGGCGAGCGTGTCAACGCCCGACACTCAGTCGCCGACGACCCCAACGAACCTGACCGCGACGACCGTGAGCAACAGCCAGATCAACCTGGCCTGGACCGCCTCCACTGACAATGTCGGAGTTACGGGATACAAGGTCGAGAGCTGCCAGGGCGCGGGCTGCACCAACTTCGCCCAGATCGCCACGCCCAGTGGCACGACATACAGCGCCACCGGCCTCAACGCGGATAGCGTGTACCGCTTCCGGGTCAGGGCGACGGATGCCGCCGGCAATCTGAGCAACTACTCGAACGTGGCGAGCGCGAGCACCGACACCACGCCGCCGACGGCCCCAACCGCGCTGCTCGCAACCCCAGCAAGCTCGAGCCAGATCAATCTGATCTGGACGGCGGCGACGGACAACGTGGGGGTGACCGGATACCTATTAGAGCGCTGCCAGGGCCTGGCCTGCACGAGCTTCGTCCAGATCGCGAGCGTCGCCGGCACGTCGTACAACGACACGGGCCTCGCGGCGAACACGTTGTACAGCTACCGGGTTCGGGCGACGGATGCCGCCGGCAACCTGAGCGACTACTCGATCCCAGCGAGCGCGACGACCCTCGCACTCGGGCTCTAGATGTTCGCGTTGGTGCGGCGCCGGAGATCATCCGACGCCGCACGCCATTAGCGAGGACACTTATCCACGTCGGGCTGAGATGAACTCCTCGCTGCAAGACGAGCGACGCGTGGTCGTGATCGGCACCGGTCCAGCGGGTGCGACGGCCGCGCTGTTTCTGGCCAGAGCCGGCGTTGAGGTCACGTTGCTCGAGGCCGGGTCGGAACATTCCGCGTTGGGGCTGACGCTGCGCATCGCGGGACTGACGGTGGTGAACGTGCGCCGGCCGCTGCATCAGCGCACCGACGATGTCAACAAGACCGGCGATCCGAATGCCGAGCTGTGGGAAGACATCGCCCTGGGCGGTCTGACCAATCATTGGTCGTGCGCCGTTCCTCGTTTCTCGCCCGATGACTTCCAGGACGCCAGGCGCGCCGGCGAGGCCTACACCTGGCCGGTCGGGTACGACGATCTCGCGCCCTGGTACGACCAGGTCGAATCCCTTTTGCACGTTTCGGGCGCCACCGCCGGCGTTCCCCAGCTGCCGGCGAGCCGTGTGAGGCGCGTCTGGAAGCTCGCGGGCGACTGGTCGCCGGTGGCCCAGGAGGCCGGCGCCTTCGGGCGCAGTGTGCTCCCACTGCCTTACAGCTACGGCTCCGACAGCACGCTCACACTGAGCGGAACGCCCTTCAACGCCTTCGTTCGATTGGTGAAGCCGGCACGGAGGACGGGCCGCATCTCGGTCCGCTTCGACGCTCGCGCGGAACAGCTGGAATGGTCCCCCGAAGACCGGCGCGTCAGCCACGTGATCTATCGGAACACGCGAACCGGCGGTGACGAGCGCCTCGGCTGCCGCGCGGTCGTCGTGGCTGCCGGGGCGGTCAACAGCGCGCGCCTCTTGCTCGAGTCGCGAAGTAACGAGTTCCCGGAGGGGCTCGGCAACACCGAAGGCGTGCTGGGCCGATACCTACACGACCACCCCCAGGCCAAGCTCACGGTCGATCTGGGCTCGCCGATGTCGATCCATCCGCCGACCTACATCTCGCGCCCCTCGCTCGACCGGGCCGAACCGCTCTACGCCGCCGCCGGCGTTCAGTGGACGGGGACTGCGATCCGGGCCAAGAGCTTTCTCCGCGGCAGTCCGGGTCGGCTCCCGTGGATCGGCTTCAACGTCGTCGGAACGATGGCGCCGTCGCGCGAGAACGGCGTGATGCTCGACACCAAACGCTGCGCGACCAACGGTTCCGCCCCCGTGTCCGTGCACATTCGCCGGCCCCCGGAGTCGGAGGCGATGCTCACGAGGACGCGCGACGAGATCCTGGACTTACTCGAGCGCGCGGGCGTCGGGCCCCGGATACGCGCCTGGAAGGTCGAGGAACCCGGCAACGCCATTCACTTCGCCGGCACCTGCCGCATGCACGCTTCGCCGCGGTTCGGAATGCTCGACGCCTGGAGCCGGATGCACGCGGTGCCGAACGTGATGGTCGCTGACTCGAGCGCCTTCACCACCGGACCGGAAAAGAACCCGGTCCTTACCGCGATGGCCCTCTCCGCTCGCGGCAGCGACAAGCTGGCGCGAGATCTGCATGCCGGCCACATCTGAAGGGCGAGCGAACGGCGCTAGTTGTAGGTGGGGTGCACCCGCACCGGAACGGGCTGAGGGTATGTGCGGTCGTGGGACTGTTCGCCCCGCGGCATCGCTGCCTGAGCGGCGATGGCGCCGAGGCGCTTCTCGCGCTCCAGCATCCCTTCCGTCGGCGGGATACCGACGGTTTCGAAGACGGTACGAAGGCGGTGCACCCAGTCGTGCCGGAGCGCGGCGTTGCGGACGTTCTCTCGGCTGATCCTCGCGAGCCGCTGCGGATCCCTATCGAGCTCGACCAGTAACCTCTCCACATCCGGAGAGTCGAACGGGAGCGGGATCACCGCGTCAGCCCAATCGAACTGCGTCCTGAACTCTTCGGTCCGCGGCGCTTCGCCAAGCATGACGGTCCCGGCGGCCGCGCCCTCGTAGAAGCGTCCAGAGATCTCATGTCGACCCCGCGTGACCTCGGATTCGTTCACGAGGGCGCGGTTCGCGATGAAGAAACGGCTCCGTTGAAGAATGCTCGCGAGAAGAAGGCGGTGCTCGCTCGCATCGTCGACGTGGAACGTGCGCTGCCTTTGGCCATGCCCGCTCGCGGCGACGGTGTCGTAGTAGTAGAAGATGCGGCGGTCGCTCGCGAGGCGCGCGAGCGCACCATGCGTGACCGGCGATCGCCGTCCGATATTGCAGACGTCGATGGCGCGCGGCGGCGCGTCGGAAAGCGGTGCGAAACGCAGAACGTCGACCGCCAGCGGTAGGTAGCTGCAAGGGCGCCCGATGATGCGCGCGACTTCGCCGATCGGGTGGCGCAAGCCCACGAAGACGTGGTCGAACTCCGCCAGAAGCTCCAGCAGGTAGCCGGGCAGGTCGGACGCCCAAATCTCGTTGACGAAGCAGGCGGCCACGCGGCAGCGCTGGCGCCAGTGGGGCACCGTGGCCAACGCGAAGAGCTCCCACGGGCTGTTGAAGACCGGGAAGAAGAGGTCGTAGTCCCGCTCGAGCTTCACCGTGGATGGCCGCGGCGCGAACGCCCGCGCGAATGACCGAGAGCCGGTCGTGAAGCGCGCGAGCTTGTACGCGCGGCGAGAGAACTCCAACGCGTCGCGGTCGCCGACGTCGACGCGATCGGCCCCCGTGACGTCCGCGACCACGTCCTCGAACTCATATTGCAGGCAGTAGGCAACGAGGTCGGCAAGGCCGCGCATCGACAGGAGCAGCACATTCCCCCCACGCCTCGGAACGAGGCGTGCGCCGTCGCGACGTCGCGCATCCGATCTAATCCCCATCGCTTCCGCGCCGGTGCTCTCCATCGCCATCATCCCCGTCATCCTCGTCGCGATCCGGCGCGGTGGCGAACTCGAGGAGCGCGGCGCCGTAGCCGCTGAAGCTCACGCTGGCGGTGTTGCCGACGGGCAGCGCGATCGCCGGCGGGCCGCTCGCGAGGGGCGTCGAGTCGTCGAGCTGGCGCAAGCTGACCTGAGCAACGCCGCGAAGATTGGCGACGGTCACCTGCACCGTCTCCGGCAGGCCAGGCCCACCTATGGCGATCGGGCTGTCCACCTGGCGGTTCACCACGAGCACGCGCACGTTGCGTGACCGCGGCGCGCGGGCGGCCAGCGTTTCGATCCCCGACTGGCTCGAGGTGGCGGAGAGCAGCCTGCTCCCCGGCGGAAAGTACCGGGCCAGGTAGTAGTCACGCCAATACGGCAGCCGTGGCAGGCCCGTGGCCTGATCCACCAATTGGAAGTTGGGATTATCGGGATGCGCGAACTCGTATTCGAAGATCGTGGCCGCGCCGCCGAGGGCGAGACGGCGAAAAGCGCTGGCGCCCCAGGCCGCACCGTACGCGTTGTAAGGCCGGTGCGTCGGGTCGTCGGGGCCGCTATTCAGGTTGAGCTCGGTGACCCAGACGGGGATCCCCCAGGCGCGCATTCGGACGAGGCTGTTCACGATCTCGTCGAGGCCGTCGAAGTGGAACTGGTCGGTGTGCGTCACCTCACCCCCGCCATACCCGTGGTAGCTCAGAGCGTCGGGCTTCCGAATGGCGCCGGCGACGAGAGCGGTGATGTACTGGACGGCGTCGGTCGCCGGCCCGATCAGCTTTATTGATGGATCGACCGCGAGCATCTTCGCGGTGGTCGCGTTCCACATGACGACGTACTGCGCGCCAGTGATGTTCGGAGCGCGGTCGGGCAGGCAGGCGAGTGAGAGCAGATCGGGCTCGTTCCACAGCTCCCAGTAGGTGATGCGATTGGCGACCCCCGCGGGGTTGGTGATGGTGCGCCCATCTTCGGCGACGAACGAGCCCTTGTTGTAGTAGGCGACCAGCCGCGCCATGTAGTCGGCGAACTCGCCGAACGTGAGGTCACGGATCGTGCGCGCCGTGCAGTCCCACATCCACTCCGGCGCATGGAAGATATTGAAGACGGGCCGAGCTCGAGCGGCGGTGATGTCGTTGACCACCGAGTCGAGCGCGCTGAAGTCCCAGCTCCCCTTGACCAGCCCGGCGGGGATCATCGGCGGGGGCCCGCCCGGCCAGCAGCAGCCGTCAGCCGTGGCGTGTATCCGAACGAGACGCGCGCCGAACGCACGGAAGAGCGGGCGCGTTCCAGTGGCCCGTTCGAAGACGTATGGATATTTGATCTGCGTTCCGAGCTCCGTCCGGAGGATCCCGATCCTTGCGCGCGCGTCGACAGTGACGCTGGGCGACGCGTCGGTGGTTGGACCACTCGAGACGAGGGTCGCGGTGGAGACCAGCAAGACGGCGAAGGCGGCGAGCCGACGCGCGTTGCTCGCCGGGCGCCAGGGATCCTTTGTCACGATCCGAACGCGACCTGTTCGCTTACGGCGTCGCTGGCGTGCGCGGGCGGTGCCGACCACCTGAACACGTATCCGACCGCGGGGACGCTGGCGATCGAGCCGCGGGCGCCGCCGTCGAGCCCGAGCTTCTTTCTCAGATGGCAAATGTGTGACCGCAGCGAGTTCGCGGCACCGCCTTCGTTACCCCAGACGTCCGAGAACAGCCGGTTCGCGGGTACGACGTGGCCCGCGTTCTTCGCAAGCGTGTAGAAGATCCGAAACTCGGTCGGCGTGAGGCGCGTGATCGAGGAGCCTTGTTCCACCTCGTGGGCCTCGGGATCGAGGCGGAGGTCCGCGAGCTCGAGCCGCGGCTCGGTCTCCTCGCGGACCGGGCCGTGGGAGCGCCTGAGGATCGCGCGGATGCGGAGGGTGAGCTCCCTGAACTCGTACGGCTTCGTTATGCAGTCGTCCGCGCCGAGCTCGAAGCTGCGGTACGTGTCCTTGCGATCGTTGGGGCCGCTCACCACGAGGACCGGCGTCTCGTCCTCCGCGCGGATCGAGCGTAGGAGCTCGAACCCGTCCGGCGGAGGTAGCGCGAGATCGACGACGACGAGATCCGGCCGTTCGGTTCTGAATCGTCGTAACGCCTGCGCCCCATCGGACGCTTCGATCACCGCGAAGCGCTCGCGACGCAGCATGTGCGCGGTGATGTCCAGCTGGTCCAGATCGTCCTCAACCAGCAGGACCTTCATTTGCGATCCCTCCGTTGCACTGCTCCTACGGGGTGTTGTCTGGAGTCATCACACGCAGAGCGCATTGAGAAGCCTTTGGTCCCATCGTTTCGGTCCGCGCGCGGAGGCCGACCGGACGCTGCGTGCAAGACGCTTGGCGCAGAACGCCTCAATCTCGCGTCAATGCTTGGGCCCTACGGTGCCCGTCCTTGGGTGGCTTGATCCGGCGTGGCACGTAATGTCTCGGTCGTCGCCGTGGCCCAGGCCATCACCTGGACGGCGACCTTCCTCTTCACCCTCGCCCAGGCCCGGTACCTAGGCCCGGCACGCTTCGGCGAGCTGTCGCTCGCTCTCTCCTACGCCGTGATCTTGGGGGTCGTCGTCGACTTCGGGCTCAGCACAAAGCTCGCGCGCGACGTCGCGCAGCGGCCCGGGAGGGCCGGACAGGCCCTCGTCACCTCGTTCGCGCTACGAATCGGGCTCTGGTGCCTCGCCATCCCGCTCGTGTGGGCAGGCACGGTGATCTTCGGCTATGACGCGGACCTGCAGGCGAGCATTCTCGTCCTTGGGGTATCACTCCTCATCGGCGGCTTCGCCGCAAGCCTCGGCGCCTACTTTCAGGGACGCGAGCAGTTCCTGTTTCCCTCGCTCGGCTCGATCGCGCAACGTGGGTCGGCCGCGGTGCTCGGCGTGGCCGCTCTCGCCATGGGAGGGGGGATCGTCACCGTCGCCGGCGTCTACATCGTGGCGAGCGTGCTCCAGGTCCTCGTGATGATCCCGGGGATGCGAAGGCATCCGGTCTCGTCGACTGCCCTCAAGCCGGCCGCGGTCGTGGACATGTTCCGCGGCACTGCGATGCTCGGGTGCTTCTGGATCCTCATCGCGATCTATTACAACGTCGACATGGTGATCCTCCAGCGACTCGCGCCGCCGGAGAACGTCTCGTGGTACGCCGCGGCTTATCGGCTCTTCAACGCCAGCACCATGGTCGTCGGGTTCGTGCTGGGCACCGTCCTCTACCCGGTCCTCTCGCGGTTGTCCGTCGAATCCCGGGAGACGCTCCGCCACGCCATGGAGAGATCGTTCGCATTCGTCCTCGCGAGCGGTGCGTTCCTCGCGCTGACTCTGGTCGTCACCGCGGATCAACTCGTAGCGCTCCTGTACTCGGCACACGATTACGCGCCGGCGGCCAACGCCCTGCGTCTGCTCGCACCCGGCCTCGCGGCGATGTACGCGAACGGAGTCTTCTTCCTCACGCTCCTCGCTCTGGGCTTCGAGCGACGGCTGCTGGTGATGGCCGCCGTCCTGGCGGTGCTGAACCCACTCGCGAACCTCCTCTTCATTCCCCTGCTTCAGCAGAACGGCGCTGCGCTCATCACCTCCGCGACCGAAGCGGTCGTTCTCGTGTGGGTACTCGCGGCGACCCCGAGGGACCTGCGCGCCGCTGCGCGCCCCATGGTCGTCGTGAAAGTCCTCGCGGCAGCAGCTGTGGCGGGGGCGTCGTTGTGGCTGCTGCGCGATTGGTCGCTCTTCATCAATGTCCCGCTCGCCGGCCTCCTGTACCTGACGGTCGCGCTTGGGCTCGGGGTCATCCCGGCGGACGACCTTCGCGCGTTCTGGAGCCGCGTCCGCAAGCTGCGTCCGGACGCTGGGGCCGCGAACGCGGCACCGGGGGATGTCCTGCCCGCGACCTCCGAGTCTCGAGGCGCATGAGCGGTGCGCATCCTGTTCCTGACGACCGAGTTCGCTTGGCCGCCCAACACCGGCGGTCGGATCGGTACGATGTCGCAGCTCCAGGTCCTGTCCTCGCTGCCGCAGGTCGAGCGCATCCGCTTCTTCTCGATCCGCGAGGCCGACGTCCGCGGCGAGGATCGCGAGGCGCTGATGCGCGAGGTGCCGAAGCTCGAGATGATCGAACCGGTCTTCCACCCTGTCCATCTCTTCCGGTATCCGCGCTACGTGCCGCGCGTGGTCTGGTTGCGGGCCATCCACGGCGTGCCCTACGTCGTCGGGAAGTGGGACTCGCCTGCGGTGCGCGAAGCGCTCCGGCGGGAGCTCGTTGACGGCGGGTTCGAGATCGTCTGGCTCGATGGCCTGGGCATCTCTCATTACCTTCCGCTGGTGCGGAGCCTGAAGCCCGACGCGCGCGTGGTGCTGCGCCAGTTCAACGTGGAAAGCGACCGCTTTGCGCAGTTCGCGCGACGGCAGCGAGGTCTCGCGAAGTTCATGGCCGAGGCGGAGTGGCGTGCCGCGCGACGATACGAGCGCGACACGCTCCGTGCGGTCGATGCCGTGGGTGTGGTATCGGCGGACGACGCGGCCACCTGTCGGCAGCTCGCCGGCGTCGAGGCGCTCAACGTGCCGCACCTCGTGCCTTTCACGCGCCGTGCCGCCCCGCCCGATCCAGGTCCGCGATTCAGCTGGATCGGCAATCTCACGTGGGATTCGAATGCCCTCGGCCTCGACTGGTTCTGCACTGAGGTATGGCCACACATCCGCGAGCGCCTGCCCGAGGCGACCTTCGACATCGTGGGGTCTGGTTTGCGAACGGACCGCCACGGCGCCGTCGTCGCGCCATCCGCATGGCGCCGGCCAGGGATCACGACACTCGGGTTCGTCGACGACGTGGCGGCCGTATACGAGCGTTCGGCGGCGTTGCTGGCGCCGATCCTTGGAGGGACCGGAATCCGCGTCAAGCTCCTCGAGGCGTTCCGTCACGGGGTGCCCGCCGTCACGACACCGGACGGCGCCGCGGGGCTGCCGATCGAGTCGGGGCGCGAGGCCTTTGTCGAGGCGGAAGCGGACGCGTTCGCCGCACGGGCCGTCGAGCTCGCAACCTCGGGTGGCCTGCGACGTCGCCTCCGCGAGGCGGGCTACGCGTTCCTCGAGCGGCACAACGACCTCCGAGAAGCGCAAGCCGTCATGAGCACGCTTCTTGCGTCGGGGGCCGACCCAGGCCACGCGAGCGCAGCGCGCGCCCGTGGAACTCAATCGCCCGATGCATCGGCGTCCGAAGCGAGAGGACGTGCGGCCGTTGCATCCCGTCGGGCCGCTGCGACGCCCGTGCGGAAGTATTAAGAGTGCGGCGCCGCTCGCAGACCGATGCGAATCAGGTCGGGCGTCGTCAAGGTGGCCTCAATACGCCCTCAACGCTCGCGGGAGAGGCTCTGAATGGATGCGACCCTACCTCGTCACCGCACGCTTATATCTCTGGATCATCGTCGTCGTCCTCGCGCTCACCTGGGGCTCGGGCCTCGCTATGGCGTATCACGAGTACACGACGTCGTTCCAGGCCGATGCGACCGTGTGGACGCAGCGCGGCTTGCTTCGTCTCGAGTCCGATGGGCGGCTCGTAGTCTCGCCGGAGTTCGCCCCTCCGCAGGACCCCTCGTACGCGACGCTCATGACTCCAGCCGCCGAACAGGCGGGCCTGCTGAGTCAGCTCCTGCAGACGAGGGGCTCTGTCCGAGAGATCGCGATACGCGCGGCCCTCCCTCTACCCGCGTCGGCGAGCGATGAGCGCAAGTTTCTCGACGACATGAGCAAGCGCTTCAAAGTGGACGTCCTCGGAACGAACTTGTTTCGACTGTCCTACCGTGCACGCGACCCACATAGCGGCCCGGCTGTGGTGCTGGCCGCCTTGGCACTCCGACGGGAGCAATCGGTGGACGCGCGCACGACCGCGAACGAGGCCGCGTCCAGCTCTTACCGGAGCGAGCTGGCGCTCGCGCAAAACCAGGCCTTGACTGCCCAGGGCGAGCTCGATGCCTTCGACCGGACCCACCAACCACCGCTCGGCGCGCTCGACGAGTATGAACAACGCCGGCTCCGCGTCGCAGTCGAGGATGCCAGGACGCGGATCGCCGATCTGAAAGCACGGATCGATCGCTCTGGGGTGATGGCGAGCATCGTCCAGACGGCCGACCGCATCGAGTTCCAGGTTGTCGACGAGCCGGTCGAGGACGCGAAGCCGTCCGGCGGTACAAAGCCGGCCGCGCTGGTCGCCGGCAGCGCGGTCGTCGGCGGCCTCGCCCTGGCCAGCGTGCTCGTCTTGGGCTGCACCCTCCTCGCGGGCCGCGTCGGGACCGCGGCGGACATCTCCCGTCTCGCGCCTGCGACGCTCTTCGCCACGATTCCGAAGGTCGCCCGACGAAAAGACTTGACCGGCCGCGAGCTCCGCACGGCGCTCGCCGCGGCCGCCTTCGCGCCGCATCCGGCCGAACACGCGAGGGGAGATGGGTGAGCGAGGGCAACGGCAGCCTCTGCGGCCCTTTCGATGGCCTCGCCACGCGAGTCCGCTTCGCCGAGCTCCGCACGATCGGATTCACGAGCGCGGTGTTCGGCGAGGGCACAAGCACCCTTGCGCTGGGAACATCGCTGTCGCTCGCGTCCCTGGGTCTCGCGCCGGTCCTACTGGTGGACGCGAACTGGCTCCAACCGTCGTTGACGTCCGACGCGGGCGTCGCATCCGGCCCGGGCCTCGCCGAAGTGCTTCGCGGTGACGCCGACTTCGGCGAGGTCCTCGTCGCGACAGGGCAGCCACGGCTTTCCTTCCTCGCGGCTGGTGACCCGAGCCACGAACGACCGCCCCTCGGCTTGCTCCCGTCGTTGCTCGACCGTGCTTTGTCATGCTTCGGTGCGATCGTCGTGGATCTTCCGCCTGCGCTCGTAGGCGAGTCGCTGGTCCTCCCGTGGGCCGCCTCGCTCCAACAGCTCTTCATCGTGGTGCGTAGCGGCGTCACACCGCTCGACCTAGCGCGTCGCGCCATCGAAGGGGTTGCCGTCGAGCGGCCTCAGGTCGTTCTCAACTGGATGCCCGCGTCTCACACGCGGGAGGCTGCGACGCCTCGGGTCGCCATGACATGACGTACATGGCCCTCACCGTCGTCTATCTGCTTGCGTGTGCCGGCCTTGGGCTCGCGCGCCGGCATGGCAGCTTCAATGTCCTCCTCATTGCGCCGCTCGCGGCGGCGATGGTCTGCGCGCAGCTCGCGCTCCTCCTCACGCGGTGAGCGCGGTCGACATCGGCGCGTGGCGCGCCAGCGGCGCCGAGCTCGGGCGCGCGCGGCGTATTTCGTTGTCCGTCTGCGGCGTGGTCCTGGTGGTCGCGGGCGCATATGCCGCGACCCTGGTCGCGACGGAGGGCGAGCCGCTGCTCGCCGTCCCGCTGGTCGGGGCTCTGGTCACGCTTGCCGTGCTCACCCGGCCGCTGCTTGGCCTGTACCTGCTTTTTGCCGCCGCGATCGTCTTCGAGCAGTGGCCGGTCGCCGGTATCGAGCCGCTCACGGCGCAAACGCACTTCTACGAAAACCTGTCGCAGTTCTCGGACGCGCCATTGCGCCTCAGCGCCGCTGACGTCCTCGCTCTGCTGACGTTCGTCAGCTGGTTACTGCGACGTGCGGTCGGGGCCAACGCTCCGGCGCGCGCAGGGCCGTTTGGCTGGGGGGTGGCCGCCTACCTCCTCGCGTTCGTGTTGGGGACGATCATCGGTGTCTCTCGCGGCGGAAAGTGGGATCTGCTCGCGACGCTCAACGAGGTGCGCGGGCCCGTCTACGTCTGTCTTCTGTACTTCCTGACCGTGAACCTCGTGCGCACGCGTGCACAGCTGATGGTCGTGGTCTGGGAGTTCGTCCTGCTCGTTGGACTGAAAGCGTTCCAGGCGATCGGGAACTACGCGCAGATGCTGAGCGGTCCGGAGAGGCTCGAAGCCGTGACCGCGCACGAGGACGTGATCTTCTTCGACGTTGCCATCGCGCTCGCGGTGGTGATGGCGCTGCTCCACGTCCGCGGAAAGCTGTTTTACGTCGTGCTCGCCTTGCAGCCGGTGGTCTTCGTCGCGGAGCTGGTGACGACGCGGCGCGTCGCCTTTGCGGCCCTGGCGGCGGCACTCGCGGTCGTCGCGTTCATGTCGGCCGTCGAGCGCCCGCGCGCGACCGCGCTCGCGCTCGGGATCGGCGTGCTCGCCTTCGGGATCTATGCCGCCTCGTTCTGGGATCAGACGGGCCCGCTCGCCGAGCCGGCACGCGTCCTCCGCGAGGTCGTCGATCCGTACTCGATCAGCGACCGCGATCGGAGCTCGAACGTCTGGAGGGACATCGAGAACGCGAACATCGCTTACACGGTGCGGCAGCTTCCGCTCACCGGTGTCGGCGCCGGGCAGGAGTACCTGTTCCAAAGGGAGCCGCCACAGGGCCCGGGCACGTTCCTGTACTGGCGCCTCACGACGCACAACGCCGTCTTGTGGACGTGGCTGAAAGCGGGACCCTACGGCGCCTTCGCGTTCTGGTTCCTCGTCGGCCAGGTCGTCGCGTTCGGACTCCGGCTGTACCGTCGCCTCGACGATCCGCTCCTGCGGGCCGCCGCTGCGTTCCCGGCGCTGCTGACGGTCACGCAGGTCGTGTTCTCGTCATTCGACCTGGGGCTTACCTACAGTCGGACCATGATCGTCCTCGGGGTCACGCTCGGTCTCGCGGCTCCTCTCGCCGTGTGGAGCTCCGAGCGCGCGCCCCGTCAGCCGAGCCCGGTCATGGTCGGACGATCGTCGCTCGCCGGCGATGGAGCACGCGTCAGGCGCTTGCCGACCGTCAGCGGATGAGTCGTCCGAGCTCGCCGCGCAACACCCGTAGGTCTAGCGAGAGAGCTCAGGCCACCTGTCCACGGCATGCGGCCGTGGAGACGTCACGGCAGCGCCGCGAAGTGGTTCTTGACGAGCACGCCGTAGGGTGAGGACGCCGTACCGTTGAAGTTCGAGATCAGCGACTCCGGGCCGCCCCAGGTGTTCCAGGCCCACATTTCGTAGCTCGCGCCGTGCGCGTCGAGCCAGTTCATGACGGTCGTCAGCTGCGCGCCGTCGTAGGGGTTGGTGCCCACCTCGGTCGCGATGAGCGGGACCACCGCCGCGACCGGCGCGACCCTGCTGTCCCAGCAGCCGGTGTTGTTGCACGAGTTGAAGTTGTAGACGTGCCAGGAGGCGGCGAGGTTGTTCAAAGGATCGTTCGGCCTGTTGGCGAGCCACCCCGAAAGGTCGTTGCTCCACTCAAGGCCGCCCTGCGTGATCACGTTGGTGGCTCCGGTCGCGCGCACGGTGTCCACGAGGGTCTGGAACCCCGC
>MNEO01000077.1 GCA_001917735.1 Chloroflexi bacterium 13_1_40CM_68_21
CGAGCCATACAAGTACGACCTCGGCGCGGAGGATCGCTGGCTCGTGCGGATCGAGGCCGCGCGCCAATGAAGGCGTCGCGGGTCGCGATGGTCTCCGTGCACGCGTGCCCGCTGGCGAAGCTCGGTGGTCGCGACTCCGGTGGCATGAACGTCTACGTGCGGGAGCTCGCGCGCGACCTCGGCAGGCGCGGCATCGAGGTCGACGTCTTCACGCGCTGGCGGGAGAAAGACGATCCGCGGATCCAGCAGATCGCGACGAACGCGCGTGTCATCCACATCCCCTCGGGCCCGATCGGGTACTGGCCGAAGATGGCCGTGTACGAGCATCTGGACGAGTTCACTTCGCAGCTGCTCGAGTACGTCGAGGCCGAAGGCCGTAGCTACGACATCGTGCACGCGCACTACTGGCTCTCGGCGAAGGTGGCGCGGACGCTCGAGCAGCGTTGGAAGACTCCGGTCGTCCAGATGTTCCACACCCTCGGCCTGGTGAAGCGCGAGGTGATGGATGAGGACGTCGACGGCCTCTACGCGTTCGCGTACGAAGGGACGCTCGCGCTCTACAACGCGGCGTTCGATCCAACGCTCGCGCCTCTCTCGGTCGGGATCGTGTGCCACGCCTATGCGATCCGCTCGGCGATCGAGGAAGGGATCCGTACGTACGACCTCCTTCGCGGCGACGAGCCATACAAGTACGACCTCGGCGCGGAGGATCGCTGGCTCGTGCGGATCGAGGCCGCGCGCCAATGAAGGCGTCGCGGGTCGCGATGGTCTCCGTGCACGCGTGCCCGCTGGCGAAGCTCGGTGGTCGCGACTCCGGTGGCATGAACGTCTACGTGCGGGAGCTCGCGCGCGACCTCGGCAGGCGCGGCATCGAGGTCGACGTCTTCACGCGCTGGCGGGAGAAAGACGATCCGCGGATCCAGCAGATCGCGACGAACGCGCGTGTCATCCACATCCCCTCGGGCCCGATCGGGTACTGGCCGAAGATGGCCGTGTACGAGCATCTGGACGAGTTCACTTCGCAGCTGCTCGAGTACGTCGAGGCCGAAGGCCGTAGCTACGACATCGTGCACGCGCACTACTGGCTCTCGGCGAAGGTGGCGCGGACGCTCGAGCAGCGTTGGAAGACTCCGGTCGTCCAGATGTTCCACACCCTCGGCCTGGTGAAGCGCGAGGTGATGGATGAGGACGTCGACGGCGAGAGCGACATCCGCATCGAGATCGAGCGGGAGGCCGTGCGGAGATCGGCCGCGATCGTGGCGGCGAGCGAGATCGAGCTCGGCGAGCTGCGGCGCCTCTATCGGGCGGACGCCGCACGCGTCGCCGTGATCCCGTGTGGTGTCGACCCAAAGATGTTCCATCCGGTGCGTCAAGCCGATGCGCGCGAGGCGCTCGGCCGGGACCAGTGCGAACGGTTGATCCTGTTCGTCGGTCGCATCGAACAGATCAAGGGCATCGACGTGCTGCTGCGCGCGATGGGCGTCCTGTTCCAGCGATACCCCGACCTCCGCAGCGACGTCTGCCTTCTGGTGGTCGGCGGCGCGCTCGATCCAGGCGACGACGCGCCCGAGACGGAGAAGATCCTCGAGCTGCGGCGGCTCGTGCACGAGCACCGGATGGAGTCCAACGTAGCGTTCGTGGGCTCGCGCGGGCAGGAGGAGCTCGCGCTCTACTACGCCGCGGCGGACGTCTGCGCGGTGCCGTCCCTCACCGAGTCGTTCGGTCTGGTCGCCCTCGAAGCCATGGCGTGCGGGACGCCCGTCGTGGGCACGCGGGTGGGCGGCCTGCAGACGGTCATCGAGCACGGCGAGTCCGGCCTGCTCGTTCCCGCCGGCGATTACAAGGCGCTCGCCGAGGCGATCGCTCAGGTGCTCATGGACGCGCGGCTCCGGATGCACCTCGCCCACGGCGCGCGCGGTCGCGCCGAGCACCTCACGTGGGAGCGTGTCGGCGACCGCATCGTGGAGCTCTACGAGCGAGTTCTCGCCGGACGTGAGGAGAAGGTCGCGCTGTAGTGGCGACGACGTTCGAGATCCCGAAGAGGGCGATGGCGATCTTCGCGCATCCCGACGACGTCGACTTTGGATGCTCGGGGACGCTTGCCTCCTGGATCGCGACCGCGGGGACACAGGTCACCTACTGCGTGATCACGAGCGGACAGAAAGGCACGCACGATCCGAAGACGACGCCCGAACAGATGGCCGAGACGCGCGAGGGCGAGCAGCGCGCCGCGGGCGCGGCGATCGGAGTGAAGGAGTTCGTCTTCCTCGGACACCAGGACGGCGAGCTCGAGCGGACCATGGAGCTGCGCGGCGAGCTCTGCCGCGTCATTCGCGAGCATCGTCCCGACGTCGTCTTCACGAACGACCCCTGGAGCCACTACCAGGTGCATCCCGACCACCGCGTGGCGGGATGGAGCGCCCTCGATGGCGTGATCGCCGCGCGCGATCATCTTTTCTTTCCGGAGCAGCTGGGGCGCGGACTGAAGCACCACCGCGTCTCGCGCGTCCTGCTCTTCGGCTCGCGCGATCCGAACATCTGGTTCGACATCAGCTCGTCCATCGACAACAAGATCGCGGCGCTGCGCGCGCACAAGAGTCAGGTGGGCGGCCGCCGCGACTTCGCCGAGCGCATGCGCTGGTGGGCGACGAACACCGGATCGACGTGGAAGCTGCCGGCCGCGGAAGCCTTCCGCTACATCGAGCTCGCGTAGCCGGGGCGGCCTCTAGTGCTTGAAGTGCCGCCGCCCGGTGAAGAGCATGGCCATGCGGTTCTTGTTCGCGGTGTCGATCATCATCGCGTCACGGAGCGAACCGCCCGGCTGGATGATCGCGGTCACGCCGGCGCGAGCCGCGACCTCGATGCCGTCGGGGAACGGGAAGTAGGCGTCGGAGGCCATCACCGCCAGGCGCGCGTTCTCCCCCGCCTTGCGCACGGCCGTCTCGACCGCCACGACGCGTGACATCTGCCCAGGACCGACGCCGACCGTGGCGAGGCCTCTCGCAAGAACGATCGCGTTCGACGTCACGTGCTTCACGCAGCGCCACGCGAAGAGCAGGTCCGTCAGCTCCTCGAGCGTCGGGCTCCGTTCGGTCACGACCTTGAAGTTACCTTCATCGACCGCGGACTCGTCGGGGGTCTGTACGAGCATCCCGCCGGCGATGCGCTTGTAATCGAACGCGCCGACATCCTTACGCACGAGCTTGCCGCCGACGATCGCTTGTCCCGGCACCGCGAGGATCTCGAGGTTCTTGCGCTGACGGAGGATCGGAAGAGCCTCGTCCTCGTAGCCGGGGCCGATGATCGCCTCGTAGAACGTGCCCTCCATGGCCTCGGCGAGTTCCCGCGTGATGATGCGATTCGCGCCGACGATGCCGCCGAATGCGGACACGGAGTCGCACATGAACGCGCGGCGGTAGGCCTTGGTGATCTCGTTGTCCGACGCGACGCCGCACGGGTTCTGGTGCTTGATGATCGCGACCGTCGGCTGCGCGAAGTCCGTGGCGACGCGCCACGCCGCGTTGACGTCGAGCATGTTGTTGAAGCTGGTGGCCTTCCCGTGCAGCTGCTGCATGCTGGTCATCGCGCCGTCCTCGCCGCGCACCGCGTAGAAGGCCGCCTGCTGGTGCGGGTTCTCCCCGTACCGGAGGTCGCGCACCTTCCGCAACGAGAGCGTCATCTCGTCGGGGAACTGGACGCCTGCCTCGGTCGCGAAGCGTGAGGCGATTGCCGCGTCGTACGCCGCGGTGTGCGAGAAGGACTCGGCAGCGAGGACGCGTCGCGTCTCGAGCGACACCTCGCCGCGCTGCTTGAGCTCGTCGAGGACGGCCGCGTAGCGCTCGGGGCGCGCGACCACGACCACATGCTCGTAGTTCTTCGCCGCGGCCCGAAGCAGCGTTGCGCCGCCGATGTCGATCTGCTCGAGCAGCATCGCTCCGCTCTTGCCGGCGGCCGCGTGCTCCGCGAATGGATAGAGATTCACGGCGACGAGGTCGATCGGCTCGATCCCTTCGCGTTGAAGCTCCTCACGATGCGTGGGGTCGTCGCGGCGCGCGAGCAGCGCGGCGTGGATCTTGGGGTGCAACGTCTTCACGCGCCCACCGAGGAGCGCGGGAGATCCGGTGACATCCTCAATGGAGCGTGAGGTGATGCCCTCGGCGGCGAGCGCGGCGCGTGTGCCGTCGGTGGCGATCAATTCGCAACCGAGGTCTTGCAATCCGCGCGCGAACGCGTCGAGACCTGTGCGATCAGAGACAGAGAGGAGGGCTCGCAGCGCGGCTAGTATAGCCAGTCCATGCCCTTCGATCCCCAGCACTTCGTTGATCGATTCTTCCAACCATTCAACAGCGAATCCCGTTTCTACTGGCCCGCCCTGATCGCGATTGTGCTGGCCCTCGTCGCGAACATCATCTGGTTCAACTGGCGCACCCGCACGACGCCTCCGCCCGAGCTGGGCGTGCGACCGTGGGCCTTCTACGTCAACGTGGTCTTCCTCATCTGGCTCGCCGTCCTGCTACGAGCGACCGCGCCGTTCTGGGTGTTCGGAGTGTCGGTCGCGGCGAACGTCGCGGTCCTCGCGTATCTCTACTGGTTCTACCTACCCCCGCGGGAAGCGGCGTGGGAGCGCGAGCAGCGGCGGCAGGCGTACTTCCCGAAGGCGAGCAGGCGCAAGAAGCGACGCCGCTAGCCTTCCCGGGGCGCGCTCCAGGTCATGTTGAAGCTGTCGTAGCGCGGCTTGCCTTCGAGGTCAGTCCGCTCGACCTCGCTCACCTGCGCGCCGCGCGGCCCCTCGTTGAGCCAGGACTGCATCGCGGCGAGCGCGGGCTCGTCGCCCTCGGCGAGGATCTCGAGCGCGCCGTCGTCACGGTTCCACACCCGCCCGGTGACGCCGAGCCGGATCGCCTCGCGCACGGCGTTCGACCGGAAGTTCACCCCTTGCACGATCCCACGCACGATGAAACGGGCGCGCGGCATCAGCGGCGGGCTTTGCGCGCCGCGAGCGCGGCCTCGAGTCCGCGGGTGTTCACGATGGACGCGGCGGTTGCCCAGCCCCGGCGTGCGGTCCCGATACCCTGATCCATCCACTCCAGCTCCTCGATGGCGTGCGCGTCGGAGTTCACCACGAGAGTCGCGCCGCGACCTGCCGCCTTGCGGATCCACGTGTCGGGAAGATCGAGCCGCTCCGGCCCCCCGTTCACCTCGATCCACGTGCCCGTCTCGATGGCGGTGTCGATCACGGCATCGAGATCGACCGCGTACGGCTCGCGCTTCTCGAGGAGCCGACCGGTGGGATGCGAGATCGCCGTGACGAGCGGGTGGCGCATGGCGCCGGTGATCCGCGCCGACATTGCCTCGCGCGGCTGGCCGAACGCGGAGTGCACGGATGCGCTTACGACGTCGAACTTGGCGAGCACGTCGTCCGGGTAGTCGAGGTTCCCGTTGGCACGGATGTCCACCTCCGTCCCGACGATCACCCGGAATGGAGCGAGCTCCTCGTTCAGCTTCGCGGCCTCCGACAGACGCGCCTGAATCCGCTCGAGCGAGAGGCCGTTCGTCATGCCCAGGCCAGGTGAGTGATCGGTGACGGCGAGGTACGCGTAGCCCTTCGCCCGCGCGCGTCTCGCCATGTCGGCCAGCGGGTCGCGTCCATCGGTCCAGTTGGTGTGCGTGTGAAGATCGCCGCGCACCTCCGCCAGCTCGACCAGCGTCGGGAGTGCGCCGCTCTGCGCGGCGTCGATCTCGCCGCGGTCTTCGCGCAGCTCGGGCGGGATCCAGGCCAGGCCGAGCGCCGCGTAGACCTCTTCCTCCGTCGCCGAGGCGATCTCCTGCCCGCGCTCCTCGGCGCCGACCCGGTAGAGCCCGTATTCGTTGAGGAGCAGCTTGCGGCGGAGCGCGATCCCGCGCAGCCGCACGTTGTGCTCCTTCGAGCCGGTGAAGTAGAGGAGCGCCGCACCGTAGGACGCGGGGGGCACCACGCGCAGATCGATTTGAAGTCCGCGGCTCTCCACGACCGACGATTTCGTGTCCCCGCGCGCGAGCACCCGGTCGACGCTCGGTGCGCGAACGAAGGTCTCCATGATCGGAAGGGCATCGTCCGCGGCGACGACGATGTCGATGTCGCCGATCGTCTCTTTGTAGCGTCGCAGGCTTCCGGCGATCGCGATCCGTTCCATACCGGCCTCGGCGCGCAGATACTCGACCATCGCGGTCGCCGCGGCCTTCGCCTCGTGTAGCAGCGCTCGGCCGGTGCGCTGCTTGAGCGCGGCGATCGACCGCAAGATGTTCTCCTCGGTCTTGGCCTGGATCTTCGGGAGCTGTTGCAGCCGATGATCCTTGGCCGCGTCCTCGAGCTCCTCGATCGTCGTGATGCGCAGGTGGTCGTAGATCGTGCGAGCGGTCGCGGGACCGACCCCTCCGACACGGAGGAGCGTGAGCAGCCCCGGCGGGACCGCCGCTTTGAGCTCCTCGTGCCGCTTCGAGCTACCCGTGGCGATGATCTGCTCGATCGCTTCGCCGACCGACGGGCCGACCTTCGGGATCTCCTTGAGGCGCTTCTCCTGCGCGAGCTTCGCGAGCGGTTCGCGCAGGTCGCGGATCGAACGCGCCGCGGCGCGATAGGTGACGGCGCGGAAGACGTTCTCACCTTTGAGCTCGAGGAGGTCCGCGATCTCGTCCAGGACCTTCGCGATGGCGTCATTGTCGAAGGTCAGCGCGTCTCGGGGCATGGGCCGATCCTAGGTCTTCGGCGCCCCCTGGCGAGCGAGCTCGAGCAGGTCGAACGCTTCGTCGACCTTGCCGCGCGCTCGCAGCTTGCGCGCGTACTCGGCTGCGAAGGCCGAGAGATCGGGGCTGTCTCCGGCTGCGGTCAGAAGCTCGATGGACTTCCGGTAGGCCCTGTCCGAGCCCTCGTAGTCGGCGACCGCGTCATCGGCCGAGCCCACCACGCGCAGTGCATCGGCGCGCTGCACCGCGTCGCCGAGATCGGCGAGGATCTGTTCAGCGCCCTGCGCGAGCCGCAGCGCACCGGCCGCGTCGTTCGTTGCGAGCGCTATCCGCGCAAGGACGACCTCGGCAACTGCGCACATACGGTTGTCGCCGACCGCTCTCGCTCGAGCCGCGCAGCGATTTGCGAGGTCCGCCGCCTGTTGCATGTCGCCGTGCTCGACGTAGACCGAAGCGAGCGAATGCAGCACGGAGAGCTCGAATCCCGTGTCGGTGACCCGCTCGAAGAGCTCCAGGGCGCGCTGGTAGTTGGCGATCGCGCCGTCGAGCTCTCCCGAGTCATAGAGCGAGACGGCGATCCCCATGTAACCCTGCGCGGCGAGGCGCAGCTCATCGACGCTCGACGCGAGGGAAAGCGCGCTCGCGTAGGTCTGCGCGGCCTTCGTCGTGCGGCGCAGACGGCGGTACGCGGTGCCGAGCGACACCAGGATGCGGGCGCGGAGCCGCGGATCGGCGAGCTCGTACTTTTCGACGACGTCGCGCGCCGCCTCGAGTGCTTCGCCCGCTGCGACGTAGTGACCCCCCTGTCCATACGCGAGACCGCGCAGATAGAGAAGGTGCGCGACCTCGACCGGCTCGGCCGCGGCCGTGACGAGGGCCAGGCCGCGCGCAATGTTCTCGAAAGCCGCTTCGCGATCGCCGGAGCTGATCTCGGCCTGCGCGAGGAAGCGCAGCAGCTTGGCGTGTTCGCGCGGCTGCGGGCGCTCGCCCAGCGCGCGGGCAACCTCGGCGCGCACCGTGTCCCACTCACGGCGCTCGACCGCGGCCTCGGCGGCCAAGCGGTGGAACGTCAGGCGCTTCATCGCGGCGAGCGGCTCGTCGCCGAGGAAGTAGTCGAGGCTGCGGCCAAGCCGGTTGGCCATGATCTGCAGCGACCGCACAGACGGCCTAACCAGACCGGCTTCCACCTGACTGATGAAGCCCTTGGTCAGCTCCCCGCCTGCGAGCTGCGCCTGGCTCATTCCGAGCTCTCTGCGCGCCGCCCGTACACGTTCTCCGAGCGTGCTCGGAGCCTGGACAGTCTCAGGAAGGCTCGCCACCGACGCTCCCCTAGTTATTGGAGACCGTTCTGAAAAGCTCGTTTGTCCGGCCCCCGCGTAGACTCACGCAGGATAGCGAAGCGGGCACCACGCACAACAGGGGAGGATGAGAGATGAAACCGTTCCGTTCACGTATCGCCCCAGCGCTCGCGTTCGCGTTCCTGCTCCTGTTCTCGCTGCAGGTGAGTGTCGCGCTCGCCGACGATCCCGTCGTCCCTGACCCGGCTGCCGTTCCGCCGAACCCCGTTGCTGCGCCAACGACCGTTCCGGAGGATCCCGGCTTCGTGCCCCCAGCTGTCCCGGAAATCCCACCCCCCATCGTGCCGCTCACACCCGAAGATCCGGGCTTTGGTGTCTAGGCCCAACCTCTAGCGGCGCGCCACCTCGCACATACTTCGGTCGTGCCCGCCACGACATCCGCACGCCGTCAGCTCATCGAGATCGAAGGCAAGCGCTTCCTCTTCCAGCATGGCTATCGCTTTGGCAGGGTCACATACGTCACCCGCCTGCCGCTCGGGAAGAGCATGACCGTGTTCACGCCCGGGCATCTTTCGGCGAGCGAGGTCGAGGCCGTGGTGCGCGGCGACAACCCGTGGATGCTGGAATGAGATCGGGGGGCTCTGCCCCCCGGCCCCCGAGCGCACCGATGTAGCGTGCGCGCAATCGTGCAGCGGGTCCGCTCGGCCGCCGTCCAGGTGGAGGATGAGCGCATCGCCGAGATCGGGCGCGGAGTCGTCGTGCTCCTCGGCGTTGGCTCGAGCGATCGGCCTGAGGACGGCGAGCGGCTCGCGGCGAAAGTTGCCGGGCTCCGCATCTTCGAAGAGGAAGGCAAGATGCAGCGCGCGCTCAGCGATGTGCGGGGCTCGGTCGTGGTGGTCCCGCAGTTCACCCTGTACGGGGACGCGCGGCACGGCCGCCGGCCTGAATTCACCGCGGCCGCGGCGCCCGACGTCGGCCACCGTCTCTTCGACGCCTTCTGCGGTGTGCTCCGTGGGAAGGGCCTCGATGTTCGGCAGGGCCGCTTCGGCGCGGCGATGCGGGTCACCGTCGAGGCTGACGGACCGGTGACGATCGCTCTTTCGACCGACGGCTGGCCAGAAAGCGACATCGGTCGCTGAATGGACCACGCCGACCACGTCCGGCTCCTCGCCGGCGGCGTGCCGCAGGACATAGGCGGCACATGGGCGGATCTCGGCGCGGGCTCGGGCGCGTTCACGCTCGCGCTCGCTGACCTCATCGGTCCGCACGGGGTGATCCACGCGATCGACCGGGATCGCGGCGCGCTCGCGGAGCTGCGCAGCGCCTTCGTGTCGTCGACGCCGCAAGCGGACGTGCGCACGCAGGTCGCTGACTTCACGCGACGGCTGGATCTCGCCGCTCTGGACGGCATCGTGATGGCCAACTCGCTGCACTTCGTCGAAGACAAGCTCCCGGTCCTCGCGCTCGTGCGCGAATACCTGCGGCGAGGCGGACGGCTGTTGATAGTCGAGTACGACAGCGACCGCGGCAACCCGTGGGTCCCGCATCCGCTGGCGTTCGAGAGCTGGCGTTCGCTCGCGGCTGAGGCCGGCTTCGTCGAGACACGGCGACTTGCCACGGTCCCAAGCCGGTTTCTGCGCCAGATCTATTCCGCTTTGAGCCTTGCGCCGTGAGGTCGCTCGGTACGCTCGGTCGCGATGCGGAAGCTCCTCAACATCCGCGCCTGGGCATCCATCGGCGTGCTCGTGCTCGCCGCGGGCATGCCCTATTGCGCGGCTGCGCTCGGCTGGGCCGCGACGCAAGACGAGACCTCGATCTCGATCCGCGCCGACGTCGCGATGGGCGTGCTGGTCTCGTGGATCGGATGGACGATCCTTTCGATCGCGGGGACGCTCTGGCTGTGGAAGACGTGGCGTAGCCGCCGCGTGGCTATTCCCGCCTAG
>MNEO01000089.1 GCA_001917735.1 Chloroflexi bacterium 13_1_40CM_68_21
CGGCAGGGAGGCGGTCCCGGGCGGGCGTGACGCTCAGCAGCTGGCCGCGGACATCGTCGGCGTCGTCGTCGACGGGATCGGCGTCTAGCCGCTATACCGACCGGTAGGTAAAGGCGCACGGCGCGAGGCCCAGTCCGCGATGCGGGACACGGCTTTCTCGAGATTAGCGAGCGAGTTCGCGTACGAGAGCCGCAGGTAGCCTTCGCCGGCGCTCCCGAAACACGTCCCGGCGAGCGTCGCGACGCCCGCCTCATCCAGGATCCGATCCGCGACGTCGGCGCTCCTGCGCAAGCCGAGTCCGGTGATGTTTGGAAAGACGTAGAACGCGCCGTGTGGCGATCGGCAGGAGATGCCGGGGACGGCGCCGAGGCCCTTGACGATGGCGTCCCGGCGCCTTCGAAACTCCGCGATCATGCGGTCCACCTCAGGCGGGCGGGAGGCGAGCGCGGCCGCCCCGGCACGCTGCACGAACGTCGCGGTGCAGGAGACCGAGTTCGTCACGAGCTTCGTCACCGGTTCGACCAGCGGCTTTGGGAAGACGCCGTAGCCAAGGCGCCAACCGGTCATCGCAAACGTCTTGCTGAAGCCATCGAGGAGGATCGTGCGCTCGGGCATGCCCTCCTCGAGCGCGATCGAACGATGCACGCCGTCGTACACGAGCTCTCCGTAGATCTCGTCGGTGAGCACCCAGAGGTCGCGCTCGCGCGCGATGCGCGCGATCTCGCGGATCGCATCGGCTGAAAGGACGGCGCCCGTCGGGTTGTTCGGACTGTTCAGCACGAGCACCTTCGTCCGGTCGGTCACGAGCCGCCGGAGCTCCTCGAGGTCCGGCTCGAAATCGTTGCGCTCGCGCAGCGGTAGCGGGACGCCGCGCGCGCCCGCGAACTCGATCATCGACGAGTAGATCGGGAAGCCCGGATCCGGGTAGATGGCTTCGTCGCCCTGGTCGAGGAGCGCGAGCAGCGCGTAGAACATGATCGGTTTCGCGCCGGGGGTGACGATCACCTGCGCGGGGTCGACGCTCACGCCGCGGCGGGCGCGCAGGTACGCGGCGATCGCCTCGCGAAGCTCGATCACCCCGGCAGACGGGGTGTAATGCGTCTCTCCGCGCTCGAGGGCGGCCACGCCGGCGGCGACGATCGAGGGCGGCGTGTCGAAGTCGGGCTCGCCGATCTCGAGATGGACGATGTCGCGACCCTTCGCCTCGAGCGCGCGCGCTTTGGCGAGGACTTCGAACGCGGTCTCCGTCCCGAGGCGCGACATCCGTGGGGCGAGCGGTCGCATGGAAGCCTGGAAAGTCTAGGGCCCGAACTTTCCTTCCACGCAGGCGCAGCCTTCGGGGCCGACGACCGCCGAGTGACGCGTCTGCGGCGGCAGCACGAGGCGATCACCTGGCCGAAGCGGGATGCGGCGCCCGTCGCTGAGGACGAAATCGATCGAGCCTCGCGTGCAGTAGAGCAGCTTCGTGTAGGAGTGCTCGTGCTCGCCGTAGCGGTCGCCCGGCGCGTTGGACCAGCCGTAGACATCGCGCGCTTCGCGCCGCACGGCAGCTTCGATCGACTCGGGGTCGGGGGGCGGAGGCCCCGGATGGCTGCGGTGTTCGACCTGCATCGATGCCATGATGCGACGGTGCGCGTGGGCGTGGTCTATCCCCATCAGGAGATCGGCAATGACCCCGGCCGCATCGCGGCCTTCGCGCAGGCCGCAGAGTCTCTGGGCTACTCGCACCTCGTGGCGTACGACCACGTCGTCGGGGCGGAACCGACCGGACGGCCATCGTGGTGGAAGGGCGCGTACACCCACCGCGATGCGTTCCACGAGCCATTCGTGCTCTTCGGCTATCTCGCCGCGGTCACCACGAAGCTCGAGCTCGCCTTTGGCATCCTCATCCTTCCGCAGCGGCAGACCGTCCTCGTGGCGAAACAGGCCGCGACCCTGGACGTCCTCTCGCGCGGTCGCGTTCGTCTTGGAGTCGCGATCGGCTGGAACCACGTCGAGTACGAGGCGCTTGGCATGAGCTGGCGCGACCGGGCCAAGCGCATCGAGGAGCAGATCGAGGTGCTGCGCCTCCTCTGGACCCAGGAGCTCGTGGACTACACAGGCCGCTGGCACCGCATCGATCGGGCAGGCATCAACCCCCTCCCGGTGCAACAGCCCATCCCGCTCTGGATGGGCGCCGACGAAGAGGTCGCTGTGAAGCGCGTAGCGCGACTCGCCGACGGCTGGTTCTCGCATCTGGAGCCAACCGATGAAGGGCGAGCCGCACTCGAGCGTTTTCGCCAGTACGTGCGCGACGCCGGGCGCGACCCCGCACGGGTCGGTGTCGAAGGCCGCGTCGGCGCGACCGGCGCGCCTGAGGAGTGGGCGCGGAAGGCAGAGATCTTTCGCGATATGGGTATGACACACCTGGAGTTCAGGACCGGCGGCTCGAAGCTGCGCAATCTCGATGCCCACATCGACGCGATGCGCCGCTTTCGGGAGATCGCTCCGGTCTTCAGCTAAGGAAGCGCGCGGCGAACCCACGCGTCGGCGCCGAAGATACCGTCGAGGAGTACGACGAAGCTCCCTTCGGTGGGCGTGAGGCCACGCGAGAGATCGATACGCACGATGCGCGGGCCGCCGAGGCCAATGGCGCTCCGCCCGTCGGCACTCACGACGACGCGCCGGAACAGGCTGCTCGGCGCGAGGACGGTGAGTCGGGTGGTTCCGAACCACTGCGAGCCGTCGCCCTTGAAATGCATGAGGTATCGGCCGTCGGGCCACCGCCCGTCGAGCCGAAGGTTGCCAATGACCTCGAGCCGGGTTTCGCGGCGGGCGTCCTTGCCGTCGACGCCGACACTCCAGACGCTCGGGTTGACGACGAAGATCCCGGTCTGGTCGCCACTGGCGATCGCGCCCTGAAGGAAGAGGATTCGGCCGCCTTCGATGAGGGGTGACGCAGCGGTCTGACCGACAAGCGTTCGCAGCGAGCCCGGCGCGCGGAGTGCGCCGAGCACTCCGGTGTCCGATTCGACGAGCACCTCGTCGTCGCTGAGCCAGTCCGCAACGAACGCGTTCCCCAGATCTCCCGCGCGTGTCAGCTCGCGGCGGTCGAGCGATCCGAGATGGACTTCGCTCTTCCCATCCGTCGAGCGGTACAGCGTGGCCGCGACCCTCGACCCGGAAGGCGACCAGCGCTGATCGATCACCTTGAAGCCGGCGTTGCGAGTCGCCGCCAGAAGGGTGAGATCGGCGCGTGATCCATCGAGGTTGATGACGCCGATCCCGAGGTCGGTGACGTAGGCGACCGCGCGCCCGTCGCCCGTCCAGCGCGTACCGAACGGTCGCGAGGTGTTGGGGGCGAGCGTCGTGAGCGGACGCGCGGAAGAGCCGTCGAGGTTCGCGGCCCACAGCACGAACGCGCCTGCCGGGTTCTGCCGCCAGTACGCGATCCGCCCGGTCGATGAAAGCTGCGGCGGCGCACGCACCGTGTCTTGCGACGAACCGGTCGGCAGGCCCGCGCCGCCGATGGTCGTGAGGACGAGCGCCGTGGCGCCGGCGGCGATGACCGTCCCGGCGGCGAGGTAGGGCAGGAGCGCTCTGACGTGCCGCACGTCCTCAATAATCGACCCGAGTGCCAGACCCGCTTGCCGCCGCGAAAACGTTCATGGCCGCCCTCGAGGCGAACGACGCCGACAAGGCGGCCGCCGTATGCGCCGACGACGTCGCCATCGAGCTACCGGGGGGAGAGAACCAGCTCGAAGGGAAGGAGGGCGCCCGGCGGCTCATCCGCATGGCGCCGCCGTTCGTCCGCCTTGTTCGGGAAGAAAAGGTCGAGGGGAACGTCGTCATCCTGCGCGGACTGACGCGCTCCCCAGGTCACTTCGCGAACTACACGACGTGGACCTTCGAGACCGACGGCGACTTCATCACCCACGTGACCTTCACCTGGCGCCCTGCCAACTAGCTCGAGCTCCTCAGCGCTGCACGTATCTGAAGGAGCGCGGGATCCGCTCGAACCCGAAATCCGTTATCGGTCGGGGCGTGCGGTAGCGGCGCGGCTGGCTGACCGGAAGCGCCCAGCCTTTCGCGGTGTGCCGTCCGGCAACGCCGAGCCTGCACTCGCCGACGACCGAGCCCGTGCCGACGACCGCGAGGTAGGCGCGCGCGGGCAGCCTCTTGGGCGGGATCCGCCGATGGTCCTGGCCACGTTCGCCCGATAGGAGCGATTCGGCGTTCTCCGCGGTGACCGCCAGGACGAGCGCAGCAGGCACGGCCTTCCTCCGAGAAAGGATGTCGATCCTCTCTATCGGACCTGCCTTGCGCGATACCTCTTCTCCACGGCGGGAAAGTCGCCAGGACGGATGCCCTCGAAGAACGCGAACGTCTCTTGAAGGAACGTGGTCTCGGAGTTCGCCCGCGCCAGGTCGTCGTCGGTCTGCTCGGCCGCGACGGCTTGTACCTGCCACGCGAAGCCCAGGACGTTGCGGAACACGACGAGGGCGCGCTCGAGATGGAACGGCGACGTCACCAGGTACAGCGGCCGCGGCTCGATCTTGGCCAGGTAGCGCGCAGCGACCTCGACACCGTTGCCGATGGTGTCTCGTGAGCGCTCCTCCAGAAAGATCCGCTCCCGCGGCACCCCTGCCTTGGAGATGAGGTCCGCCATCACCGCGGCTTCGCTCTTCGCGGGCGCGGGATCGTCACCATGGCTGCCCGACGCGATCACCGCGAGGCTCGGCCGATGATGCGCGAGCTGTGAAGCTGCGTGGGCCCGAGCCGCGGTGGATGGAGACGGCACGCCGGAGGCTGACATGCCGCCACCAAGCACGACGGCGACCTCGGGAAACTCAGCGAGGTCGCCGTCGTCGTTCGTCAAGCCTCGATCAGATCTTGTGGAGCGTGCCGTCCATGAGCATCACGACGGTGAAGTTGTCGCCGCCGCCCTGGTTGTAGATCGGGTCGCCGTCCGGCTTCCACCCGGCGACCCGGGCCTTCTCGTTGACCGGGTTGTTGTTGAGCCGCTCGTAGATCGGGATGCAGGGGAGCAGCTCGTTGAATGCGATCGCCAGCTTGGTGATCGGATCCTTCTGCTTCGCAGTATCGAATCCCGCGATCGCGTCGTCGATGACCGTGTCGAAGTTGATCTGGCCGCCCGAATAGGTCTGCGTGAGCGGGTACTTCATGCCCCCGCCGGGCGCTTCCTTGCTGAACTCCCGGAACGGCCGGATCAGCGACACCTGCGGGTGCGGGTTCGGCGTGCCCCACGGGTTGAAGGCGATCTGGAACTTGCCGTTGTTTGTGTCGGGAAGCTGCGTCGACCGGATCGCGCCGCGCGGCGTGATCTTGATCCCGAACTTGTTGAGCGCGTCTGATGTGTATGTCGCCGCCGCCGCCCAGTCCTGAAAGTCGCTCGGGAAGTAGAGCTCGAACGCGAGCTGCTTGCCGCCCTTCGCGTAGATGCCGTCGGTGCCCTTGGCGTAGCCGGCATCCTTCATGAGACCGTCGGCCTTCGCCGTGTCGAGGGCATACGAATTCAGCTTGCTCTGGTCGGCGGAGTTGACCCAGTTCGGGACGAGGCTGTCGGCGAATCCGGCCATGTACTTCGGAGCCTTCGCCGACGTGCCGTAGAAGATCTTGCCGGCCTCTTCCCGGTTGAAGGCCATCGCGACCGCCTGCCGGAGGCGCTTGTCCTGGAACTCCGGAGCATTCTCCCAGTGGAAGTAGAGCGCCGGTCCGGTGAAGATCGGGCCGCGAATGATGCGGAAGCCCTTGTCCTGAAACGCCTTGTCCGTCGCGAGGGGGAACCCGTGCGTCGCGTAATCGACGTCGCCGTTCAGGACGAGCGGCGTGATCTCAGCCGTCTCACCCTGGTAGACCACGACCTTGTCGAAGTTCACCTTGTCGGCGAAGAGCCCGCCCGCGTTGCGCACGAGCGTGAGCTGTGCCGCGGTGATGCTGGCCGGGTCGAGCTTGTACGGACCGACCGAGGGAGGGCCGCTCGGCCGGAAGTCGTTCATCTCCTTGATCAACGCCTTCCCTGCGTCGGTGGAGTTGGTGCCGCCGCCGGCGTAGAAGTCCTGCGCCTTCTTGGCGAGCGCCCCGTACACGGAGTCCGGCTTGATCTGGTTGCGCAGGATGAGCCGTTCGCCAAGGCTCGTCGGCCGCGTGTAGTGGAAGCGGACGGTAAGGTCGTCGACGGCCTCGACCTTGTCGATGAAGTTCCATATGTTGAAGCTCGCAACGCGGCCGACCATATACGTGGTGACCACGTCCTTCGAGGTGAAGGGCTTGCCGTCATCCCATTTCAGGCCGGAACGAAGCTTGACGTCGTAGTTGTCGCCGTTCTGCGTCGCGGACTGCGCGAGCCAGAAGTCCCATTTGTTGTCGGCCCAGCGGTACACCGCGAGCGACGGTATGAAGAGGTCGCGGTAGATGGAGTCGCCGATGATCGCGTTCGTCGCGAAGTAGTTGTAGTGGCCCTGCGGAGGAAGCACATAGGGCCAGCCGGCGTGGAATTCGCCGCCCCTCGCCCCGCCGCCGCTCGGCGTACCGCCCCCGGGAGTCGGGGTGCACGCGGCGGCGATGAGTCCGAGGCTTGTGAGCGTCGCATCACGCAGGAACCGACGTCGTGAGACTGAATACCTGAATGCTGAATCGGTCATCGATTCCCTCCCGAACGCGAATCTATGTCATAGGTTGTCGGTGCCCCGCTCCGCGGTGCCCGACCGTCCTGCTTCTTCGCTTTCAGCTCCGTAGTAGCCGTTTGCCATTGCTTTGTCGACTGACTTGCGCACCGGCGAGCGCGGCGGTGGCGGCAGCGTAGATCGAGCGAGCACCGTGACGATCCCGACGAACACGAGGCCGACCAAGAGCGCGAGGACCGTTGCCACGAACTCTGGCGACGAGGTGTCCTCGAATGGAAGTACCAGCAGAGAGAGGAAGAAGATCAAGAAGCCGATCCGGAACGCGCCTTGAAGGAGAAGGGGATCCATCTAAGCGGTCGCCGCCGCCCGCTCGCTGGTGCGCTCGCGCACCGCGACGTGGCATGCGACCTCGCGCATCCCGGGTATTGGTAGCAGCTCGGGCACCTTCACATCGCACAGGCCCGCCTCCGATAGCGGGCAGCGCGGATGGAACGTGCAACCTGTAGGCAGCGACAGGAGGCTCGGGATTTCGGCGCTGCGGAGATCAACGCGCTTTTTCGAGCGCGTGATGTCCGGATCGGCCTCGGGGATCGCGCCGATGAGCGCGGCGGAATACGGGTGCGCCGGATCCACGACGAGTGTCTCGGTGTCGGCAAGCTCGACCACGCGCCCGAGGTACATGACGCCGATCCGACCTTTCCGCGCGAAGTAGCGCGCCACCGCCAGGTCGTGCGTGATGAGCACGATCGTGACGCCGAACTCGCGGCCGAGCGCGAGCAGAAGGTTGAGCAGGCTGATGCGGATCGATACGTCGACCATGGAGACCGCTTCATCGGCGACGATGACCTTGGGATCGACCGTGAGGGCCCGCGCGATCGCTACGCGCTGGCGCTGGCCACCTGAGAGCTGATGCGGGTACTTCCCGGCGAAGTTCTCGGGAGGTGTGAGGTCCACTCGCTTCAAGAGCTCGTTGACCGCTCCGAGCGCCTGCTGTCCCGAACGCGCCTTTTTGTGCCTGAAGAGAGGCGCGGAAAGCGTTTGATAGACGGTCCGCGTTGGGTTGAGCGAGGCGTACGGGTCCTGGTGAACGAGCTGGACCGCGCGACGGAAGCGTGCGAGGTCCGCACCTTTCGTCCGCCAGACGTCTTTGCCTTCGTAGAACAGCCGTCCGCCGGTGGGCCGCAGCAAGCCGGTCAGCAGGCGTCCCGTCGTCGTCTTGCCGCAGCCGCTCTCTCCGACCAGGCACATCGTCTCGCCCTGCTCGAAAGCGAGCGACACGGAGTCCACCGCTGTGATGACGCCGGCCGGCGTCGCGAAGGTCCTGCTGACATGGTCGAGCTCGATGAGCGCCGTCACGCGAGCTTCTCGGCGACGGGGATCTCCGCGGAGCCGATGACCCCCGCGACGTGCTGCCAGCGGATGCACGCGGCTTCGTGCTGCGGCGTGTCCACCTGCAGGAGCGGAGGGTCGGCGTCGCGGCACGCGTCGATGACGTATGGGCACCGCGGCGCGTACGTGCAGCCCTTGGGGAGTCGCATGAGATCGGGCGGAGATCCCGGTATCGACGCGACGCTGCCCAAGGTCCCCGAGACGCGCGGCACGGCGCGCAACAGCGCGAGCGAGTACGGGTGCCGCGGCCGGTAGAACATGTCGTTGACCGTCGCGCGCTCCACTACGCGCCCCGCGTACATCGTGATCATCCGGTCGGCGAGCTCCGCGGCTATCGAGAGATCGTGCGAGATGAAGATCATCGAGAAGCCGAGTCGCTGGCGGAGCTGCCGCAGGAGATCGATGATCGAGCGTTGAGTGAGGATGTCGAGCGCGGTCGTGGGCTCGTCCAGGATGACCAGCTGCGGCTCGAGCATCAGGGCCAGAGCGATGAGAACGCGCTGCTTCATCCCGCCCGAGAGCTCGTGCGGGAACGCCGGGAGCACACGGCGCGCATCGAGATGCACGAGATCCAGCAGCTCGGCCGCGCGATCGCGGACGCGATGGCGGTCCTTCATCCCGTGCGCGCGCGCCGTGTCGAGGAACTGCTCCCAGATCGTGATGACGGGATTGAACGAGTTGAGAGCCGCCTGGAAGACCATGGCGCACTCTGCCCAGCGGTACTCGCGCAGGTCGTCGTCGTCGAGCGTTCGGATGTCGCTGGTCTGGCCGTCCTTCGTGTACAGGATCTGACCCTTCGTGACATTGGTCCCACGAGGCGAGAGCCGGATGAGTCCGACCGCGAGCGTGGTCTTGCCCGAGCCGCTCTCGCCGATGATCGCGAGCGTCTCACTCTTCTCGAGATCGAATGAGACGTCGCGAACCGCATGCACCGGGCCACGACGAGTGAGGTAGTCGATGGAAAGGCCGTTGACGGAGAGGACCGGCACGCTGTTACGCCCCGCGAAGCCGCGGGTTGAAGATGTCCTCGAGCGCCGACGCGAACGTGACGAGCGAGAGCTGGAGGAGCGAGATCGCCAGGATCGGGCTGAGGATGTACCAGATGCTGTCGCGGTAGAAGAGCGCGCCCTGGCCCTGAGCGAAGTACAACATGATCCCCCAGTTCGATCCGGAGACTGGCACGAGCCCGAGGAATATCACGAAGACTTGTGCGTACATCGCCTCGGTCATCGCCAGGATGAAGTGGATGGCGATGTAGCTGCGCATCGTCGGCAGGATCTCGCGGAAGACGATGTGGAACAGCCCCAGGTCCAGCGAGCGCGCGGCCTCGACGTAGTCACGCTCTTTGAGCGAGAGGACCTGCGCACGGACCTGTCGGAGAAGGCTCGACCACTGGAGCAGCCCCAGGATCACCGCGAGAAAAACGAAGCTCGTCGGTCTCAGGATCGCGGCGACCGCGATGAGCAGGATCAGCTTCGGGATCGTGAGGGTCACGTCGGTGATCGCGAGGATCGTTGAATCGAGCCGGCCGCCGATGGTCGCGGCGATCGATCCGAAGGTGATCGCGATGATCGTGGAGACGAGCGCGGCGAGGATCGCGACGGTGAGGATGTCCCGGCCGCCGAAGACGATCTGGTTCAGGACATCCTTGCCCTGAAAATCGGTGCCGAGCGGATGCGCCGCCGAGGGGGCTTGATAAATGTCCAGCAGGCTCGGGTCGTTCCGCAGCGGAACGAACAGGGGCGCCACGAACGCGAGCAGGAGGAAGAAGACGATGCCGACGAAGCCGGCCAGACCGACAGGCCGCTTCGCGAGCAGGCGCAGGAACTCGGCCGTCGCGGCCCAGGGGCCGGCGACCCGCTGGCGAAGGGACGGACTCGCGAGGACCGCGCTGCTCACCCGGCGGCACCGCCTGCGCGCCCGATGCGCGGGTCGAGCTTCGAGTAGAGCAAGTCGGCGGCGAGATTGGCCACGACCACTGCGATCGTCGTCAGCATCACGATGCCCTGAATGACCGGATAGTCGCGCTGGGTGACGGAGGCGAGGAGGCGCAGGCCGACACCCTGGTAGGCGAAGAGCTGCTCGATGACCGCGGCGCCGCCGACCACGAAACCGACGCTTATGGCAAGTTGCGTGACCAGCGGAAGGACGGCGTTGCGTCCGACGTACGCGGTCCGGATGCGGCCATCGGTGAGCCCCCGCGCGCGGGCGGCCGTGACGTAGTCCTCCTCGAGCGCGGAGAGCGTGGCGCTGCGCATGGAGAGGATCCAGTGGCCGATCTGCGTCAAGAAGTAG
>MNEO01000060.1:0-1240 GCA_001917735.1 Chloroflexi bacterium 13_1_40CM_68_21
CTCGACTCAGCGGAAGTCCTATTCGTCGCGGGCTCGGCCCACGATGTCGGCGGTGCCGCACGCGTGGGGATGGACGTGTATTGGGCGAATCGCGGGGGCGCGCCAGCGCCGACCGACGGCACCGCGCTCCGCGAGGAGCCCGACTTCCGCGGGCTTCTCGAGACGCTCGGCTTGGAGCCAGGCGATTCCGGGGCCGGGGGGCAGAGCCCCCCGAGTTCTTGGTGATCGGTCGCGCCGCGATCACCCAACGTGACGACGGAATGGTCGTCGACCCGCGCAGCGACGTGGAGTGGCTGGAGTGGGTGCCCGCGGGCGCGGTCCGCAACTGGTGCGACGGGGACTTGCTCGTCGACTGGCTCGCCGAGTACGGCGAACAGCACGGTTTCCGTCGCGACGATCATCTGCCCGGCTACGACCGCGTCTTCGATCTACCGCGCTTTCTCATGGAGCAGGGGCGCCGCTTCGAGCAGGCGCTCCTCGTCGATCTCCAGGCGCGCTGGCCGGTGACGCGTATCTCGACGCGTCCCGACGAGGCCCGCTCTCTCGCGGCCGCGGAAGCGACATGGGACGCGATGAAGGGCGGTGCGCCGGTGATCGCGTCGGCGGTGTTGCGGGATCCGGAGCGACGCACCTTCGGGGTCGCGGACCTTCTCGTCCGGTCCGACATCCTGGGTGAGCTCTGCCCTGACGCGTTCATTGGCGATCAGCTGGAGCTTCCGGTGGCCGCGATGCGCCACGGCCGTCACTACCGCGTGGTCGACGTCAAGTTCTCCACGCTGCACCTGCTGAAGGACGGTGGGCTCGGCGCGCCGCGTACGTGGCCGGCCGCGCGTGGCGGCAAGGCGCCGCCCGCGGCGATCGGTGCTGGGAACGGCTCGCGCGCGTGCCATCCGATGCGTATGTGCGGTCCCGCGACGAAGACCTCGCGAGCATCGTCGCCCGCGCCTGCGCATGGATCCGCCGCCTGCGGACCGAGGGCGCGGAGTGGCGCGTGCTCCCGATCCCGTCCGTGCCTGAGCTCTGGCCGAACATGAAGGCAAACGGCGATTTCCCGTGGCATACCGCGAAGGCAGAGATCGCGGTCAAGCTGGCGGATCTCACGATCCTGCCCCGCGTGAACGCCGAGCTTCGTGCCGCGGCGCACGCGACCGGCGTGACGCGATGGGATGACACGCGGACCTCGGCGGTCCTCTTCGGCCTGGATGGCGAACACGCGCGAACGCTGGACGCCGTGATAGCC
>MNEO01000060.1:1343-13310 GCA_001917735.1 Chloroflexi bacterium 13_1_40CM_68_21
GCGGGCGCCGTTGGTCCTTCGAGCAGTTCACGGTCGACGACCTGGGTGTGGACGCGGAGGGACGGATGATCGACGAGTGGCTCGGGCACCTCGCAGCACTCGCCGCCGAATCGGGCCTCGCCTCGGCCGCCGACGTACGACTCGTTCACTGGTCACTCGCGGAGGAGTCCAACTTCGAACGGGCGTATGAGTCCGCGCGCTCTCGTCATCCCGATCGCGAATGGCCGCCCCTCCAGTGGTACGACCTCCTCGGCCGGGTCTTCCGCGCCGAGCCCGTCGTCGTCAAGGGCGCCTTCTCGTTCGGTCTCAAGGCGATCGCGCGCGCGCTGCATGCGCACGGGTTCATCGCGACGGAATGGGCTGACGGCCTCGCCGACGGCGCCGGCGCCATGGCCGGAGCCTGGTCCGCCGCCGCGGATGCACGTGCTCGTGGCCGCAGCCTCAAGGAATCGCCGGTCATGCGCGAGATCGCCGCCTACAACGAGGTCGACTGCCGCGTTATGGCGGAGATCCTCGATTACCTGCGACGGGAGCGCTGAAGATTGGTGGGAACGGCGTCGCCGCTCCCACCGCACGCTATGGCCCGAGCGGCGCGCCCGGGAACGGAACTCCCAGCACCGACAGCTTGCCGCCGAAAGCGCCGAAGTAGAGGTTCGTCACGTAGAGCGCGCGCTCGTGGAAGACCAGACTGGCCGGGAAGACCATCGCGTCGTCCCCGCTGTTGTGACCGTACCGGGCGACGAGCGCCCCGCTCGGTGAGAGCACCTGGATCTCGCTCGCCTGGTTCGCGCACACCCAGAGCTGGCCCGTGACGTCGAACATGATCCCGTCCGCGCCGTGGAGGAGCTCCGGGTCCGCTGCGGTCGCGCCTTTGGCAAAGACCGCTACGTCGGGCCCCGCGGTGCCGTCGGCGTTCACCGGGATCCGGAGAATCGTGCTGTCGCCAGTGTTCGCCACATAGAGGAAGCCCTCCGTGCGGTCGAACGCCAGGCCGTTCGCGCCGAACGGCGGGGACCCCTTCGTGCTGAGCTTGGGGTCCGCTTTCCAGAGCTTCTTCCCCCCGCCGGTCGGCTCGACCGTGTAGATCGCGCCGGCGAACGAGTCCGAGACAAAGAGCGTCCGATGCCTGTTCTGCACGATCGCGTTCGGCGCGAAGAACCCGTCGGCGAGCGTTGTGGCCAGGCCGCTGTCCGGGTCCACGAGCAGGAGCCGGCCGGATTGAGTCGCCCCGAAGTCCGCAATGTCCACGACGAATAGCCCCTGGCTCGGCTCGAACAGCTCACCGAGCAAATTGGTGACGCCGGCCGGCCCCGGCGGCACGGGGATGACGCGGGTCACTTGCCCCTGCGTCACGACGCAGATCTTTCCCGATAGTCCGGCCGCGTAAAGCGTGCCCGTCGGCGATACGGCAATACCTTCGGGGTTGTGACAGTCAGCTGTGGCGAGATTGGCGAAGTCCCGAACGACCCCCTGTTCGGGTTGCGCGGCGAGCACCGGTTGCGCGGACGTGAGCATGAGAGCCGCGAGCACTGGAATCAGCCAACGACGCATGTGTTCCTCCCCATCGACCCGTGTCGTCTGCCGCCGATGCTACTGCGGAGCAGCAGACCGCAGGACCGACAGGTCCGAGGACTACTGCGGAGCAGCAGGGGGAGGAGCTACGCCCGCACGAGCGGAAACACGTCGGTCGCGAAGCGGTCCATCTCCTCACGCTGAGGACTGCACTGCAAGAGGAGCAGATCGATGCCGATGCGCTCGAGCTCGCGAACGCGCTCGGCGACCTGGTCGGGTGTCCCGACGAGACCCGTGCGCAGTCCGCGGTTGGAGACGCTGTAGTCCTCGAGAGACACCTGGGTCTCGAGCTGCGAGCCCTTGATGAAATCCATGTAGCTCGCGTACCCGCGCGCGCTCGCGCGAACGTCCGTGATGCGGGCGATCTCCTTCTTCACCAGGGCATCGCTCTGACGGACGATCGCGTAGCCGGCGACCCCGAACCGGAGGGGCGGAAGCTCAGGATGCTTCGCACGCCGCGCACGCATATCGGCGATCTTCGCACTCAGCACGTCGGGCGGGTCACCGTGCATGAGATATGCGTCGCACTCACGCGCGATGAGGTCTTTCGCCGCCGGTGACTCGCCGCCGGCGTACAGAACGGGCCACGGTCGTTGGACCGGCTTGGGAGCGAGCCGTGCCTTCGTGATCGTGTAGTACCGGCCCTCGAGCGAGAACTCGTCGTTCGTCCACATCCCTTTGAGGACCGCGAGAAACTCGGCCGTACGCGCGTAGCGCTCGTCATGTGCCACCCAGGTGCCGCCGTATTGGAGGCTCTCCGTCTCCCACCACGCGCTCACCACGTTCAGCGTGAACCTGCCGCCCGAGATGTGATCGATCGTCGCCGTCTCTTTCGCCACCAGCGCGGGCAGCCGGAAGTTCGGGCGCACCGCGGTCATGAGCTCGAGTCGCTTGGTGAGCGGCGCCAGCGCCGCAGCGGTGGTCCACGCTTCGAGGCAGTCGGCCTCGGGTCCTTTGATGTCATTCAGGTTGAGCTCGGCGACGAGCGTGACGTCCCAGCCGGTCGCCTCCGCGCACAGCGCGAGCTCACGCTGGTACTCGAACGTCGCCGCCATGCCCTCGTCGTCGACGTTCCGCAGCCAGCCTCCGAACACCGGCATCCAGAAGCCGAATCGCATCGGAGCTACCTTCGCGTGAGCCGCTTCGGGCTCACCTGCGCAACGCGTAGCCGACGACCCATCCGCTCGCGAGCTGATCGGCGGCGAGGTTGACCTCATACCAGTCGTAGCCATCGGCGCCCAATGGTCCGTCGCGTATCACGACACGTGACCCGTTATCGAGGGTCCGTCGCACGGGGAATCCCACCCCGGCGCTGGCCCGCAGGTTCACCGAGTCCGCATACGGGTTGCAGACCAGCAGGCTGTCGCCGGCGCGAAGCGCCGCCGTCCCAGGTGGCCGGCCGGGCAGGGATCCCGCCGGGGCATACCAGTCGAGGATGTCGATCCCCGAGACGGTCTCGCCTCCGCGCACCGTCACGCGGATCGGTGAGTGGTCGGTGCAATTGGCCCCCAGGCCGCACGCCACGGCCGGCGTGTACGACCCCGCAAGGCCAGCGCCGCCGGCCTCCACGTACGCGATGACGATGTACGTGCCCGGCTCGATCGCCGCGATCGTGTACGGAACCTGCGCCCCGGCCGGGAAGCGTTGCGTGTGCAGCACACGAAAGACCGTCGCGTCGTCGGCGCGCATCGCCATGACGGCCAACGGCGGTATCCCTTCGGCCGGATAGCCGAGCTTGCCGTTGATCGCGCCGAGGGAGATCGGTCGGAGCGCCGGGCAGGCCGCTGCGGGCGCAGGGGATGTCGAGACCGCCGGGGTCGCGGCCGGCTCGGAGCGGGTCGGTGCCGGCGCGCTCCCACTCTGCGAGGCCGGCGTGCAGGCCAACGCCAGCGCCAGTAAGAGGACGATGCCTGAAGCGCGCACTCCTGCCTCAACAGGCACAGTAATACGCGCCTGCCGGCCCCTCGTTCTGGATCAGCTGCGCGAACGGCCCCGGATCGTCGGGATCCCATACCGCGTTCACGATCTCGCCGGTCGCGGGAAAGAGCGGCCGGACCTGGGATAGCAACGCGTAATCGCGCTCGTAGATCCAGCGCATCCCATCGCGGAGCGCGCCGGCGCGCTCGCCCCGTCCGATCGCTTCGCTGTACGCGAGCCACGGCAGATCCACCCCGCTGGCGATCGGAAGACCGATCCACTTCCAGACCCGCGGGTTCACGTCGAGGAGCAGATGCTCGCTTCGCACGGGATCCCAGATGAACTCGACCTCGCTGATCCCGTAGTAGCCGAACGCGCCGAGGATCGCAGTCCCGCGTTGAACGATCTCGGGGACCTGTTCGCCGACGACCAGGCAGCCTGTGCCGAAGCCCTCCGGATACTGCTCGAGCTTGCGGCCCACGAACGCGCCGCGGACTTCTCCGTCGGGCGCGATGAACGAGCAGAACGAATAGAACCCGCCCGCGGGCACGTCCACGATCTCCTGCGCCACACAGGCAAGGTCCGCCGCCTGCCGTGCGAAGCGCAGGAGCTCAGCCGCGTTGTCCGCGCGGAACACCTTCACCCCGAAGCGGTCGTAGAAGCGTCGCTGCTCGGCCGGTTTCACGATCGCCGGATACCGGATCTCACGGGAGGTCGCCCTCGGATCGTTCAGTGTGAACGTCTTCGGGATCGGAATGCCGAGGTGGTGCGCGTCGGCGTACAAGCGGCGTTTGTCGAGGATCGCGTCGATCGCGGAGAGCTCACTGAACGGGATGCGGTAGCAGGTCTCCAGCTGGGTGCGGTACCGCGCGACGGTCATCACCCACTCATCGTTCGTAGGGAAGAGCACCGCGCCCTCGCCGAAGCGCTCCGCGTTGTCTAGGAGGTACTGCACGAGACCCTTCTCATCCTCGAGCGGATTCGGACAGGTGTGCCGCTCTTTCACGGACCGCGACGCCTGCCCCAGGCCGCGCGGATCGGGATCGAGCGCGATCACATCGACTCCGTGAGCCGCGAGCGACCGGGCGACCGCGAGGCCGGTGATATGGCAGTTGAATACCAGAGCGCGAGCCGTGCTAGACGCGGTCAAGGGCGCGATCGATGTCCGCGGTGATGTCGGAGAGGTCCTCGATCCCGACGGAGATGCGCAGAAACCCGTCCGTGATGCCGAGGCGCTTTCGCTCCTCGGGCGCGAGGCGGCGGTGCGACGATATCGGCGGATACAGCACCTCGGTGAAAAGATCGCCGATCGTGGTCGCGGAAGCGGCGAGCTCCAGGGCATCGAGAAAACGGAACGCGGCGTCCTTGTTGTCGTCGCGGAGCACGAAGGAAACGACGCCACCGTAGAGCCCGCCGAACTGCCGCGTCGCGAGCTCATGCTGGGGGTGGTCGGGGAGACCCGGATAGCGGACGCGCGCCACCTTTGGATGTCGCGCGAGGAGCCGCGCGACCGTCAGCGCGCTCTCGCACTGCCGCCGCACGCGAAGCGCGAGCGTGCGCATGCCGCGGATCGCGAGCCAGGCCTCGTGTGGCGGGAGGTATCCGCCGTCGAGGATCGTGCGATCCCGCATCGCGCGCCGCAGCTCCTCCGAGCCCCCGACGACGCCACCCATCACGTCGCCGTGACCGTTGACGTACTTGGTGAGCGAGTGGATGACCATAGTCGCGCCCAGTGAGGCCGGGCGGAAAAGCACCGGCGTCGCGAACGTCGCGTCCACCGCCAGCGCCGCGCCGTTCTCCCGCGCGAGGCGCGCGAGCGTCGCGACATCGTTCACCCGGAGCAGCGGATTCGCGATGGCCTCGGCGTAGAGGAGCGCGGTGGGGCTTGCGCGGAGCGCCGTCTCTACGGCGTGGTGGTCCGTCGTGTCGACGAAGACGATGTCGGCGCCCCGTTCGCGCTTCCAGCGTTCGAAGAGGGCGCGCGTCTGTCCGTAGCAGTCCTCCTGCGCGACGACGCGACCGCCGCGGGCAACGGCGCACCCGTCGACCGCCGCCGCGATGGCGGCCATGCCGGTGACGAAGCAGGTCGCCGCCTCGACGTCATCGAGCTCCGCGAGCGCGTTCTCGAGCGCCGCGGTCGTGGGTGTGCCGTAGCGGCCGTAGACGTATCCCGGAAGCTCGTTTCCGAAGACCGCGTCCTGCTCGGCCGCGGATCCATAGTCGAACGCGACGCTCTGCACGAGGGGCGGGACGACGGGTTCGCCGTGGCCCGGGGGGAGCGAGCGAGCAGCGCGCACGACACGCGTGCCCGCTCCCAGCTCCCGTCGCTCCATCAAGGGCCAAGGTACGCCGAGTCGTCAGTCGGCGGGAGTCGTCGCCTCTTTGGTCTCTTCTTCACGTGCGGACTCGAGGGTCTTCGCGCGCTCGATAAGGTCAGCGACCTTCTGTCCACCCTTCCGACCGATCCGCTCGAAGTGACCGGCTCCGTACTTCGCGGTGACAGCGCGGCCACCCTTCTTGCCGATCCGACCGAAGAACTCGGGCCCGTACTTGTTGGCCGTACTCGAGCCGCCCTTCTTCCCGATCTTCTCGTAGAACTCCGGGCCGTACTTTTCGCTGACCAACCGGCCACCCATACGGCCGGCTTCGGCGACGGTCATGCCGCCTCCTGCTTTCCGTGCCATGGCCTGCTCCTTTTCCGAGTGACATAAGTACGGGCAGGTGTCATGCCGAGCGGGCGTCCGTGCGCCCTTCTCACGTAACATTTGCGCAACGATCCAGGCCGGAGGCCGTCCCGAGCGGCTCGATGTTCGCGCCGGGCAGCCGATCGGGGCGCGACGTACAGTCACCCACCGTGGAAGGGCCGCCGAAGATAAAGCCAAAGAGCCTTGACGACTACCTCGAGCAGCTGAGCAGGGGTGTCTTCCAGGCGGGGATCAGTTGGCGCGTGGTCGACGCGAAGTGGTCGGGGATCAAGACGGCGTTCCGAGGCTTCAAGGTCGAGCGGGTCGCGCGAATGGGCGACCGCGAGATCGACACGATCGTTAAGGACGAGCGCGTCATCCGCAGCCGACCCAAGATCGCCGCGGTCGTGCACAACGCGCGGGCGCTTCTCGATCTCGAGCGTGCCGAGGGCTTCAAGCGGCACCTCGGCTCGTTCGCGGACTACGAGGAGCTCGCCACGGATCTCAAGAAACGCTTCAAGTTCGTGGGCGACAGCGGCGCGTATCACTTCCTCTACACCGTGAGCCACCCCGTGCCGGATTGGCGCGCCTGGGCGAAAGCGCATGGCATGAACTGGGGCGCGGCGTCGAAACCTAAGCCGCGGGCGCGATCTCGAGGTCGATCGGTTCCTCCCGCACGAACAGGACGACCACGATCGCGGCCCCCAGCGCCGCCGCGAAGCAGAACGCGCCCAGGGACCAGAAGCCGAGCGCGTCGATAAGGATCCCGCCGACCGCCGCGCCGGCAACGATGCTCGCGCTCGTGACCGACGCGGAGACGGCGAGCAGCGTCCCCCGCGCTTCAGGCACCTGCTCCGTGAGCAGCGTCGTGTTCGACGCGAAGCGCGCGCCGATCACCGCCGACAGCGCGAGGTTGAGCAGCGCGGTCAGGACGAGCGGCGGGGTGAGGTTCGTCTGCAGCAATAGGAGCGCGCCCGAGATCAGGACGCTGCCGGCGACCACCGGCTTGTGCCCGATGCGCGCGCCAAGCCTTCCACCGAGCTGACTTCCGACGAGCACACCGAGCCCTTGCGTGAGCGCGAACGTCGAGGCCAGGCCCTGCGAGAGCCCGAAGATCTGCTCGAAGAAGACCACGATGTACGTCGACCACGTGAACCAATAGAGAGCGCCGAGCAGGCTCGATGCGATCGCGCCGAGCGCGGAGCGGTTGGTGACGATCGAGTGGTAGAGCTCGCGCACCCGCGCGTCGTTGAGGGGCGTCTGCGCAGGACGGAGCTTCCAGAGGAGCAGAGCGGCGGCCGCGATCGACAACACTCCGACGATCGCGACGGACACGCGCCAGCTCGTTCCTTCGGCAACGATTCCGGCCAGCGGGACGCCGATCACCGAGGCCAGCGTGTTGAGGCCGATCACGGTCGACATCGCGGTCCCGCGCTCGCGATACGGCACGTTGTCGCCGACGGTCGCGGTCACGTTGGGCCAGACCACCGAGGAGCCGATCCCCGCGAACATGCGCATCGCCACGAGGACCGGGAAGCTCGTCGCGAACGCCGAGAGCAACGTGAAGATGCCCATGATGAGCGAGCCCGCGACCAGGAAACGCTTTCGCCCGAAGCGATCCGAGTACGGGCCCGTGAGCACCGCCACGAGGATCCCCGGTGCGCCGTACGCGGCGACGACCAGACCCGCGGTCCCGGTCGTGATCTCGAACTCGCCGGCGATCTGCGTCAGGACCGGCGCGATCACGACCCCGACGTACACGGCCGCGAAGGTGAGGAAGCCGAGGAGCCCGAGGAGGGCCCGCCGCTCGCCAGGGCTCAAGCGATGGGACGACCGGCGAACGCGTGCAGGAAGCGACCGAACGCGCGAATGTGATCGACGTAGTCGGCGATGGCGATGTTCTCGTTCGGCGCGTGATTGGCCGACGCCGCGTTGCCCGACCCAAATCCCGCGACGGGGATGCCAAGCCTGTCGCAGACCTGAGCCATGGGCCCCGATCCGGCGAGGAGCGGGTAGACCACGGGTTCGGTCCGATAGGTCGCGCGACATGCCTCGATGGCGGCGCGCGCGGCGATCGAGTCCGTCGGCCACCGCGAGGGCCGCTCGCCATGCCCGGGAACGATCTCGACGTCGCCGAACCCGCGACGGTCGAGGTGCGCGCGGAGCAGCTCGGTCACCGTCTCCGGATTGAGGTCGGGGACCAGCCGGAAGTCGATCTTCGCGCTCGCGACAGCCGGGAGGACGGTCTTCGAACCCGCCCCGGTGTAGCCCGAGACGATGCCGCAGATCGTGCATGTGGGCTCGAAGAAGTGCTTCTTCTTGAGATCGATCCCGGAGAGGCCCCGGACGAAGCGCTTGATGCCGTGGATGCGCAGCATGCCCGGCTCGTCGAACGGAAGCCGCTCGAGCGCCTGGAGCTCCGCGTCGGTCGGCTGCCGCACACGGTCCCCAAAGCCGTCGATCGTGATCTCGTCGCGCTCGTTCTTGAGCGTCGCGAGCGCCCAGACCAGACGCCACGCCGGATTGGGGACGATGGTCGCGAGCGAGGAGTGCGCGTCCTTGCTCGCCCCGCGCGCGCGGAGCTCGACATACGCGATCCCCTTGAGCCCGCACGAGATCGTGGGTCGTCCCGCGGCGTCCTTGTACCCCGCTTCCCAGAGGCAGCCGTCCGCCCGGAGGCGGTCACCGAATCGTTCGACGAACGCGGCGAGGTGCGCCGAGCCGCTCTCTTCCTCGCCCTCGTAGAGGATGCGGACGCGCAGCGGCAGCTCGCCGAGCGTGGCCCGATAGGCCTCGATCGCCTGTAGTCGCGCCATGAGATTGCCCTTGTTGTCGGAGGTCCCCCGCCCGAAGAGATGGCCATCGCGCTCGGTCGGCTCGAACGGCGGCGTCTCCCACTCGTCGAGCGGATCGGGCGGCTGCACGTCGTAGTGGTTGTAGACGAGGAGCGTGCGCGAGCCGCGTCCGATCTCGCCGACGATCGTTGGCGGCCCACCATCGACGCTGAGCGCGGTGGCGTCCACCCCGGCGCGGCGCGTGCGCTCCAGAACGATCCGCGCGGTGTCCGCGACGCCGATCCCCTGCGCGGAAACGGTCGGCTGCCGGATCAAGGACTTGAGCTCGTCGATGTACTCCGGCACGCGGGCACGCACGTACGTGTCGAAGTCCGCGAAGCCGGTCACCCGCGGAAGGCTACCCTCAGGTCGGGACGGTCGTCGTTCGAGTCTTGCTCTTGCCGAGCTCGCACCACGGCGAGACCGGTGTCACTTCGATCCATCGCTTCTGGCAGAGGTAATGGACGATGCCGTCGGTGTCTTCGAGGGTCTCGCGCCGATAGACCTTCGCGCGAGGGATCATGTAGATGCAGTCTCCACAGTTCGATGGAAGCGCGGGCCGCGGCCGGTTCGCCGCACGCGCGACGCCAATCGCGAAGACGAGGCTCCCCAGCGCGAACGCGGCAATGAGCACGACGATGAGGACGATCCCGAAAATACCCATATCCGCCGCGGCCTCCCGTGCGTAATCAACGGTACAGGAGGCCTTCGCATGACCGGCATCCGTGCGCTGTTTCTCATCGGTGTCTTCGCCGCGACCGTGGCCCTCGGCGCCTGCGGCGGCACGGGGTCCGGCACCACCCAAACGGCCGCCCCCAGCGCGGCTCCCGCCCTCGGGACGAACAAGCCGCTACCTTCAGGCAATCCGTACTCCGACACCGGGTATTAGGTTCGGGATCCACCTTGGCCACCTTGGCGGACCGCTCTCCGAGATGCGCCGCCTCTGGCGCTTTGCCGACGAGCGTGGCTTCGATTGGTTCTCGGTCTCCGATCATTTCCAGGAGACCCCGCCGCACGGCGGCGAAGGCGACTGCTTCGAGTCGGTTTCGACCATGTCCGCCGTCGCCGTGGAGACGACACGCGTTCGCGTTGGCTGCCTGGTGTTCTGCGTCGGATACCGCCACCCCGGCGTACTCGCGAAGGCGGTGAGCACGATCGATCAGCTCTCGGGCGGCCGGGCGGACTGCGGCCTCGGCGCGGGTTGGGATGAGATCGAATTCGCCTCCTACGGAATCCCATTTCCGCCGATCAAAGAGCGCGAGGACCAGCTCGAGGAGTACGCGGAGGTCCTGCGGCTGCTGTTCGATCGGCGGCGAGCGGATTTCACCGGCGCGCACTACCGGTTGGTCGACGCACCGAACAATCCGAAGCCGGTCCAACAACGCCTGCCGCTCTGGATCGGCGGAGCCGGCGAACGCCGCACGCTACGAACCGCGGCCCGATTCGCCGATGGCTGGAACGCGCCGTACCTCGCGCCGGCCGAATGGAAGCGCAAGGGCGCGGTCCTCGACGAATGGTGCGCGAAGGTCGGGCGCGACCCCACTTCGATCACCAGAACGATCAACGTCGGCTTCTACATGGGCGCCGACGCGCGCGGTGCGAAACGGCACGAGGAGCTCTACCAGCGGCATTGGTCTCACGACACGCGAGGGATGACCGGTTTTCTGCGGGGGACGCCGCGTGAGGCGGCCGAGGTCGTCGGCTCATTCCGCGATGCGGGTGCGTACCGCGTGAACATCGCACTTCGTGAGGGGCCATACGACTGGGACGCGCTCGAAGCGTTCGTCGAAGAAGTGATGCCGCAGTTCATGGAGGTTTCGTGATGCATCGGCTCATCGTCGCGCTCTTCCTGCTCGTGTCTTTCATGGCGATCGGCGGCACGGCCTGCGGTTACGGTGGTGGTGGTGGACAAGGCTCTCCCGCGCCGAGCTACGGGTACTAACGAGACCCCGCGTCTCCGTATCGCACCGTTCGCGCGCGCGGGCTCGCCGGGAAACTGGACTGTCCGCTGGTATGTTCGAAACGAGGGCAAGCGCCGGCTGCGGATCGTCGCAGCGGTCCAACCTCATGCGCAGTTTCGAACGCAGGAGACCGCGATCGAGCGCGAGCTTGAGCCAGGTGCGGAGACCGACGTCGCCTTGCCCGTGCGGTTCACCGAAAAGCCAGGCGCGGTCGTCGAAAACCCGTTCCTGATCCTCCGCGTCGCTGATGGTGATGAGGAGTGGCGTGTCCTCGCACGCGTGAGCGTCACCGCAGGACCGCGCGGCGAGCCGATCGCCGGCGACACCATATCGATCACGACAAACCGAGTCGGAGCCGTCTAGCTGGACTAGGCTTTCGTCGTGGAAGAGAACGACCGCTACGTCATGCAGCGGATGAAGGGCTGACGCGGCAACTGAAGCCGGGGCTTCGAAGAGACCACGGGTATGGTCTCCAACGTGCTCGAAGTGGATCAGAACGAGCTGATCAAGCAGCTCAAGACCTTCAAGAAGAAGTACGCCGACGACGCGGAGTACAAGAAACAGCGCGCGTCGCTGCCGAAGGATTGGCCCTTCTAGACCTTCGCGAGGCGCTCCCTCGGCAGACGTACCTCGGGATGCCGTAGCGCGAGCTTCCCGGTCTTCCCGCTCCAGTAGATGTCGCGCTGGCCGGTCATCGCCTGGACGTGGCCGTCCCACTCGAAGTTGAAAGCCTCGACGCCGAGGCGCACCGCGCGCCGGCATCTCTCGCGAAGCTCATCCGTCGTCGCGTATTGCCGGATCGCCTCGATCTGACGGTCGCCGTGACCGGTGTCCTGCTCGGCATGGAGCTCGTACGTCGCGGCGGCGCGGCGCGAGAAGCCGTAATGGCTGGTGAGCTCCTTGAAGACGCGAGCGGCCGCGCCATCCGGTCCGCCGTGCATGGCCTCGACGAACGCCAGGAGCGAGATGCCTTCGAGTGCCGAGCGATTCTGGCAACCG
>MNEO01000029.1 GCA_001917735.1 Chloroflexi bacterium 13_1_40CM_68_21
CTCGGTGCAGCCGCCCGATTGCAGACGCGTATCCCACAAGCGCCTGTTCCGCCTCTTCACGATGCCCGCCGTGGAGCAGATCTTCGACGCTCGTGTCGCCGACGTACTCCATGACCAGAACTAGGGCCTGCCGATCTGTCCCAAGCAAGTGCGCCACCGGCGAGAGGGGTCGAGCCTCGAGCGCCTCGAGCGCTGTCATCTCTGCTTCAAACCGCAGCTCCGCATCCTCTAGGCGAAATCGCTTTGCGATGAACCGCTCGTGCGATGCCGTGGTCAGCACCGCTACGTCGCTCCGATCATGGGTCGAGAGCGTTCGAGCGAGACTGAGACCGGAGGTTGATGATCCAGAGCGGCTGAGGGCTCTCGAGACGGCATCGATCAGGTCTCTCATAACTGACGACGGCGCTGTCGCACCATTCCCGGTCTCGAGCTCACTTCGCAGCCACGTCGAGGCAGGTGCTACAGGCACTGAACCGGCGGGGGACCGGACCAGAGGCATCCGGCCGCAGACTCACCTGGTGCTCGTGGCGGATAGGGCGATCGACGAACGCGCCTTGGCGAATCTTCTCAGGAGCGAGTTCGAGGAGGCTGCCGATCCGGTCTTTGTACCAGTGGGCGGCGACAGTTGGAACTACCGAGCGGGCCGCTGGTGGCTGAGCGTCAGGCGAGACCGCCAAGGGTATTCGGCCGCGGCCTACGAGGCCGCCTGCGAGCTTCGCGAGCAGGGGCACGAGTTCGTTCTCGCTCCAAGTCGTGGGCGCAGCGGCCGCATCGTCTTTCCCGTCGACAACAGGCCCGTCATCGTGTCGCCCTTCACTGAGGGCCGGGCCGCGTCCCCGGCCGGCCTCGCGAGGAGGGAACTGCTCGCGCTGAGCGAGGCGGTCGAGGCGCTCCACTCGGCGACCGTGGCGGCGCAGGTGCCGCACGAATCCTTCGCCTTGCCATTCGAATCCGAGCTCGCGGATGGGCTTGCACGCGCCTCGTCCCATGCTCACGATGCTGCGGGCCCGTTCGCGAGCGACGTCGCGCGGCTTGTGGAAACGAACGCCGTTCGAATCTCGGATTGGCGCGACGAGATCGCCGGGCTCCAGGCGCGTTGCCGCATCGATCCGGGCCGCCTCGTTCTCACCCACGGTGAGCCGGAGCCGCCCAACGTGATGGTCACCAAAGCTGGTCGCCTCCTGCTTCTTGACTGGGGCGATTTGCTCTACGCGCCGCCAGAGCGCGATGCCCGAGCCCTCGGTCACGTCGGGATCGAGCTACAGGGCCGTCCCGGGGTGATGCGGTTCTACGAGTTGAGGTGGATCCTGGGTGAGGTCGCCGAGTACGTTGCGGCCCTGACGCTGCCGCACACAGGCGACGCCGAAGGTCTAAGGATGCGTCGCGAGCTCGACAACTACCTTCATTGAGTCGAGTCCGCCTCTCTTTCACCGCTCGGAGCTTGCCTCCGACGAGCGGTGTCGGAGAGCCGCGCGGACTTCGTCGAGTCCGTCGCGCAAGGTCCGGTCGTCCGAAGTTACCGACGTGCCGCGGCGCACCGCGTCGGCCCGCTGAAGAACCGGATGCAGCACTGCGTTGAGCCGCACGAGGCCCCAGCGCAGGCCGTCCGATTTCGTTGCCGGCGCGCCCGTCTCGAGCGCGCGGCAGGAGCGGACAAGGTCGAGGATTTCGCTTGCCGCCTTCTGCTCAGTCGGACATTCGGAGATCTCGCGAAGCATCTGCCGCACGGCCTCGCGGATCTGCTCCGCGCTCACTTCCGGCAGGACCGATGCGGGAGCGGGGCCGACGACGCTGATGCCATCCTGCCTCATGTTTGCGATGTTGTCGGCGGAGAGCATCGATTCTGGCTCTGGCTGGAGCCGGCCCTGGCGAAAGAACGGAACCGGGCGGCTCGTGCCCACCGGGCGAAGGGCCTCGCGCGGCACGTAGTCGCCTTCGAGCCGGATTGCATCAGGAAGCTCGTCTACGAGGTGGTCGTGCAACGGGCCAACCTGCTGAGATCTGCGGATGAGAGATCGCCACTCACGACGACCAGCAGGTCGTAGTCGCTCGAGCCCTCGATGAAGTCACCCATCACCAACGAGCCTCCGAGGTACACGCCGACAAGGCGCTCTCCGAGGAGCTCGTGCAAGCGATCGGCGAAGACGGTCACGACTGGTGGAATCCCAGCGATCACCGGGCGAACTCCATGGTCATGTCCTTTGAGTGAGGCCCTCGAGGAGTGCGAAGCGTTGGCGACATCTACGAGTCGGGGCGCGCGAAGATCGGCAGATGCCCGTGATCCACGAAGCCGCGTTTCTTGAGGATGGGGAGAGACGTGTCGCGTCGCGCCCGGATCGCAGCATAGCGGCAGCCTCGCTTCTTGCCTGCCATTGCCCGGTGGGCGACGAGCGACTGATAGATGCCGCGGCCACGGAACCTTTCGGTGGTTTCCGCTCCGGTCAGATACACCGTCGAGCCATCCGCCGAATAGCGGTACCCCGCGTTAGCCACCGGCTCGCCGGCCAGGAAGGCGACGAGATACCCGCCGCGGCGGCCAGGATGCCGCAGGTAAGTGAGCCGCTCGCGCAGGAGGACGGCCATCTCGCCCTCGTCTGCGTCCGGATGGGCGAGCCGCAGCCCGATGAGCGCCGTCTCATCATCGTCAACCTCGACGATCTCAAGGTCAGCATTGACTCGCAGACCTGAGATCGGGAGCGATGCGGTGAGCAGGTCGCCATCACCGATGTCCACCAAGCCCCGCGCGACGACGCGCGCGGCGAGATCGCTGGGCGAGCTGGTCGGGCCCACGACCCACGTGAAGGCCAGTGTCGCGAAGAAGGCGAAGACTTCATCGATCGTCCTCTCGATCTGGTCCGATGTGGTCCGCACATACAAGATTCTGTTGGACCACCTGCGCTGGGCGAGTGGCCCATGGGGACGCTTCCACATCAGGAGATCCTGACGGTCAACGATCTCCATCTCCTCGGGCATGAAGTCGGGCTCGTAGTCCCACATGATCCCTTCGGCGAGAGACGCGCGCTCATCTGAAGGCATTGATCACAGGATCCTCCGCTTCCTCCGAGGGGATTGACAATTTGTGGCTTAGGTTTCAGAAATCGATGAAATGGTCGAAGTTTCGCTCGAGCGGGATCGCTGGCGTTCTGAGGACCGCCCAGTGGTGACGCTCCTCTGCGGCTCCTTCTTCCGCAAGCCCCCAGCCAAGATTGGAGACGCAGAAGCGGACAGCCTTCTTGACGGATGGGAGTTGGTAGTCATCAAGAACGATGACGCCCCCGCCACGCACGAGACGCCCGAGGTAGATGAGGTCGAGGAAAACGCCGTCGAAGCGGTGATTCCCGTCGATGAACGCAAGATCGAACGATCGGCCCGAAGACAAGAATCGAGGTAGCGCGATCTCCGATCGTTCCGCGTGGAACTCCAACATCCCCGCGGCACCTGCCTCATCGACGACCTGCAGGCCCACGTCCGAAAAACCCTCCGATTGATTTGGGTCGAGCGCAACGTGCCGCGCATTTGGGTGGCCGTTCGCCAAGAGGCCATCACAGATGAACAGCGCAGAGATCCCGTAGCCCAGGCCCACTTCGATCGTCGACACCGCGGCCTCACGTCGTACCCACGCGCGCAGGGCCTCGCCCTCTCGCGACGGAATGCCGACTGGGAAGAGCTCGTGCAGCTTCCCATCGCGCCGGGCGACGACGGTACGGCTCTCGAGCAGGCGAGAGATCACGCCCTCGAGCTGCCGCCGCTCACTCCGCACTAGGTTGGTGAGGCCGTGTTGCCGCCTGCAATCGCACAGCTACCGTCGGCACCTCGCCCTCCGCATCGCGTTCGCGACGGAAGTCGGCATCGTGCGCGAAAAATCCCTCAAGAAAAAGACTGTTCGATAGCTCAGGCCCGTTCTACACTGACCGTAGGCAATCAGCGAATCCGGACCGCTGCGTCGATCGAACGACGCGCTCGTCCTGCGGTCCATAAGGGCACCTCCCGATCAGGCGCGGCCGCAGGCATCCAACTCCAGATCACTGCTCCCCCCGCCGCAGAGCGGCGAGAATCACACCCCTGACTGGGAGCCATCCGACACGAAGGTTGCCCCCCGGAAGTAAACGTGCGATCGAACGCGGAGGCTAGGCGTGTGCAAGTACTTCACGGCGACCGACGACTTCGCTGTCGAGACGACGTAGGACATGGATCCGTTTCGCCAGCTCGTGCGAGGCGCCGGCAGAAAGAGCGGGGTGATGAAGGCGCATGTCACGGTGTACGAGCCCGGCGACGAGGCCCATCCGTCCTTGCCGACGTTGCGCGAGTTCATCAGCAAGAACATGGATCCCTCCACTGGGATCCTGACCTTCGACGCGCCGGGGAATGTGCGTCTGTCGATGGACCCGGCGGCGCTACGTGAGCTTCCGACTGAGTACCTCGACTACCGCGTCTCACCCGGCTGCACCTTTGTCACGCATGACGCCCTCACGCGCGCGAAAACGCACGATCGCTGATTCCAGAGATGCACGAGGCCGCGGGGGCGATGTTCCAGCCGACCGCGGACGAGCTACGTCGCCCGCGACGACAGGTTGCTCTCGCTGGGTGCGCTGCTCGAGCATCCCTGGTCGAGCCAGGTGCACTGGGTGCGCTGGACCGAGGACGAGGCTGAGCGGATCGACGAGGTGCTCGGCTTTTTCCGGCGCCGGCGCCAGGCGTTCGTCTGGCTCGTGACCGCGAAGAGCACGCCGGCGTCGCTGGGGGAGCGGCTCACGGCGCGTGGACTCATTCGCGAGCTCGAGGGCCGGATGCTCGCTAGCGCCCTCCCGATCGTCGGCTTGCGGGTGAACCCCGAAATCCGGGTCGACGAGGTGACGAGTCGTCCTCAGATGTTGGCGGCGCTGCGCGTCGATCATCCGACGTGGGACGACGAGCGCCTCTCACCGCTGCTCGAGGATCGAACGCGCCGTGTCGGAACCGACTGGCACGCGGCCCTCACGCACTTGGATGGTCGGCCGGTTGGTACAGCACGCTGGTTCATTCACCGGGATCTGCGGGGCGTCGAGTTTGTTGGTGCCGAGACGCTTGTCGACTACCGCCGGCACGGCGTGTACTCCACGCTTGTCCAATACCGAGTGGATCGTGCGGCCCGTGAGGGATGCACGTTCGCCGGGTTCATCGCCGACGCGAGCACGTCCGCGCCGATTCTGCTCAAGCGCGGCTTCGAGGACCTCGGGCGAGCGACGTTCTTCCTCCGGCCTGCCCAATCCAGGTAGGTTCGTTCTTCTCGTGGGCGGGTTGGTTTCTCCCCGGGGTAGGTCAGCGCGACCAATATCCCTCCAGAGGAGGTCTTCATCCGCACGATTGACGAATCTGAGCATCGGGGCTAGGAGTACGGCGATGGTTTCATTGGAAATCCGTCGCCATGCCGAACCTGGCAGCGAGGAGGGATCTGGGCGTGGCTTGTCCGCGCCTGGCATCGCCGCGGCGCGAGGTCTGCGCCGCACCGCTGGCGAATTCGCCCTCGTCATAAGCAGTCCGCGTGAGCGCGCGCGCGAGACAGCGATCGAGATCGCCGGTCAAGTGGACGAGACGAGCGAGTTTCTCGCCGGCTCACCAGACAAAGCCCTTACGCAGCAGCAGTACGACACGATGCGCTCCCTGCAGGACGTCCTCGAGCTCATCGGCGGCAACGAGCACGCGCTCCGCTTCGCGCAGCAACAGTTGGCGACGTGGGAGTCAATCGCGCGGCGTCTGCGAGATGGCACGAATGCCTTGGTCGTCACGCACGGCGGCAACATCGTCGTGCCGGCGGCCCTTATCGCGCGCCGTCTCGGCACCGACGTCGCGCCGCTTCCACTCTCCTATTTGGAGGGCGTGCGAGTCGAATATTCGCAAGGTCGTTGGTGCGGCCTCGAACGACTTGCCGCGAACAGCCATTCAGCCATCGTCCAGACGGAGGTCCCGCTCGGAGGCAACTTCAGTCAGGCGGTCAGAGTCGGCGACACCGTGCGACGTCGGGCCGGTCCCTGGACTCCGGCGGTCCAGTTGCTTCTGGTGCACCTTGAAGCGGTCGGATTCACCGCCGCGCCTCGGAGCCTGGGCTTTGACGAACGCGGCCGCGCGGTGCTCGCGTATCTGCCGGGTGACATACACGGCGGATGGCCCGAGCCGATGCCGGCTTGGATGTTCGAAGACATCACGACCTTGAAACGCGCCGCTGAGCTACTCCGCCGTTATCACGATGCCGTCTTAACGTTCCGGCCGCCACCGGACGCCACATGGCATCAGGTCGCGCCCGGGAGGCATGAGCTCATTTGCCACAACGACTGGTCGCCTTATAACGCGATCTTCCGGGAGCACGAGCCAACCGTGATGCTTGACTGGGATCACACGGGGCCAGGCAGCCGCGTGTGGGACGTCGCGAGCTCCGCATACACCTGGGTCCCTCTCTCTCCGAAGTCACGTGAGGTGTCGCTCGAGCAGAAGGCCCAGCGCCTCGCCGTCTTTTGCGACACGTACGGTGATGTCCAGCCCGGCGCGGTTCTGGATGTTCTGCCCGGGCAGCTCCGCTTCATCGCACACCTCGTTCGGTCCGAAGCCGACGGGGGCGATCCAGGCGCTCAAAAGCTGGCAGGTTGGAACGTGCCAGCTCGATTGCACGAGGAAGCCGACCTACTGGTTCGCCAACGATCTGACCTTATGGGTGACCGTCGGGGAGCTCGCGACGAGCAATCAGACCCCGCGATGGGATGAGTGATTCGGTGTCTGGCCAGCGTTGCGCGACTAGCTGACGGCTCATCCGGTAGCGTCCGTCGGCGATGGGCGTCGTGCGATATCTCGATCTCGCCGAGTGGATTCGCATGCGGTCGCCACGAGCGGGGCCGAGCCGCATCGTCGCGATCGACGGACCGGCGGGATCCGGTAAGTCGGTGTTCGCAGCGCGACTCGCGCACGTCTTGACCGCACCCGTGATCTGCCTGGACGACCTCACCCCGTCATGGACTGGTCCTGATCGAGAAGCGGCCCTTCTCGTCGAGCAAATCCTCGCGCCGCTCACACGCGGTGGCCCCGCGCGCTACCAATTCTTCGATTGGGTAAAGGACCAATACACGGAATGGCGCGACGTAGCGCCGAATCCGATCATCTTGGCCGAGGGCGTAGGAGCGGGTTCGCGGATCGTGCGCCCGTACCTGACCTATCTGATTTGGGTAGAAGCTCCCGGCGCCCTGCGCCTGACCCGAGGTCTGGAACGTGATGGTCAAACGCGACTACCGGAGTGGAATCGTTGGCGCGAGCGGGAGGACGCGTTGTTTAGGCGTGAGGAGACCCGGACGTGCGCCGACCTCACGGTCGATGGAGCACCTAGCGTTGCGCACGACCCTGCTGCCGAATTCGTGCTGCTGGCTCGTTAGCGTCAGCCGCGTGCCGAGCAGTGTCGCGTCGCACGCGTGACTATGTGGCATTGCGGGCGGCATGCTTACCGCACCGGTATCCGTGATGGTCGAGCGCCTCGTTACGAGGACCAACAACCCTTATGGCAAACATACCGGCGAACTGGAGCGCATTCTCGACCAGCAGCGGAGAATCGAGCCGATCCTGCAGCGTGCCGTCATGGCTGTGATTGACACGAGCGGCCCGCTCGACCAAGTGGTCGAGCAGATACTTCGTCGCGTGTTGGTGTAGTCCAGCCCGGGCTCACTGCGTCAGTCTCGCTTACGGAAGGTGGCATCGTCAGCCAGCGACTCGGCGTTTCTTCACAGGCCTCAGGGGCGCGGCCTTTCCGCTTCGGCGTGAACATCTGGGCCGCTGGCTCCTCACGCGAGTGGGTCGACAAGGCGCGCCGGATCGAAGCGCTCGGCTACTCCACTTTGTTCATGCCGGACCATCTTGCCGACACGCTCTCCCCGTTCAGCGCGTTGGCGATCGCCGCGCAGGCGGCGCCCACGCTCCGCGTCGGGCCATTCGTCCTCAACAACGACCTCCGACACCCGGTCGTCGTCGCGCGGGAGGTCGCCACGCTCGATCTGTTGACCGATGGACGCGTGGAGCTCGGGCTCGGCGCGGGATACGCCGGCCCGGAGTACCTGCAGGCAGGTCTGCGGTTCGACCGCGGGCTGGTGCGCGTCGCCAGGCTCGGCGAAGCAGTCTCGATCATCAAGGGCCTGCTCGCGGGCGACTCCGTCTCATTCACCGGCGAGCACTACACGATCGCTGGTCATCAGATCCACCCACGACCGGTGCAGCGGCCGCGACCGCCGATCCTGATCGGCGGTAACGGCCGAGAGCTCCTGACGCTGGCCGCGAAAGAAGGGGACATCGTGAGCTTCACCGGCGCGACCTTCCCACCCGGCGGGAGGCCCGCCCAACTGAACGGATTCGCCGCAGACGACTTCGGGCAACGGGTCGCGTGGGTACGCTCTGCCGGAGCCGGACGCTCTCTTGAGCTGAACGTGCTTGTCCAGGAAGTCATGGTTGTCGCGACCCCACGCAAGGCCGCTGATGAGCTCGCGTCGCGATTCCGGGTGACTCCCGATGTCGTCCGCGAGACCCCATTCCTGCTCGCCGGCCCGACCGGTCACCTCATCGAGACTCTGCAAGCGCGGCGTGAACGCTGGGGCATCAGTTACGTCGTCGTCTTCGAGCGCTCGATCGAGGACTTCGCGCCCGTCGTCGCGCGCCTCGCGGGCACGTGATCGACCTCGACGCCGATCGCTTCTGCGCATGCTCGGAGCGGTTTGTCGAGAGCGAGGGCCAGGCCATACGGAAAGCGCGTTCCGACGGGCAGCGGACCGTGCTGTCTCCCCAAGACACGTCGGCGAGACTCGAACAAGCGCTCGAAATACGAGACCGCACCGACGAGCAGCGTGCCGACTGCGGGATGTTTGCGGGCGCTCGCTCGCGTAGCTCGATGGTCATGCCGGGGCTCATGAATTACGTTGCTTCTATCCCGCCGGGTCGCTTGACCGGGTTAGACCCGCGGGTCTACCTGGCGTTGCGTAGCGCCAGCTGTGTGTCTTCGACCGCCAGGATCGTCGTGGGAGTGCTGACGGTCGCATTACGGCGCTGATGCCAGACCAACATGCGGCATGGCGCCCCACAACTCTGGAGCACCTGGCGCTGAACCATCGAATTCGGTGCCTGCTTTGACCGCAATTCTGACCGCAGATAGCCGGGGCTCACCGGGATGGAGAGGGACCGCCTGACACGAATGCGCGAACAAATGAACGCCCTGACACTCACCGGTACGGCCTACGACGGTTTCGTAAACCACAGGTCGTGGGTTCGAGTCGCACCGTCGGCTCAGAAGAATCGCGGTCTCTTGCGGATTCGCTTGCATCTGACCCCACTTATGACCCCAACCAGCGCCCCGCGAAGGTCTGCAAAACCTTCATCGCGGGTTCGATTCCCGCCGTCGCCTCAGAAGCCAACGATTCGTGGATCTGCGAGTCGTAAGACAAGGGTCCATTAGACCTTCGTCACGCGATCAGCTCGATGCATGCGACTTTCGTTGGCGTTTGGCGCGGGCCGTGACAGAAGTCTGCCCCGTAGGGCAAAGGTCTGCGGGACAGAGGTCTGTCGGTTGCAGCTGCGGAGTCGGCCATTATCGAAAGGGGTCAACGTAAGACAAGGCACGCGCGCCGATGACGGGACAGTGGCAGCGCATCGCCCTCGCGCGCGCATTCTTCCGCGACGCGCCGCTCGTGATCCTGGACGAGCCGACCGCGGCGCTCGACGCGCGTGCCGAGCACGATCTTTTCACGCGAATGCGCGATCTCTTCAGCGGACGCTCGGTGCTGCTCATCTCGCATCGTTTTTCGAGCGTGCGCTCGGCGGACCGGATCTACGTGCTCCACGCGGTCGCGTCGTCGAGAGCGGGACGCACGACGAGCTCATCCAGCTTGGAGGACGCTACGCCGAGCTCTTCACGCTCCAGGCGTCGGCGTATCTACCGCGGCTGCGGGAGATCGCCCGGGCGCGATAACGCGTCAGCGTGCGCCGGCGGGAACCCTGGTCCGCCCGTTCGCTTTGCTCGAGGCAGCCCTTCCGAGCGAGTGCAGAAACTGCTGCACCGCATCGACCACCACCGGTTCAGGGTCACGCACCAGCCGGGCATGAGTCGACTTACTTGCCACGACGAGCTCGCCGTGGCGGGCCGCGGCGACCTGAGAGCGAGCGATCTGCTCGTCGAAGTACGGGCGGTCGTCATCGATGAGCCACGGTTGGGTCGCCCAGACGACCAGCACCGGGCACGCAAGCCGCCGGAGCGCACCCATCGTGTCGGACTGGACGATCGACTGCCAGGTCTGCTTCACGGCGTCGGTATAGACGCTCATGCGATACGAGCCGTCGGGCATCCGGGTCATGCTGAATCGCGCCATCTGGTCGACGAGCAACTCCTCGTCGGGTGACATCGATGTGCGCGAGGCGCGCATGAGCTCGAGGTACCGAGCGAAGTTCGGATACCGCTCGCGAGTTCCTTCGAGGCTCGATGTGGCTACGCTGAGACGATCTTCGACCACGGACCGCTCGCCAACGACCCCATCGAGAAGCACGACCCCGCGAGCGCCAAGGCGTTCGGCAGTAAGTGTCGCGATCGCTCCGCCCGCACTGTGCCCGAAGAGGACCGGCCGGTCGAGCCCCAGAGCCACCGAAAGCTCCGCGAGATCCTCGACGTGCTGCTCGACCGAGTACGCGGTCGGCGGCTTGTCGCTGAAACCCGTGCCGCGTAGGTCCGGGGCGACCAGACGGAACGCCGGAGCGAGCTTCTGCGCAAGAGCACCGTAGACGTAGCAGGTCGAGGTCGCCCCATGGATGCAGAGCAGCGGCGGATCGCCGCCGGGCCAATCGACGAAGTGGAGGGTGACCTCGCGCAGCGTCGCGAAGCCTTCGCGCGGAAGCGCGCGCGCAGCGGTCGAGCGACTCTTCTCGAAGCGGGCCGCGAGCTCCGCCCGAGGCTCCGCGTGGAGATCGCCACGCATGAGCTGCGCGTACGCGACGTACGCGTCATGCGCTCGATCCGTCGCGCCCAACGCAAGCAGCGCCTCGATCCGCATCGCGTGGGCGTTCTCCGCGTACGGGTCCACGTCGGCGAGACGCGCCAGCGGCTCGAGAGCCTCGCCGGCGTTCCCCTCGTCGATCGCCCAGCGCGCGAACGCAAGCGTTACCCGGCGGAAGAGCGTGCGAAGCGATTCTTCCTGCAGGTATAGCCAGGTATCGAACTCGGTCGAAGCACTGGCCGACAACCCACTCAGGAAGTCGCCGCGATAAAGCACGATCGCGTTACGAGCGACACGCGGATCGAAGCTGCGGAGGACGCGCTCGGCCGCGGTGCGGAAGGCGTGGACGTCCGTCGCGATCGCGAACGTCACCTGCTCGCGCTCGACCCGGAGGTGACGACCGGCGTCTCCCGGGAGCGCCGAACGGAGACGTGCGAGCTGCCAGCGAAGTGCTCCGCGCGCATCGTCGGCCTCGGGGAAGAGCAATCGCGCCAAATCGCGCCGGGGGACCGGCCCGTCCGCCGTCACGACGTAACCGAGAAGGGCGAGAGCTTTGGGCTGCAAGTGGAGGGCGACGGCCCCTTTCTCCGTGAGCCACGCAGGCGTACCCAGCAGGCCGATCCGTTCGTCACTCAGCACACGCATCTGCAAACGCTCCGCTCTCCATAGTGCGCCGTTAGGAAAAACCGTCGGATTTACCCCGGCTGCTCCGGACATCCCGGGGAAGAGGGAGGCGTTCTTTGAAGCGCCCGCTCAGGGTCTTAAGCCTGCTGCTGATCGGTGCGGTCGTTGGTGCTTGTGCGTCCACTCCCCCCGGTCTCGTGGCGAGTCCCACGGCTCCGGCCGCGTCGGGCGCGGCACGTGTCGCGCCAGACATGGTGATCGCCTGGAACGCGATCGCCCAGCGGACGGCGATCACCAACGCCAAACAGTTCCAGACGCAGTCGATGGTCTACATCAGCTACGTTCAGGCGGCGGTCTACGACGCCGTCGTGGCCATCGGCGGCCGGTACAAGCCGTATACCAAGTCGCTCTCGGCGCGGGCAGGCGCATCGATGGACGCGGCTGTCGCTCAGGCCGCGCACGATGTGCTGGTCCGCTACTTCGCATCGCAGCAGGCCGAGCTCGACGCGGACCTTGCGAAGTCGTTCGGCGCGCTCTCCGAGGGCGCTGCCAAGAGCGACGGCATCGCTCTGGGTAAGGATGCCGCCGAGGCGCTTTTCGCCCGGCGCGCCGGCGACGGGATCGAGGCCGACACCGGATTCGCGGTGCCGAAGGCCGCGCCCGGCGTCTGGCAACCGCCGGCGGGCCAAGGTCCCCAGACGCCGTGGGTCGCGAAGATGCACCCGTTTACCCTGGAGAAGTCCGATCAGTTCCGTCCCGCGCCGTTCCCCGCGCTGACCAGCCCCGAATGGGCGCAGCTCTACAACGAGGTCAAGTCGCTGGGCGGGTCGAACAGCACCACGCGCACCGCGGAGCAGACCGATATCGCCAAGTTCTGGAGCACGAACGCGATCGCGCAGTACAACACCGCATTCAAATCGATCGCGCAGTCGCGTGGCCTCGACGCGGTGGACACGGCACGTCTGTATGCGATGGGGAACGTCGTCGGAGTCGACGCCTTGATCGCGTGCTTTGACGCGAAGTACTTCTACCTCAACTGGCGGCCGCAGTATGCGATCCCGCAGGGTGAGGCCGATGGCAATCCCGACACGGCCGGCGATAGCGCGTGGACGCCGCTGCTCGCCACGCCGAACCATCCTGAGTATCCGGCCGCACACGGCTGCCTCACCGGTGCCGAGGCGCGGGTCTTCACCGCGTTCCTCGGAACCGATCGCATCAACGTCGATCTCACCAGCACCGTCCCGGGACTGCAAGCAACCACGCGGCACTACAACACCGCGGACGAGCTCATGACCGAAGTCACAAATGCGCGCGTGTGGGGTGGACTCCACTACCGAAAGTCGGCCACGGAGGGGCTGGAGATCGCGCGCAAAGTCGCCACGTTCTCGCTCACCCGCTACTTCGGCCCGGCGACTCCCTAGGCTGAAACGCGTGCGGCACCGAGCCCGCCGCACGATCGCGGCGGGCTCGGCGCGCATAGCCGCGGCCTTATCCTTCCTCGGACCGGATGGGCCGGACGCGAGGAGGCGAATTGGCGATCACGCTCGGCGCTCGAGACCTCGCCCGGCTGCGGCATTCGATGGCCGGAACGGTCGTGACGCCGGAGGACGCCGAGTACGACGCGGCCCGCAGGGTCTGGAACGGCGATATCGATCGGCATCCGGCGGCCATCGCCCGCTGTACGACCACGGCCGATGTGCGAGCGGCGCTCGTGTTCGCGCGCGAGAACAGCTTTCCGATCGCCGTCCGTTCCGGCGGGCACAGCTTCCCCGGACACTCGACGGTCGATGACGGGATAGTGATCGACCTTCGACTCATCAACGCGGTGACGGTCGATGCCCGAACGCGACTGGCTAAGGTCGGCGGGGGCGCGGTGTGGTCGGAGGTCGACGCGGCCACGTTACGGCACGGTCTTGCGGTCACCGGCGGGCACGTGAGCCACACCGGCGTCGCCGGTCTCACGCTCGGCGGTGGCATCGGTCATCTCATGCGGAGCATGGGACTCACCTCCGACAACCTCGTCTCGGCCGAGATCGTCACCGCCGGGGGTCGGATGCTCGACGCAAGCGCGAGTGAGAACCCCGATCTGTTTTGGGCGATCCGCGGAGGCGGCGGCAACTTCGGGATCGCGACGCAGTTCGAGTTCGCGCTTCATCCCATCACCGAGCCGCTCTACGCGGGGCTGATCTTCTACGCTCCGGAGTCGGGCCCTGAGCTGATGCGCCTTTACCAGGAGTTCTGCGAGCGAGCGCCGGACGAGGTCAGCACGATCCTCGCGTATCTGCTCGCGCCGCCTCTTCCCTTCGTTCCCGAAGACGTCCGCTTCAAGCCCGGGTATGCGCTCGTGGTGGTGGCGACGGATCACGGTGCCGCCGAACGATCGCTCGGTCCCCTACGGAGGTTCGGTCCGCCCCTCTTCGAGATGCTCACCCCCATGCCTTACGCCGCCGTGCAAACGCTCTTCGACGGAGCGAATCCACCCGGCACCAAGGGCTACATCAAGTCGCAGTACTTCAAGGAGTACTGCGAGGATGTGATCGCCACGATCCACGCGAACACCGCGACGATGCCGGGCGGCCCTTCGCAGATGCTGAATGTCCAGCTGGGCGGCCAGGTCGCGCGGATCCCGGAGGATGCGAGCGCGTTCAGCGGGCGATCCGCCGGATTCCTCGGGATGTTCTTCGGGGTCTGGGACGATGTCGCGCAAAGAGAGGCCTGTGTCGGCTGGGCTCGGGACTTCTCCGCCGCGATGGAGCCGGTCTCGCTCGGCCACACGTACATGAACCTGACGACCGACGAGACCGAGGCACGGCTTCGGGCGAGTTTCGGCGCTCAGAAGCTCGGGCGGCTCGCCGCGATCAAGGCCCAATACGACCCCGACAACATATTTCGCTTGAACGCCAACATCCGACCCGGAGGCCGGCCCTCCTAGTCCGCCGCGGCCGCGACGAGGAGCTCGCGTGTCTCGGTCCGATTCACTCGGTCGGCGGCAGCCGCGCGTCGTCGCATTGCGATCCCGAGACGCGTAAGGCAAAGGTCTGCGGTCCGAGAGGGTCAGTCAGAGGGCGCGATTCCTTGAATTTCCTCGGTTTGTCGGGTCTCGGCTCGCGAACCGGGCCATCGATCTGCAAGCCTTCATCGCGGGTTCGATTCCCGCCGTCGCCTCAGCGGAAACATTGGGTCGATCGCCCCCAGCGCTCCGCAGCGGACCGCAACTGACAGCAACTGGCGCGACCAATGCCGTCGCACCGTACCGGGTGAACTCGAGCGACTCGAGCGGCTATTGAGCGGGGCGGTGAACGACACGTGGACGGATCGGAGGCTGAGGAGTTCGCGAAGCTGTTCTTGACCAGACGAGCGTCTGGTGCAGCAGCCAGTCGACGCGCAGGAACTCCTCCTGGAAGACGGTGAGCATCCGTCCGTGGGGTGCAGCGATGTAGATCGGCGCGCCTCGCTTGAGATGCAGGTCGGCCTGACGGAAGACCGCCGCGAGCAGGGGCGGGGTCTCCTCGGGCTTATCACCCTCGAAGGCATCCTCGCCATTGGTCACCGCTCCTTTGTCGGGGTCCATGCGGTCGACGCGGATCTGCAGATCGACGCCGTACGGCGGATCGGTCCACGTGCAGTCCGCCAGCTCGCGGCCAAAGAGGCGTTCCCACGTCGCCGGCTCGCGCGAGTCGCCACAGATCAGGCGGTGCGGGCCGAGCTCGTAGAGGTCGCCCGGGCGTGAGACCGGATCCTTCGGCGGCTCGGGCACCGGCGCGTCCTCGCCTGGGTCGCTGTCGCGGTAGTTGGTGACGAGCTCCTCGATCTCCTTGGGATCGAAGCCGGTGACCGACGCGAGCCGAACGCCGCCGATCCTCGCCTTACATGCACCATTCGTTGCGCAACGACCGAGATAAGGTCGACATGGAGTGCACGACGGGACGCGCTAGCGATTAGCCCAGGACGCGAGGTCGAACGTCGTTGACCAGGCGCTCAAAGCAAGCGCGTCCGTTAGATCCGGGTGGAACGATGCAGTAAAAGCCGGTGAAGCCCAGTTCGATCAGATCACTCATGCGGCGCGTAGCCGTATCGACCGACCCGACGAGTCCCAACTGCGGCGCGAAGTTAGCGAGAGCGGGATGTTGCAGAGCTTGATCGTCGCCGACCGCACAGACGATCTGCACCGTCCGCCGCAGCTCGGAGCTCGTGCGCCCTC
>MNEO01000086.1:0-13800 GCA_001917735.1 Chloroflexi bacterium 13_1_40CM_68_21
CAAGAAGCGGGTCGCGGACCGCGTGGACGCGCGCGCCGCGGCGCTCGATCGGCTCGCGCTTGCCATCCACGCGCATCCCGAGCTCGCGTTCGAGGAGCACTTCGCCGCCGATGCGCTCGTGGGATACCTCCGCGAGGAGGGTGCGGACGCTCGCAGGGCCGTTGGTGGGCTCGCGACGGCCTTCGCCGTCGAAGCGGGAACAGGCGGTGCGACCGTCGCGATCCTCGGCGAATACGACGCGCTTCCCGGTATCGGTCATGGCTGCGGGCACAACCTCATGGGCACCGCCGCGGTCGGCGCGTTCCTCGCGCTGCGCGACGTCCTCGACGGGCTCAAGGGTCGTGTCCGTCTGATCGGCTGTCCCGCCGAGGAGCGCGGCAACGGCAAGGTGCATCTGCTGAGCGGCGGGGTCTTCGAGGGCGTCGATGCCGCCCTCATGTATCACCCGGGCGACCGGGATGAGATCGATCCACTGATGCTCGCGATGGTGAATCTGGACGTGGAGCTCCTCGGCAGGGCGGCGCACGCGGCCGCCGAGCCGCACGAGGGGGTGAATGCGCTCGACGGGTTGCTCCTCGGGTGGAACGCCATGTCCGCCCTGCGCCTGCTGGTGCGCAGCGATTCGCGGATGCACGGGATCATTACCGACGGAGGGAAGGCCGCGAACATCATTCCCGATCGGGCCGCCGCTCGGCTGATGGTCCGCTCTCCCGACAACGCCTACCTCGCCGACCTCCGCCGGCGCGTACTTGCGTGCTTCGAGGGCGCCGCGCTCGCGAGCGGCTGCGAGCTGAAAGGCGAATGGAGCGAGGTCTGCGAGGTCGTGAACACGAATCGTCCTCTTGCCGAGGCGTTCGCCGCCAATGCCAAAACACTCGGTCGGACGATGCATCCGCGGCGTCCAAGCGACACGCACGGCTCGACGGACATGGGGAACGTGAGCACGGTGGTGCCCGGCATCCATCCTTTCCTCGCGATCACGGAAGGTCCCGTGCCCGGTCATTCGATCGCGTTCACCGACGCCGCGAAAGCTCCGCGTGCGCTCGATACGATGCGGCTCGCGGCCAAGGCGCTCGCGATGACCGCGCTCGACGTGCTCGCCGATGGCTCGCTCGTCAAACGCGCGAAGGAGGCGCACAACGGCCGTAAGTCGTGACTGGCAGGGCGCGGACCGTGACGCGGGCGAGGCCGCGCGGCTCGCCGCTCTCTACGACCTCGACTGCTCCCCGCTCGAAGGCGGCGCGGACGTGGAGTGGTTCTGCGGGCTCGCCCGCCGAACGGGCGGGCCGATCCTCGAGCTCGGCTGCGGGAGCGGCCGGATCGCCGTGCCGATCGCGCAGGACGGCCACCACGTCGTGGGCCTCGATCGGTCCACCGCGATGCTCGAGCGCGCGGAGCGGCGCGCGCGCCGCGCGAACGTCGAGGTGCGGTGGGTCGAAGGCGACATGCGCGCGTTCTCGTTCGATGAGGCGTTCGCCCTGATCTTCGTGGGGTTCAACTCGTTCCTCATGCTGAGTCCGGACGACCGCTTCGCCTGCCTCGCTCGTGTGCGGGAGCATCTCGCTCCGCGGGGCCGCTTCGCCTGCGACGTGTTCCAGCCGGATCCGGAGCTGATCGTCGGCAAGGAGGGCGGCGTCGTCGACGAGTGGGAGCGGGTCGATCCCGAGACGGGCAAGCTCGTCCACAAGCTCTCGTCGAGCCGTGCGAACGTCGACGGGGTCACGCAACGCACCTGGTACGAGGAGGCGGGCGACGACGGCGCGGTCCATCAGATCGGGGGCACGACGACTCTCCATTACCTCTATCGCCGCGAAGCGGAGCTGCTTCTGTCGAATGCCGGCTTTCAGATCGAATCGCTGCACGGCGATCGCGACGGAACTCCTGCGGGTCCTTCGTCGCCGCGTTTGCTCATCGTCGCGAAGCGCCGCGAGCGGGGGACGGGCAGAGAGCGCAGGAGCTCGTGACCGACCTCGTCCTCCACGGCGGAAGCGTCATCGACGGAACGGGGGCGCCCGCGCGGCGCGCGGACGTCGCGATACAGGGCGGCCGCATCGCGGCCATCGGAAGTGACCTGGCGCGCGACGGAGCGCGCGTGCTCGATGTTTCCGGGCGCACGGTCGTGCCCGGCTTCATCGACATCCACTCGCACTCCGACGAGGCGATGTTCGTGAACGATGCGCTCGAGAGCGCGCTCCACATGGGCGTGACGCTCGTCGTCTGCGGAAACTGCGGCGGGTCATCAGCGCCGGTGAGCGGTCTCGCCGAGGCCGAGCTCGATCGCGAGCTCGCGCGCCTCGACGTGAAGCGGACCTGGTCCTCCTTCGGCGAGTACGCGGCCGCGGTGGACCGGGCGCGCCCTTCGATCAATGTGTGCTCGTTCGTCGGCCACGGCACCCTGCGCTCGTGCATCATGGGCGCCGACGCGCGAGCGCCGACCGCCGACGAGCTCGCGCGAATGAGAAAGCTGCTCGCGAGATCGATGAGCGAGGGTGCGATCGGCCTCGCTTCCGGCCTCATCTATCCGCCGAGCGCGTTCGGTACCACCGACGAGCTCGCCGCCCTCTGCGAGGTCGTGCGCGACAAGGGCGGGCTGTACGCGAGCCACATCCGCAACGAGAGCACGAAGCTCCTCGAGGCCGTCGAGGAGAACCTCGAGATCGGACGGCGCTCTCGAGCGCGTGTCGAGCTCTCGCACCACAAGGCGTCGGGACAGAAGAACTGGGGGAAGGTCGAGCAGTCGACCGCGCTGATCGAGCGCGCGCGCTCGGAAGGGGTCGACGTGACCGCGGACCAGTACCCGTACACGGCGTCGTCCACCGGGCTCGCGGTCACCATCCCAAACTGGGTGCACGAGGGTGGGACCGCCAAGATGTGCGAGCGCCTGCGCGACACCGCGGTGCGCGAGCGCATCCGCGGCGAGGAGGTCGAGACTGGCCGCGCGTGGGACCGCATCGTCATCGCGCGGGCCCGGCACCATCAGGAGTGGGCCGGGATGAACGTGCAGCAGCTCGCGACCGAGGCGGGCCGCGACCCGCTGGACTGGTCGTGCGACGCGCTCATCGAGCACGATGGGGCCGTGGACATCGTCCACCACTCGATGAGCGAGGACGACGTGCGCTTCGTGATGGCGAAGGAATGGGTCTGCATCGGCAGCGACTCGCGCGCCAACGCCCCCTACGGACCGCTCTCGTTCGGCAAGCCGCATCCTCGCTCCTACGGCACGTTCCCTCGCGTCCTGGGCCGCTACGCACGCGACGAGAACGTGATCTCGCTCGAGGATGCGGTCCGGAAGATGACGTCGGCCACCGCCTCACGGCTACGTCTGCGTGACCGAGGGATCGCACGCGAAGGCGCCTGGGCCGATCTCGTCGTCTTCGATCCGGCGCGAGTGATGGACACGGCGACCTACGACGACCCCCATCGCTTCCCGGTCGGGATCGATCACGTGATCGTGGCTGGGGGCCTCGCGCTCGAATCCGGCCAGACGACGCGGGAACGTCACGGACGGTTCCTGCGCCTCGGCCCTGACCTTGGAGGTCCATGAAGGTCGCGATCCTCGCCGAGGGCCAGTTCGCGCCCGGGACGGCGAAGACCGCGATCGGGATCCTTCGCTACGCGCCGTTCCGTGTCGTCGCGGTGGTTGACTCCGCCCGCGCTGGCAGGGATGCGGCCGAGTGCGTCGGCGTCGGCGCCGGGGTGCCGGTCGTGGCGAGCGTCGAGGAGGCGATGGCGCTCGGCGCGGAGGTCCTTGCGATCGGCACTGCGTCCGCGGGCGGCCGGATTCCCGACACCTACCGGCCGTCGCTCGCGCGCGCGCTCGAGCGCGGGATGCAGATCTGGAACGGGCTGCACGAGCGCGTGCTCACCGATCCCGCCCTTGCCGGCGCCGCGCGTCGCGGCGGCGGGACGGTGCGCGAGCTCCGCGAGCCGCCGAAGGATCTGCCGATCGGCGGACATCGCCGCCCGCGCGAAGGGGCAACCGTTGTTCTCACGGTCGGGACCGACGCCGCGGTTGGGAAAATGACGGCATCGCTCGAGCTCGTGCGCGCGCTCGAGCGTTCCGGCGAGCGAGCCGCGTTCGTCGCCACCGGCCAAACGGGGATCGCCATCGCGGGGGACGGGATCGCGGTCGACGCCGTCGTCGCCGACTTCATCGCCGGCGCGGCGGAGCTCCTCGTCTGCGACGCCGCCGAGCGCGCGGACTGGGTCATCGTCGAGGGACAGGGCTCACTGACGCACCCTGGCTTCTCCGGCGTCACGCTCGGCCTGCTGCACGGTAGCGCGCCGCACCTCTTGGTCCTCTGTCACGACGCCTCGCGGATGAACGTCAAGGGATTCGAACGGGAGGGGCTGCCGCTCCGCGATCTAGGCGAATACGTTCGAATCTACGAAGAGGCCGCGTCCTGGAGCAGGCCACCAGGCCATCCGCCCGCGCGGGTCGTCGCGATCGCTGTCAACACCAGCGGCCTGAGCGAAGAACGAGCGCGGGCGGAGCTCGGCAATGCTGCGTACGCGACGAAGCTGCCGGCGGCCGATCCGATCCGCGAGGGTCCCGCCGGAGGGGACCGCCTCGCCCAGGCGCTCCGCACAGCGGTCCTCGCGTGAATGCGACGGTTCGCAGCGTCGAGCTCCATCTCGAGGTGCCCTTCGCCATCTCGCGGGGCACCCTCACCTCGAAGAAGGTCGTGCTCGTCGAGGCTCGCGAGGGCGACCGCGTGTTCAGGGGCGAGGGCGTGCCCGACGCGTTCTTCGGCGAATCGGCGGATTCCGTCGAGCGCGACGTGCGTGCGGCCCTCGACCTGCTGCCCGCCGATCCCCTCGACCTGACGATCCTCGCGGCGCGCCTCGACGAGCGCTTTCCGCACGGGGGAGCCGCGTGCTGCGCGATCGACGTCCTCGCCCACGATCGCGCCGCGCAGGCCGCGGGTCTGCCGTTGCGCGCGTTCCTCGGCCTCGCTCCGGCCGAGCCACCACCGACCTCGTTCACGATCGGCATCGCAGAGCCCGAGCTGATGGCGGAGCGCGCGGCGAAGGCTGCGGCCCAGGGCTTCACCATCCTTAAGGTGAAGCTCGGTCATGGCGACGACGTCGCGGTCCTCTCCGCCATCCGCCAACGTTTCGCCGGAACCATCCGCGTGGATCCGAATGCCGCATGGTCGGCGGAGGAAGCGCCCGGACGCATCGCGCGGCTCGTGCCCTTTGGCATCGAGTTCGTCGAGCAGCCGATCGCCCCGGATGACATCGACGGTCTCCGCCGAGTGCGCGAGCGCTCGGAGCTCCCGATCGTCGCCGACGAGGCCGCGGTGCGCGCCGCCGATGTGCCGCTCCTCGCCGGCGCGTGCGACGGCATCAACGTGAAGCTCCAGAAGTGCGGAGGCGTCGGCCCCGCGCGCGCGATGATCACCGCAGCGCATGGCCACGGGCTCAAGGTGATGCTCGGATGCCGCGCGGCGGAGACGAGCGTCGCGATCGCCGCGGCCGCGCATCTCGCGCCAGCTGTCGAATGGGCCGACCTCGACGGCAACCTTCTTATCACCGATGATCCCTTCCGCGCCGTTCGCGTGGAGAAGGGACGGTTCGTGTATCCCGACCGGCCAGGTCTCGGCGCGGTCCTGGCGTGAGCTCGCATCGTGTTCAGGTCGGGATCCTCGCGATCGCAATCGCGATCTTCGGTCTCGTCGGCCTCGCGCTCGTGTGGAGCGGTGATTGGGCCTACGCCGCTCTCGCGAAGGCGAACGGCGTGACCGGTACGACCTTCACGAGCAAGCTGCTGACAACCACGAGCGTCGAGTGGTCCGTCGATCTCGCTGCGCTCCTGGAGTGGCATCGGCGCTGGACCGGATACGTCATTGGGTTCAGCGAGGTCCCTGCCGGCCTCGGCACATTCAGCGGCGCGGAGTACGAGCACATGGCGGACGTGCGGACCGTCTTCCGCGGGGCTGAGATCGCCGCCGTCCTCGGGCTTGCCGTCGCGGCGTTCCGGGTGCGACGCGCTCGACGCGACCGCGTTGCGCTGCGGCTCGCGCGAGATGGCGGGTTGGTCGCAGCGTCCGGGGTCGCCGTCGTCGGTATCGTCGCGGTGTTCGCCTTTGACCAGCTATTCCTCCTCTTTCATGAGGTCTTCTTTCCGCAAGGCAACTTCCTGTTCGACCCGGCGACCAGCAATCTGCTGCGGCTGTACCCGGAGTGGTACTGGCAGGGCGTAACGGCAGGCGTGGCGGTCTCGTTCATCGCGACCGCCCTGCTCGCGGCGGTCGGGGCACACCTCGCGCTCCGCCGGGCGTCGACGAAATACACTCGCGCCGCATGAAACGAGTCCTGCTCGTCGAGGACCTGCCGCAGGTCGCTCAACACCTTCAGCAGATGCTCGCCCGGGAGAAAGAGGCCGAGCTCGTCGGCGTGGAGAAGGAGAGCGACTCCGCGATCGCGCGCGTCAACACCGAGAAGCCGGACGTCGTGATGATCGACGCGCTCCTTCAGGGGAAGACCACCGGCTTCGACATCGCCAAGCGGATCCGCGTCGCGTCGCCGGGGACGCGGATCATCATCGTCACCGTCCCGCAGCGACCCGTCGACCCGAAGCCTGACCAGGGGATCGATGCGGTGTTCGTGCTCCCCGGTGGCGCGAACGAGCTCGCGGCGGCGCTCGCGGTAGGGAAGCGCGAGATCCGTCTCAAGGGACGGATGATCGTCTGCTACTCACCGAAGGGCGGGTCCGGCAAGACAACGATCGCGGTGAACCTCGCTACCATCCTCCGGCGTCGCGGTAACTCGGTGGCGCTCATGGATGGGGTCATGCAGTTCGGATCCGTTCGTCATGTCCTTCAGGTGCCGCCGGCGACGCGGTCCATCGTCGATCTGCCGACGGGGCAAGGAATGCGCACCTCGTTGTCGGAAGTTCTCTGGGAAGGGCCGAGCGGCATTCAAGTCCTTCTCGGGCCGGCGCGTCCTGAAGAGGCGGAGCTCATGGCGGCACCGGACGTGGCGACCGCGATGCAGCTCCTCGCCGAAGATCACGACTATGTCGTCGTCGACGCGCCAACGAAGCTCTCCGACGAGTCGCTCGCCGTCCTGGATGCGGCGGACGTGATCCTCTTGGTGGTGACGTACATGCAAGCCTCCGTCGCGAACACCCGTGCGGCGGTCGACACCTTCGAGGCGCTCGGGTACAAGGGCAACAAGCCGATCCTGCTCGTGGTCAACCAATCCGACACGGCCGCCGGCATGTCCAAGGGCGGCATCGAGCACACCCTCAACCTGCCGGTCATCGCGGAGATCCCGACGGACTGGAAGGTCGTGGGCGAGTCGCTGAACAAGCAACAGCCCTTCGTGCTGTCGAGCCCGAACTCGGCCGTCGCGAAGGCGATGGACGCGCTCGCGAGCGCCCTCGTGCAGCAGCAGCGCCGCTAGACGTTCGTGTGGGAGATACCGCTGACCGGCCGATAGGCCTGTTCGACTCGGGCGTCGGCGGGCTGACCGTACTCGGCGAGCTGCGCCGCCAGCTCCCGAACGAGTCGACGCTCTATCTCGGCGACGAGGCGCGAATGCCGTATGGACCACGCGAGCCGGCCGAGGTGCTCTCGTTCACACGCGAGGCCATGCGGTGGTTCGCCGGGCGCGACTGCAAGCTGGTGGTCATCGCGTGCAACACCGCGACGTCGGTCGCGCTCGAGGCGGTCCGCGAAGACTCAGCCGTGCCGATCATCGGCGTCATCCGTCCGGGGGCCGCGGCGGCCCTGACGGCGACCGCGCGCCGCGCGATCGGCGTGCTCGCGACCGCCCTCACGGTGCGCTCGGGCGCGTATATCCGTGCGCTCCGCGATCTCGATCCTCTCGTGGACGTTGCGCAGCAGGCGTGCCCGAAGCTCGTCCCGCTCGTTGAGGAGGGCCGGGCCAGCAGCCCCGAGGCCGAGGACGCGGTCCGCGAATATGTCGAGCCGCTGCTGACCGAGGGCGGCGTCGTGCGGCCGGTCGTGGACACGCTGCTGCTCGGGTGTACGCATTACCCGCTGCTCCGACCGATCATCGAAAAGGTCGCCGGCCGCGACGTGCGCGTGGTCGACTCGGCCGCGACGACGGCGCTCGCCGTGCGCGAGGTGCTCGCGTCGCATCGTGTCGTGCGTGGCGAGGGCCGCGCCGAGCACCGTGTCTACTGCACCGGCTCGGCCGATCGGTTTCGTAGGGTCGCGCGCGCCATCTTCCACGACGATCCGCCGCAGGTCGAGGAGACCCGTCTCTCAGCATGAGCGTCGTCTCGGCGATCACCGGCCTGCCGTACGTCGGAAAGACCACGCTTTTCAACCTCCTGACCGGAGCGCACGCCGCCACCGGCTCGTTCTCGGGTGCGGAAGCGGAGACGAACGTGGGAGTGGCCAAGGTGCCGGACGACCGCGTCGACCGGCTCGCGGCGCTCTACCACCCGAAGAAGACGACGCATGCGGAGGTGATGTACCGCGACCTCGGGCTCGCGCACGCTGAGAAGGCGGGTCAGGGCATCTCGCCGCAGAAGCTCGGGGACCTGCGGACGGCGGACGCCCTCGTCCACGTGGTGCGGGCTTTCGATGACCCGTCGGTCCCGCACGTCGACGGATCTGTGGATCCGGTGCGCGATCTCGCCGCGGTGGAGCTCGAGCTGCTCTTCGCGGATCACGGAGTGGTCGAGCGCCGACTGGAGCGCCTCGACCCCGAGCTACGCAGCGCCAAAGGGATCGAGCGCGAAGCGAAGGAGCGGGAGAAGGCGGTGCTGAAAAGAGCGCTCGCGGCGCTCGACGCCGAGCGGCCGCTCCGCGATCTGGATCTCGACGCGGAAGAGGAAAAGGCAATTCGCGGTTTCCGCTTTCTCACGCGGATGCCTGTCCTGCTCGCCGTCAATCTCGACGAGGCGGACGTCGCCGCTCCCGAGAAGATCCTCGCTCCGGTGCGCGCCGCGGCGGGGGCGCACCGGGCGAGCGCGGTGGTCCCGGTCTGCGCCAAGCTTGAGGCTGAGATCGCCGAGCTCCCGCTCGACGAAGCCGCTTCGTTCCGGAAGGAGATCGGCCTCTCCGAGCCGGCGCTCGACCGGCTGATCCGTGCGACGTACGAGCTGCTCGGGCTCTGCTCGTTCTTCACGACGGGCGAGGACGAGGTGCGCGCCTGGACGGTGCCCTGCGGCACTCCCGCGCAGCAAGCGGCCGGCGCGATCCACACGGATCTCGAGCGTGGCTTCATCCGCGCCGAGGTCATCAAATGGGACGACCTCCTGAAGGCAGGGAGCGAGGCCGAGGCGAAACGGCAGGGGATCATGCGGATAGAGGGCAAGCAGCACCCGATAAAGGACGGCGAGATCATGCACGTCCTCTTTAATGTTTGATCTCGTCGCGATCGGGCACGCGGCACGCGACGAGTTCGAGGGCGATCCCGAATGGCGCATCGGGGGCACGGCGGTGTACGCGGCCGCGGCGGCTGCGCGGCTCGGGGATCGCGTCGCGCTTCTGACCCGCGCCGGGCCGAAGGAACGCGAGCGGCTGGCCGCACGGTGCGCCGAGCTCGGGATCGAGCTGCACGCACTCGACAGCGAGACCACCACGACGTTCGCGTTCCGATACGTCGATGGGAAGCGCAGGCTGCGCCTCAAATCGCGCGCCCGCGGCATCGGGGCGGAGGCCATTCCGGCGCCTCTCCGCAAGACCCGCAGCGTGGTGCTCGCGTCTATCGCCCATGAGCTCGATCCATCGCTCTTCGACACGTTCGCCGACGTGCCGCGCGTGCTCGCGGCGCAGGGCTACCTTCGCTCCTGGGACGCCGATGGCTCGATCCGCCGTCGCGAATGGGACGACGCGCAAGACATCCTGCGCCGCGTCGCCGTCGCGGTCGTCAGCGAGGAGGACATCGAGGGTAATCTCGATCTTGCGCGTGGCTGGGCGAGCGCCGCGCCGGTGATCGTCACGGTCGCGGAGCGCGGCGCGATCCTGCTACGCGGCGGGCGGGAGATCCTCGTCCCGGGGTACGCGGCGGATCGCGTCGTCGACCCGACGGGCGCCGGGGACGCCTTCTGCGCCGGGCTTGCCCTCTCGCTCGCTGACCGGAACGATCTGGAACAGGCGACGCGCTACGCCAACGCCGTCGCGTCCTTCGCCGTCGAGGCGGTCGGAGTCGCCGGTCTTGCGACGCGGGACGAGGTAGAGGCGCGGATGCGCGCTCACACTCCGTCCTCGTCCGTATCGCGCACGCCCTCCGGCGGCGCTCCTCCGGGGCGGACGATTCCGTAGTCATCCTCGACCGGCGCTGAGAGCTCGAGCCCCGCGGACCGCATGTGCTCGAGCTCGTGGGCGTAGTCGCGCAGCTTCTGCGCGGCATCGGTCAAGGTCTGTGCGCCGTCCAGCGCCCACTTCCCTCGGATCGTCACGCTGCCGCACTCGGGGCACTCGTAGATCGGATCGCCGTGCGCGGGCTCTTCAAGCTCGCTCTCGTTCATTCGTCCTCCTCGATAAGACGATTTGTAGATCGGAAGTCGCTTGCGGTCATTGGGAGGGAGTGGTCTTGGTCTCTCCCGAGTACGTCTTGATGTCCTGCGCGTAGAGGCGCGCCCAGGTGCCGTCGCGGATCGCGTCGGCGAGCCAGGCGTTGAGGAAGGGGAGGAACCCCTGCCGGTCGCCGGCGGCGTTCTTTTTCATCCCGATCGAGTAGCGCTCCGTGGTCACGAACCTTCCGACAAGCTTCGTGTCCGGGTCGAGCTTGACGAGGTTCCAGAGGATGGCCTCGTCCGCGCCGATGGCGTCGACCTGTCCTTGCCGGAGCGCTCCGAGGCAGGACGCGTACGTGTCGAGCGCAAGCGTCCGGGCGAACGCGCTCGCTTCCACGACATGCTCGGCGACGGCGGTGTCGCGCTGCACGCAGACCGTCTGCGTGTCGAGGTCCGGCAGGTCCTTGATCTCGGCGTTCGAAGACTTGACCAGAATGCGTTCGCCGGTCAGGAAGTACGGGTCGGTCAGGTCGATCGGCGCGTCGGACCCCGTACCGGCCGCCGGCGCGGCGAGCCGCGCGATGGTCACATCGGCCCGCAGGGTCGTGAGAGCGGAGACCGCGGTCGTCGGGTCGACTGAGACCCATTCGATCACCGAGTCGGGGTCTTGTTGCGGGCCGAAGATGGCCTTCGCGAGCTCACGGCCCAGATCGACCTCGAAGCCCGTGCGCAGACCGCTGGAGTCATGCACCGCAAACGGGATCGCCTTGTCGAGCACCCCGATCCTGATCCTGCCCTTCGTCTGCAGCGCGTACATGTAGGTGGCGAGCTCGAACCTGGGCCGAGCCGAGGTCGCCCGCGGGGTCGGAGTGGGCGTCTCCTCCGGGGGCTGCGGGATGCACGCCGCGATCGCGATCGCGAGCAGCGTCAGAACCGCGGGGTAGCGCGCGTTCATGGAGCGAGCGTACCGGTCGTCCGCGGCCGCGCCGTGAACTAGGCTCGCGAGTGTGGACGACTTCGGACCCGCGCGGTCCGGGCTTGCGTCGTTCCCCGGCGAGGCCGCGGCGTTCGCCTGCGACGATCGCGGCGGAGAGCTCTTCGCGGAGCGGGCCGATGAGGTCTTTCCCGCGGCGTCGGTGATCAAGCTGCCCCTCGTGATGGCGCTATACGCCGACGCCGCGCGCGGCGAGATCGATCTCGGCGAGCGCGTGAGGGTCGGGGACCGGGTCGACGGCACCGGTGTCTTGCGGCACATGCGCGACGTAGAGGCGGCGTCGCTGCGGGACCTCGCGATGCTGTCGATCATCGTCTCGGACAACACCGCGACGAATCTGCTCGTCGATCGCTTCGGACTGGAGCGAGTCAACGAGCGGATGCGCGAGTGGGGCTGCTCGGAGAGCCGCTTCGCGCGGAAGATGTACGACTTCGATGCCGCCAAGTGCGGCAAGGAGAACTTCATGACCGCGCGCGAGACCGCGTCGCTGCTGCTGCGGCTCTTGCGCGGCGGCTGCGGCGACCGCGCCACAAGCGACGCCGTGCTCGCCATCCTCGACGAGTGTCAGGACCGCACGATGCTTCGGCGTTACCTGCCGTACGGCGCGAAGGTGGCGCACAAGACGGGGACGCTCGACGAGTCGCGCAACGACGCGGCGATCGTCCGCGGCGAGCGGCCCGTGGTGGTCGCCGCGTTCAGCCGGAAGGTGAGCGACCCAGGCGCGGCGGTGTCCTGGCTCGGTCTTCTCGGCTGGTGCGCGTACCGCGCCGCGGGGAATCCGGGCGCGGCTCTTCCCCCGGAGCTCGTGCGTACGGCATGATTCGCGCGTGAGAGGGCGCGCCGGTCATCTGCGCGATCGACGTGGTCGGCGAATGGGCCGTTCGCTCGCCGCGCTTGCCCTGTCGCTTGGGGGGCTTGTGCTGGCCGCGGCGTTCGTTGGCATCACCGTGCAGGGGAACGCCATCGCGCGCGAGATCGCGGTCTTTCGCGCGGACATCGCGGCTGCGCAGGCGGAGCGGGTCGTGCGAACAGCGCACATCGGCGAGCAGCAGACGCCGGATTACGTGAGGGAAAAGGCGCGGGACTACGGCTACATCGGCCCAAATGAGTCGCTCATCGCCGTTGAGGGGAGCGGGCAGACGAGCGGCTCGTCGCCGGGGGCCGCTCCCGCCAGCTTCTCGCGGATAGCGCGCTGGATCACGTTCTTCTTCGGCACGCGCTGATCTCACGGGCTCTTTAGGGTCGCTGCTCATTCGCGGTAGAATTGTCATGCGGGATGGAGCAGCGGTAGCTCGACGGGCTCATAACCCGTAGGTCGTTGGTTCGAATCCAACTCCCGCAACAGAGTGCGCGCTCCCAACTGCGCCGTCCTCATTCGCTCGGTCCCATTGTCACGAGCCTGCTCGTCTGGTAGATGTCGCTTGGTGCCGTACCTCGATCTCGAACGCCGGCGGGCGTATGGGCGCGCGTGGATCGCCCGGAACAAAGAGAAAGCGCGCGATGCCATGCGGCGCTGGCGGTCACACCATCGCGAGGATGACCGCTCAAACAAGCGCGACTATTACTCTCGGAATCGCGAACGCGTCAAGGCAGCGGTCCTCGCGTATCGGCGGGCGAACCCGGAGATAGTCCGTGTGGTTCGGACGCTGCGCCGAGCCCGCGAGCTCGCTGCTGAAGGCTATTACTCGCTCGCCGAGTGGTTAGCGCTTCTCGAACGCTACGGGCATCGCTGCGGCTACTGCGGTGCCGTTGGGAAGCTTGCCCGATCATCGCGTGCCGCTTTCACGCGGAGGGTCGAATTGGATCTCGAACATCATTCCGGCGTGCCGGCGCTGCAATACCCGCAAGCGGACGGCGACGGAGACCGAATACCGGGCACGGCTCGCCACGGAGAAGCGCCGCGCAAGCGCGGACTACGACCGCTCCCGCGTCCTCATCATGTAGTAGAAGAACCCGCCGATCAGCACGACAGGAAGCAGGCTCAAGAGGATCGAGCCAACTACCGAGAAAGTTGTGTCGGCGGACTGATAGACGAGGTCCACGGGGCTGTCCGGATGCGCGGCGTTGTAGTCGACGATGGCCTTCGCGAAGAGCTGGTCCTGCTCGGGAAGCACCGTTTGCTCTCTCTGGATCCCGTTGCGGAACTCCAGAGTTGCCCTGTTGCCGACGACGCTGACGGCCCTGATTTTCCCCGCCTGCACGTCCTGGATCGCCTGGGTGAGAGAGACCTGGGGTGCGGAGGGCGTCTGCGAGCGGTACGCGTAGAGGAGCGCCAGACCCATCACCACCAGCAGAAGCGTGAGCACCGCGTTCGTCGCGAGCCGATTCGCGGCGGGCCGCGTGCGCCGGTCGGCCCCCACAGGCG
>MNEO01000086.1:14076-22344 GCA_001917735.1 Chloroflexi bacterium 13_1_40CM_68_21
TGAAGCCCGGCCCGCTCGTCGTCGCGGTCTCCGGCGGTCCTGATTCGACCGCGCTCCTCTTGATCCTGGCTGACCTCGCGGACGAATTTGGCTTGGTGCTGCATGTCGCGCACTTCGACCATCGCACTCGGCCGAAGCAATCCGCCGCGGACGCGGAGTTCGTCACCAGGCTCGCGAACCGGGTGGGCGCACCGATCCGGGTCGGGCGCGCGGACGCGCCAACGAGGAGCGAGGACGACGCGCGTCGCGCGCGGTACGCCTTCCTGCGCCGCGCCGCGCAAGAGATCGGCGCGACCGCGATCGCCACCGGTCACACCCGCGACGACCAGGCCGAGACCGTCCTTCTCCATCTCGCTCGGGGGAGCGGTCTCGCGGGCCTCGCCGGCATGCGCCCGCTGCGCGACGCGATCGCGCGCCCGATCCTGGCCATCGGGCGCAAAGACACCGCCGCCGTGTGCCGCGCGGCTCGGATCCGACCGCGCCTGGACCCGACGAACCGCTCGCTCAAGTACGCGCGCAACCGCGTCCGCCTCAAGGTCGTCCCGGAGCTTGCGAAGATCAATCCGCGCGCGACCGAGGCGATCGCACGGCTCGCGGAGGCGGCGGGAGCGCTCGGACGCGACGAAGAACGGGCGGTCGCCGAGGCGCTCGCGAGCGCCACACGCGGCGACGCCATCGCGGTCGATGCCCTCGCCGACGACGAGCTACGCGGACAAGTGCTCGCGCTCGCGTGGACGCTCGCCACGGCCCGAACGCTCAGCGCCAGGCATCGCCGTGCGCTCGAGCGGCTGACGGCGACGACGGATGGCACGCAGTCGATCGATCTTCCGGGCGGCCGCGCGGTACGTGAATACGGAGTGCTCCGCATCGCCACCGTCCGCTCGGAGGCTCCGCAAGACGAGGCGCGGCGGCTCGAGCCGGGGCGGGAGATCATCTGGAACGGCTGGCGCTTTGGGCTCGGTCTTTCCGGCTCGGGCGGTGGCGCACCGGAGGCCCACGTTCCTATGAATTTGGTGAGAACCCTTGAAGTCCGCGGTCGCCGTCCCGGCGACCGTCTCCCGGGACCGCGCGGCCGCAAGCTTCAGGACGTTTTCACCGACGCAAAGGTGCCGCTCGCGCTTCGCCCCCGCTGGCCCGTCATCAGCACAGCGGAGAGCATTTGGTGGGTCCCCGGGCTCAGCGAGGCCCCGCCTGAGAGCAAAGGAACACCTCTTGCGGTAACGGCTCCGGGGCACTTTGGGAACGTCCGTTGGAGTGGCCGCGTTAGACAGGTAGCATCGAAGCGAGAGGTGACCGCGAAGCGGTCGCGGAGAGGACCCAGCAACTGAACCTCGACAACCGGATCTTCAAGAACGGCATCCTGACCCTGCTCCTTGTGGTGATGGGGCTGGCGCTGCTGTACGCGTACCGGTCGCAAACGCCCTCGGTCCCGGAGGTCTCCATCACCGCGGCGATACAGGACATCCAGGCGGGGAAGATCAAGTCGGTCACGGTGGTCGCGAACAAGGCGACGCTTGACTTCCGCAACGGAAACCAGAAAGAGCAGGCGCAGCTTCAGGAGCAGGATCAGCTGCTCTCGAAGACGATCACCGACTACAACACGGCGAACCCCTCTCAGGCTGTGGAGCTCAAGTACCAGCCGGACAACAACTCGCTATCGATCGTCGGCTCGATCGTCCTGAGTCTCCTGCCGGTCCTGCTGATCGGCGGCTTCTTCTTCTACATGATGCGGCAGGCCCAGGGCACGAATAACCAGGCGCTCAGCTTCGGGAAGAGCCGCGCGCGCATGTTCATCGGCAACAAGCCCACGGTGACGTTCGACGACGTCGCCGGCGTCGAGGAGGCCAAGCAGGAGCTTACCGAGGTGGTCGAGTTCCTGAAGTACCCCGAGAAGTTCTCATCGCTCGGCGCGCGGATCCCCCGCGGTGTGTTGCTCGTGGGCCCGCCGGGCACCGGCAAGACGATGCTCGCGCGCGCCGTCGCCGGCGAGGCCGGCGTGCCGTTCTTCTCGATCTCGGGCTCCGAGTTCGTGGAGATGTTCGTTGGCGTAGGCGCGAGCCGCGTCCGCGACCTGTTCGACCAGGCCAAGCGCAACGCGCCGTGCATCGTGTTCATCGACGAGATCGACGCGGTCGGCCGCCAGCGCGGAGCCGGCCTCGGTGGGTCGCACGACGAGCGCGAGCAAACGTTGAACCAGATCCTCGTCGAGATGGACGGCTTCGACACCGGCACCAACGTCATCGTCGTCGCCGCCACCAACCGCCCGGACGTCCTCGACCCGGCACTCCTCCGGCCCGGCCGCTTCGACCGGCAGGTCGTGCTCGACCGCCCGGACATCAAGGGCCGCAAGGCGATCCTCGACGTGCACGTCCGCGGCAAGCCGCTGGACAAGAACGTTGACCTACTCCGCATCGGGCAGATCTCGCCAGGCTTCTCAGGCGCGGACCTGGCCAACGTCGTGAACGAGGCCGCGATCCTCGCCGCGCGCCGCAACAAGAAGCAGATCGGACAGATCGACTTCGAGGAGGCGCTCGAGAAGGTCGCGCTCGGGCCCGAGCGCCGCTCGCGCGTGATCACCGAGAAGGAGAAGTGGATCGTCGCCTACCACGAGGCCGGCCACGCGCTCTGCTTCAAGCTGCTCAAGCACACCAACCCGGTTCACAAGATCTCGATCGTCGCCCGGGGGATGGCCATGGGCGTCACATGGTCGCTCCCGCAGGAGGACCGCTACTTCCGGACCCGTTCGGAGTTCGAGGACGACATCGCCGCCGCGCTCGGCGGCTGGGTCGCCGAGCAGCTCCATCTCGGCGGCGACGCGACGACCGGCGCTTCGAACGACATCGAGAAGGCCACCGAGATGGCGCGGCAGATGGTCACCAAGTTCGGTATGAGCGAAAAGCTTGGCCCGCTGCAGTACGGGAAGACCGACGAGCTCATCTTCCTTGGCCGGCAGATCCAGGAGGAGCGGAACTACTCCGAGGAAGTGGCCAAGATCATCGACTCAGAGGTCCACGACATCGTTGATCACGCCCGCCAGCGCGCGTACGAGGTCCTGACGCACAACCGCGAGAAGCTCGACCTGATCGTGAGCAAGCTCATCGAGCAGGAGACGCTCGAGTCCGACGCGTTCAACAAGCTCTTCGAGGAGGGCGACGAAGGCGTGCCGGTGGCGGCGTCAGCGGCCGGCCCCGACGCGACACCCCCCGGCGCCCCCGCTGGCGAGGAGCGTCGCCGCGAAAAAGGTGAGAAGGGCAAGGGCCCGGCGCCCGCACCGACACCCGCCTAGCAATTCGGCGCTCGCTCCATAACAACCGGCACGCCGTTTGCTTGTACCAAGTGGCGATGGCCGAGCTCTTCGTCGCGACCACGGAGCGGACCCTGCGGAGCGAGAACCTGCGGCTTGTGGCGCTGTGGGCGTTCACTGCGCTTCTCGCGGTCGCTTTCCTCGCGATGCTCGTCGGCGACCAGGTCCAGGCCGCCAGCTTCTAACGACCGCAACGCGATAGCGTCCGCTCGTGCGGCTGTTCATCGCGATCCCCCTTCCGTCTGACATCGCCCAGCGCGCGTTCGCGGTCCTGCCACCGACCCTGCCCGGTCTTCGCCGCGTTCAGCCGGACAACCTCCACGTGACCCTTGCCTTCCTCGGCGAGACTCCCGAGTCGCGCCTTCCGGATGTCGCGGCAGCCGCAGAGGACGCGGCCCGCGCCGTTCGCCGGTTCACCCTCGTCTTCGACCGAACGGGCCGCTTTCCTGAGCGCGGGCGGCCTCGGGTGCTCTGGCTTGGGTTCGCCGATGGTCTCCCGAGCGTGGAACGCCTGGGCGAGGGGGTCTCCCGCGCGCTGCGAGAGAACGCGCTCGAATTCGAGGATGGTCCGCTTTCGCCACACCTCACGCTGGCGCGTGTCCGCGACGAGGCCACCGCCGAGGAGGCACGCACCGTCGCCGCGACGATCGAAAAGCTCGAGGTCCCGAATCTTTCGGTCGACGTGCGCGAGATCGCCGTCGTTCAGAGCGTCCTTTCCTCGAAGGGCCCGCGATACACTGCCCGCGCGAGGGCTCCGCTCGGAGGAGTGGGGAAGGAACCAGGATGAGCATCGAGACGCTGAACGCGGTCCTCGACCGTGCCATGAACGACGCCGCCTTTAGGGCGAAGCTCGCCGCGGACCCGACGTCGGCGCTGGCAGGCTACGACCTCACCGACGACGAGCGCTCGCGCTTCACGGCCGGGACGGCACAGGCGGAGCGCCTCGAAGAACGCATGTCCAAGACCGACCTTTCGGCGTCCTTCAGCGCGAAGACCTCAACGCCCAACCTCCGGACGCCGCCAAAAACGGGCCGCCGCTAGCGCGCTCCGTCGGCCCGCGCCGCGAGGATCTCGCCGACGAAGGGCCCGATGTTGAGAGCCGCGAGCGCGAGTGCCACGAGGATGCCCAGCAGAACCCGAAGGGAGGCGTCGACCCGGTCCGCCAGCACGCCGTCCACCAGGCCGGGGACGCCCACGAGAACGAGGGCGGTCACGGCGATCACGTAGCCAAGCGCCGCCGCGGCGTAGGCGACAAAGCCGGCCTCGAGGCGGCTGCGTGGACGCCGTGGGTGCTCCAGCAGATCGGCGAACACGAAGCGGAGCGCTTTGTGGCGGAGCGCGTTGACATTCGCGAGGTCTTCGAGGACGTAATAGCCGTCGAACTCGAGGAGCGGCGAGAAGTTGAACACGACGCTGGCGAGGTTCGCGACGGCCAACCAGATGGCGATGAGCTGAAGAGGGCCGTCGGTCCACGCCGCGACCAGTCCGAGCAGGCCCGCGAGACCGAAGTTGAAGAGCGGGCCTGCGGCGTTTACGAGCGCGCGACGGCGCCTGTCGATGAGCCACGCGTCCGAGGTATCGACGTAGATCACTGGCGTGAACCAGATCAGCCCCAGTCCCGCGCGCCCAACCTTTCGGCCGCCAGCCTTCGTGGCGAGCGCATGTGCCGCCTCGTGCCCGATGCCGGCGACGATGAGGCCGGCAAAGGCGACGAAGATCCCGCCGAGGCCGAAGTCGTTGGGTGTGGCCTCCCGAAACACGGAAGCAAGCGCACCGAGCCCGACGATCCCGAACCCGACCGCGGCCGCGGCGCCGGCAGGAGTGAACGCGAACCCCAGGAAGCGGAAAAGGTGCGTCGCGATTCGGTCGGCGTCATGCAGCTCGAGACGCGGCGCGATGAACAGATCGGTCACGCGGGCGAGTCGGCTGTCGGCGGGCTCCGCGGCGATGCGCGGCGCGCTCGCCAGACCGGCTGATTGCAGGGTCGCGACGGTCGCGAACACAGCCTGCGGATCGAGAGCTCCGGTGCGTTCGAAGTGACGGAACGCGAGATCGCGAAGCGTGCGCTCGCCGTCGAGGTCCTGGTAGATCGCGAGCGCCTCGCGCGTCAATCTCAGATAGGCCCCCGTGACGCTATCGCCGAGGATCGTCGCGGTCGGGTCGTCCGGTGCCGGCGCGATGGTCGGTGTGCCGGCCCGCCGCGGGGCGTGCCGGGCCTGCATCGCAGCTTCGAGGCGGTCGACCACGTGGCGGTGCCTAGCCAAGATCGGGCGCACGTCGGAACCCAACAGACGGAAGGCCTCCACCGGCGTCTTCGCCCGGACTGTTGCGGTCCTGATCGCACCGGTAAGTGCGCCGACGTCGCCCACGAACCCGCCGCTGCTAAGCGCATTCAACACACGCCCGCTGGATCCGCCGCGCACGATCTCGACTTCGCCAGTGCGGATCAGGTAGGTCTCGTCGCCCTCCTCGCCCTCCCGCAAGAGCTCGTCGCCTGCGGCGAACCGGACCGGCTGTAGCCTGGCCGCGAGCTCGTCGATCGCGCCCGACGGCAGGTCGGCAAAGGGGCTCGAGCGTCCGAGAAAGTGCGTGCCCTCCCGCACGAGGGCGAAGGCAGCCAGCGTCGACGCGAAGGCGGGCGAAGCGCCGATCGCCCCGCGAAGCGCGACAGCGGGAATCCGCAGGCCGCGGCACGAGATGATCGCGGTGACGGAGGCGTTCCGCGGCTGTCCCGAAAGGATCGCCATTTCTCCGACGAGCATGGGCGCAGCAAGCGTTCGCAGCGTGCGCCCGTTCGGGCCAGCGGCGACGCGCACGCGACCACTGGTGAACGCAAAGGCCGCGTCGGCGCTCTGCCCCTCCGAGACGATCGTCGCGCCGGCGGAGAACCGCACGGTCGTGCTCGCGGCCGCGAGGCGCGCCCGCTCCTCCGCTTCGAGGACAAGCAACGGGCCGAAGTCGAGCGGACCGGGCATCGACCCGCAGGTTAGCGAGGGCGCTATGCACACATCCCTCGGGAATCGCACGCCAAACGCTGTCGTTCCAGATTTCCGAGCGGTAAACTCGGAAATCGGAGGGCGGCATGAGACCGATCGGCGTGATCTACGAGAACGAGGCCTGGCTGGAGCCGCTCTTCGGCGCGCTCGAGGCGCCGGCTGATTGCAGGGTCGCGACGGTCGCGAACACAGCCTGCGGATCGAGAGCTCCGGTGCGTTCGAAGTGACGGAACGCGAGATCGCGAAGCGTGCGCTCGCCGTCGAGGTCCTGGTAGATCGCGAGCGCCTCGCGCGTCAATCTCAGATAGGCCCCCGTGACGCTATCGCCGAGGATCGTCGCGGTCGGGTCGTCCGGTGCCGGCGCGATGGTCGGTGTGCCGGCCCGCCGCGGGGCGTGCCGGGCCTGCATCGCAGCTTCGAGGCGGTCGACCACGTGGCGGTGCCTAGCCAAGATCGGGCGCACGTCGGAACCCAACAGACGGAAGGCCTCCACCGGCGTCTTCGCCCGGACTGTTGCGGTCCTGATCGCACCGGTAAGTGCGCCGACGTCGCCCACGAACCCGCCGCTGCTAAGCGCATTCAACACACGCCCGCTGGATCCGCCGCGCACGATCTCGACTTCGCCAGTGCGGATCAGGTAGGTCTCGTCGCCCTCCTCGCCCTCCCGCAAGAGCTCGTCGCCTGCGGCGAACCGGACCGGCTGTAGCCTGGCCGCGAGCTCGTCGATCGCGCCCGACGGCAGGTCGGCAAAGGGGCTCGAGCGTCCGAGAAAGTGCGTGCCCTCCCGCACGAGGGCGAAGGCAGCCAGCGTCGACGCGAAGGCGGGCGAAGCGCCGATCGCCCCGCGAAGCGCGACAGCGGGAATCCGCAGGCCGCGGCACGAGATGATCGCGGTGACGGAGGCGTTCCGCGGCTGTCCCGAAAGGATCGCCATTTCTCCGACGAGCATGGGCGCAGCAAGCGTTCGCAGCGTGCGCCCGTTCGGGCCAGCGGCGACGCGCACGCGACCACTGGTGAACGCAAAGGCCGCGTCGGCGCTCTGCCCCTCCGAGACGATCGTCGCGCCGGCGGAGAACCGCACGGTCGTGCTCGCGGCCGCGAGGCGCGCCCGCTCCTCCGCTTCGAGGACAAGCAACGGGCCGAAGTCGAGCGGACCGGGCATCGACCCGCAGGTTAGCGAGGGCGCTATGCACACATCCCTCGGGAATCGCACGCCAAACGCTGTCGTTCCAGATTTCCGAGCGGTAAACTCGGAAATCGGAGGGCGGCATGAGACCGATCGGCGTGATCTACGAGAACGAGGCCTGGCTGGAGCCGCTCTTCGGCGCGCTCGAGGCGGTCGAGGCGCCCTACGAGCGGCTGTACGCCGTCGACGCCACGTTCGACCCGGCCGGACCCGGGCCGCGTTGGTCGCTGGCCGTGAACAAGGTCTCGCCGTCGAGCTACCTGCGCGACCACGCGGCGGCCATCCCGTTCGCGCGGTCGTTCTTGCCGTTCCTGGAGGACCGCGGCGTGCCCGTCGTGAACGGCAGCCCCGCATTCCGACTCGAGACCTCGAAGGCGCAGCAGCTGCTTCTTCTTCACTCGCTCGGGATACGCGGGCCTCGAGCGCGAGTCGTGACGGACCGGACGCGGGTCAGCGAGGCGGCGACAGGGCTCCGCTTCCCGGTGATCGTGAAGCCGAACATCGGGGGGTCCGGCGCCCTCATGCGCCGGTTCGACGAGCCGGCGGAGCTTGCCGCGGCGGGTTCCGTCGACCTCGGGCCCGATGGCAGCGGGATCGTCCAGGAATATCTCGAGCCCGAGGACGGTGCGATCGTGCGCATCGAGTTCCTTGACGGCGAGCTCCTCTACGCGATCAAGATCACGAGCGACCGCGCGCACCGAGAGGATTTCAACCTGTGCCCGGCGGATATCTGCCAGGTACCCGACCCGCTGGCGGAATTCGACAACAATCCGCTGGACGCG
>MNEO01000008.1:0-1168 GCA_001917735.1 Chloroflexi bacterium 13_1_40CM_68_21
GGCGGCGTTCGCGGCGATCCTGCGCGTGCTGGTGGGTGCCCTCGGGCCGCTCAGTGTGGATTGGAGCGCGGTGCTCGCCATCCTCGCTGCCCTCACGATGAGCGGTGGGAACATCGTGGCCCTCGCGCAGACCAACACGAAGCGGATGCTCGCGTACTCGAGCATCGCGCAGACGGGCTACATCCTCGCAGCGGTCGCCGCGTCCAAGGCAGGCGCGAGCGCCGGTGCCGGCGTCCTCTTCTACGTCTTCGCGTACGGCCTCATGAACCTCGGTGCGTTCGCGTGCCTCCTCTTTTTCGACCTCGAGGGCACGCGCGGCGCCACCATCGACGAGTTCAACGGCTTCCGGACAAGGCAGCCCCTTGGCGCTCTCGCCTTCGCGACCTTCCTCATCTCGCTCACCGGGATCCCGCCGACCATCGGCTTCGTCGCGAAGGTCTTCGTGATCTTGCCGGTGCTCGACGCGGGACTGGTCTGGCTCGCGGTGGTCATCGCGCTGAACGCCGTCCTCGCGGCCTTCTATTACTTGCGCGTGGTCGTCCACATGTACATGTACGAGCCCGAAGAGAAGGTCCCGCGGCTCGTGAGTCCGCGCGCGCTCTCGGTGAGCCTCGGCATCGCCTCGTTCGCCGTGGTCATTCTCGGGATCCTGCCGAATTCGATCTACGAGTGGGCGCGCGAGGCGGCCCTGCCTCTGGTGCGGTGAAGAAACACGCGCGCGACTAGGTCCGCGAAGGAAGAAGTCGCTCGCCGATCCATCCCGCTCCGGCCCCGATGAGGGCAGCGATCGCGAGCGGGCCGAGCACCTCGGGGAAGTGCAGCGAGATCAAGGCGTTGAATTCCTCGATAGGCGGCGACTGCGGGCGGAAAGCTTGATGCAGCTGCGTCGCGAGGATGCTCCCGAGAAAGAGCGAGAAGAGGAAGGCCACGGGGGCGGCGATCGCGCCGCCGCGGCCGGCGATGAGTCCGGCGCAGAAGAGGATCGCCCCCGCGACCCCGAGCAGGATCCCGGGCGGGACCGGGAGCGGCTCGGTGAGACCCCACCAGAACGCGAGCCCGATCGCGCTCGCCAGGACCGCGGCGAAGACGCGTGCCCAGCTCAACGGCGGCTCAGCATCCGGGAGCGAAGCCACGCACCGGCCGCGCCGGTCAGCGCGCCGCCGATCGC
>MNEO01000008.1:1518-8643 GCA_001917735.1 Chloroflexi bacterium 13_1_40CM_68_21
TCGAGCGGCTCGCGGTTCCCGTGCACGAGATACGGATGTTCGTGGCCGTCTAGACCGATCCCATGCCCGGTCCGGTGGATGAAGTACGCACCGTAGCCGGCGTCGTCGATCACCGCACGCGACGCGGCGTCGACCGACTCCGCGGACACGCCGGTACGCGCGGCGACATACCCGGCCTCCTGCGCGCGGCGTACGACGTCGTGCACCCGCTGCTGCTCGCGATCGATCGTCTTGCCGACGTGCACAGTCCGGGTGATGTCGGAGCGATAGCCCTGGCGAGCGCCGCCGAAATCGAGAACGACGGGGTCGCCGGCCGCGATGCGCCGATCCCCGGTCTCGTGGTGCGGTGAGGCGCCGTTCGGCCCCGACGCGACGATCGTGAAGCCGACCTCCTCATGACCCTCGTCACGCAGCAGTCCCGCGAGCTCCGCACCGACCTCGCGCTCGGTCCGCCCCGCGAATGGACGGGAGAGCATCCGCGCGTACGCGCGGTCCGCGGACTCCGCCACGACACGAAGCGCCTCGCGCTCACCGGCATCCTTTCGCATCCGTAGATCGCGCGTGATCTCCGACGCGACGTGGAACGCGCGCTTCGCGAGCGCCGCCTCGAGCCGAAGGACGAACGCCGCCCACATCTGGTCGGCGACCGCGACGGCACCCTCGCCGGTCACAAGTCGCGCGACCAGCGCGTAAGGCTCGTCGGTCTCGCCCCACGTCGCCTGCGTGAGATCCGGAGCCGCCGCGGAAGCCCGCGGCGCTTCGAACTCCGGACAGACGAGCGTCGCGTTTCCGTCGCGACCAAGAACGAGGCAGGTCAGCCGCTCGCTGGTGAAGATCTGGTAGCCGGTGAGATAGAAGAGGTCGGCGCCGGGAGACGCGAGCAACGCCGCGAGGTCACGCTCGCGCAGCTTCGCGGCCGCGCGTACGCGTCGATCGGCGAAGCTCGCTCGTTCGGTGGGCATTCGTCCTGCACTCCGAGGATAGCCGTATGCCGCGTTGGTTCGTCGCGCTCGTCGGTGCGCTCGTTGTCGCGCTGGGCGTCGCACTCGTGGCGCTCGGTGAGCGGCCGCCGACGGACGCCGTCGCACCGCTCGCGATCCCGACGGCCAGCGCACCCGCTAGCGCCTACGGGAGCGAAAACGCGTCGCCGTCCCCGACGGTCCGGCCGATCGGTGAGGGCTATCGCATCCAGGTCCCGCGTCTTGCGATCGACCTTCCGATCGCGGAAGGCGACGTCGAGCGTGACGTGGTCGTGCAGCAGACACCCGAGAACTTCGCGTTCCATCTGCCAGGTACTGCTGTCCCCGGAATGGGGAGCAACAGCTACCTCTATGCGCACGCGCGTCGGGGAATGTTCCTCAATCTCTGGAACGCGCGGGCCGGCGATGAAGTCGTGATCACCACACCGAACGGGAGCGTTCTCAAGTACGTGGTCGTGGAGGTCCATCCGCGCGTGGCGCCGGAGGACACGAGCTGGATCCTGCCGACTCCCGGTGAGCGTCTGACTCTTCAGACTTCGACAGGGCCGAACCGCGATGACCCGCGCTTCGTCGTCGTTGCCGCGCCCGCCTAGCGCTCGCTTCCTTCACGTAACGATCTCGTATCGCGAGAAACCTGAGCTGGACGAGCGACGACTTTACGCAGGGTCTGTCAGCAAGGGTCCGTCGTGTTCACGAAACCGACACAGCGTGGAACTCAGCGTGCAAATTCCCGTGACCGGCGGTGCGGGATGCGTTGGCGCGGGCTGGCTTATGCGCGTTCGCGTTCGCTCTCGCGGTTCCGTTCGTCGGGCCAGCGCACCCGCGCGACCTCGGAGCGGTCGCGGTCGCGGCGGCGTTCGAGTCAGCGTCCGTCCAAGGGATCGCCCGAGGCGGGCGCCGCGTGCAGGACGTTGCGCAACTGGAAGGCGTCGCGGGCGTCGCGGACCCGGCGAAGGAGCCCACGCCCGAGCCGACCGATGAACCAACTTCCGCACCGACCGCGAAGACCCCGCCGCCCCAAGCTGCGCTGCCGGCGCTTCCCGATCCGCCGACGAGCGGTGTGATCCTCGCGTCGTGGTACGGGCCGGGCTTCTATGGAAACCGTACCGCGTGCGGGCAGATCTACTCGCCCGAGATCATCGGCGTCGCGCATCGGACGCTTCCCTGCGGGACGGCGGTGACCCTGAGCCACGGTGGGCGCTCGCTGACCGTGCCGATCATCGACCGTGGTCCCTACATCGCCGGCCGCTCGCTCGACCTTTCGAACGCGACCCGTCTCGCCCTCGGCTGTCCCGACCTCTGCACGCTTTCCATGCGCGTCGGGCCTTGACTGTCCTCCGACCGTCCGCCTGAACGGTCGCGTGCTGACCAGGCGGCCGAGCGATGGCATGGGACTTGCTGCCACCACTCGCCATCTAGCCCGGGTAGCGGACGGCCGATTTTTTAAAGCAGAGAAAGGGTGCCAGATATGTCACGGAACAAAGGTGCGATGACAGTCGCCGAAGCGGGCCGGCGCGGAGGCGCGACGACCGCGCAGCGGCACGGCCCGGAGTTCTACGAGCAGATCGGGAAGAAGGGCGGGCGGACCACCGCGCAGCGGCACGGCTCGGACTTCTACGAGCAGATCGGCAAGCAGGGCGGCCAGAAAGTGAAGGAGCTGTACGGGCCTCGCTTCTACGGTCGCATCGGCAAGATCGGTGGGGACACGGTCTCCGAGAAATACGGACACGAGCACTTCGAAGAGATCGGCAAGAAGGGCGGACAGAAGGTCGCGGAGCTCATCGCCAAAGGCAGGCTGGCGACATAGCGATTTTCATCGACGGCTCGGAGAGCAAGCGAGTAAGCGGCATGCGGCCGTCTGTCGGCGCGACCGATCCGATTCCGATCACGATCCACCCGCGCTTCCCATTGACACGCGTGGGCCCCCCTTTATCTTTTTGCGGTGTACGCGGAGGTTCCGGTCCGGAGCCTCCTTGTACCGAGAAGCGAACGACCAGAAGTGTCGTAGAGGGAAGGGCTGTGGACGCGATCGCGCCACCACTCGTCGCCGTCGAGTGGGAGGACATCACCGCCTACTCGCGGACCGCCCTCCCCGAAGATTTCGAACCCTATCGGCTCCGGAAGCTGACCTGCGGACTCCTGTGGAAGGACACACCCGAATACGTCGTGGTCGTCGGCGACTACGACATAACCAACGAGGGACGTGACTATCGCCATAACGATTTCCACATCATTCCCCGCGGCGTCATCCGGCAGCTGACCTACCTCCGCGAGTCGTCCACGCCGCTCGTGTCGCTGCAGGTCGAGGCCAGCTAACTAAAGACCGCCTAAGAAACAGGCCCGCGAGAGCAACCACCCGGCCCTCCGGTGCGTATCCAGTGATACGGAAACCGGAAAGCCACTTCGACGGTATTGGAACAAAGGATCGGTCTTTGCCGTTTTCCGGGTGGAGGAATCGCGTTGATGGCCCTTCGAGCCGAGCTCTACTGCTACTTCTGCGGCCACGGCCTTGGTGAGGTCGTCGTTCCCACGAACGCCCGCCGGCCGACCGTCGAGCAGCTCCGCACCGCCTACGCCAACGTCCGCGGCCGCGAGGCGCCGATCTGGAACGACGGCGACCAGCCGCTCTGTCCCCGCTGCGGCGGCCAGCTCTTCCTCGAGCGCTTCGAGCACGAGGTGATCCGCGCATCGGAACGCCGCGCGCTCAAGCGCGCGAGCTAACCGGACCTAGGCCGCAAGCCGCGGCCGTTCACCTTCAGAGGTGCACGGCCAGCGCACGGCGTCGCTCCTCGTCGGTCTTCTCGCCGGGTATCTCTTTTCCCGTCGAGTCCTCGACCGTCGCGCGGTCGACGAGGCCCTGACCGATCGGCAGCGCGAGATCCTGCTCGCCGTCGCGGCCGGACGGACGACGAAGGAGATCGCGACTGGGCTGGGCATCACACCGGCAAGTGTGAACACACACATCCGGCGAGCGCGCATGAGCCTCGGTGTCCCGACACGCGCGGCCGCCGCCGCGCGGGTAACAGGTCAGGTGCTCGTCGTCCCCTGGAGGCCGAGGCGATCGGCGGCGGCGTCCATCGCGCGGACCACCTCGGTGACGAGGTCGTCGAACGGCACGCCGAGATCATCGGCTCCCTTGAGCATCATCTCGCGGCTCACCGCACGCGCGAACGCCTTGTCCTTCATTTTCTTTCGCACCGACGGCGCATCCACGTCCCGCACCGCTTTGGATGGCTTGACCAGTGCGACCGCCGTGACGAATCCGCAGAGCTCGTCCACCGCATAGAGCGTCTTTTCCATCGCGGTCACGCGCGGGATTCCAGTGTGGTCGCCGTGGCTCTGGATCGCGTGCACGATCGGTCCTGGGACACCGGCTTGCTCCAGGATCGGCTTCCCGTTCTGCGGATGTCCTTGCGGATCGCGCTCGTAGTCGAAGTCATGGAGGAGCCCGGCGATCGCCCAGGATTCCTCGTTCTCGCCGTTGCGCCGAGCGAACTGCCGCATCGCCGCCTCGACGGCGAGCCCGTGCTTGCGCAGGCTGTCCGATCTGGTGTGCTCGCAGAGGAGCGCCCAGGCGTCATCGCGCGTCATAACGCACCTCCCCTACGCGATCCTACCCAAGGCGCTAGCGTCGGCACGTGACCGGATGCGGCTGCCTCGGGGTCGTTGCCGCGCTCGTCGCGCTTCTCGTGATCTTCCTCCGCGGCTCCTTCGACGCCGGTGAGCCCATCGAGCAGGCCGTCGCGCTTGCGGCAGTCGCGCTAGCCATCAAGTGGTGGCAGAGGGAACGGCCCACGCACAAGCTCGTACGCGCGCGCCGCGCGTAGCACCGTCGCCTCGTCCCAGAGGCGTCCGGCGAACTGAAGGCCGATCGGCAGACCGTGGGGATCGCGGCCGCACGGGATGGAGATCGCCGGCTGTCCGGTGAGATCGAAGATGCGCGTGATACGGGTCCACTCGCTTGGACGGCCGATCTCCTTCGCCTGCTCGATCGTCCACGCCCGCGTCGGCACAGTGGGCATCGCCAGCACGTCGAGCCCGGCAAGGGCATTGTCCGCTGCACCGGCTCGAGCCTCGATCAAGAGCCGCAGCGCTCGTGCATACGTCTCGGCATCGACGTCGGCCGCGGACCGCAGACGTGCCGCGATGAGCGGACCGTAATCGGCTTCGCGTCCGGGATAGGCGGCCATGTGATACGCGCGCGCCTCGATCGCCAGCACATTGCTCGCCGCCTTCGCGTAATCCGCCGCTTGGGGCCAGCCGACCTCGTGGACCTCGGCTCCGGCGGCGGCGAGCGCGTCGATCGCGGCGTGCACGACCGTCGCGATCGCTGGGTCGCATTGGTCCCACACGTACTCCTTCGGCACCCCGACCCGTAGGCCGCGAACGCCCCGCTCGATGCCCGCGAGGAGGTCCGGGACCTCGCGGTCCGCCGACGCTGGGTCGCGGGGATCGTTGCCCGCGATCGCGGTCGTGACGATCGCCGTGTCGCGGGCGTTGCGCGCGAGCGGGCCGGGGTGATCGAGCGACCACGAGAGCGGCACGGCGCCGCCGAGTCCCGCCCGGCCGTAGGTCGGCTTCAGTCCGACGCACCCGCAGAGCGAAGCGGGGATCCGGATGCTGCCGCCGGTATCGCTCCCGATCGTCGCAAAGGCCTCGGCCGCCACGACCGCGACGGCCGATCCGCCTGACGATCCGCCGGGGATCTTCGTCGTGTCCCACGGATTGCGCACGTCCCCGAAGTGCGGATTCACGGAGCTGATCCCATACGCGAACTCGTGCATGCCGAGCTTGCCGAGCAGGATCGCACCCGCCTCGCGCAGCTTGCGGACGACGGTCGCGTCCTCGCCCGGGATCCAGTCCTTGAGGATGCGGGATCCGGCCGTGGTACGGATGCCCTTAGTCGCGAAGAGGTCCTTCACTGCCACCGGGATTCCATGCAGCGTCCCGCGATACCGGCCGCCGGCGATCTCGCGCTCGGCCTCCGCGGCCTGGGCTCGCGCGAGCTCCGCCGTGACCGTGACAAAGGCGTTGAGATGCGGCTCGACCGTGGCGATTCGCGCGAGGCACGCCTCGGTCAGCTCGATCGGCGAGATCCGCCGGTCGCGAACGAGCGCGGCGGCATCCTCGGTATCGAGCTGATTGGTCGCTTGGATCAGGGCTGGCGGCGTTTCTCCTGCGCGGGCGCGCCTCGCGTCCGGATCGCGAAGACCGCCCCGAGGATGACGGCGACGACGGCACCCGCGATCAATGCCTCGAGTGTGCCGCTCCCCGCGTCCGGAGAGATGCCGAAGAGCTCCTCGATCCAGTCCATGACGACCTCCCCTGGTTGTCGCCGCATCATCTCATCTCGTGGCGCGGGGCGCCTGCTAGCCGGGAATGGCCTGCACGACGAGCGTCCCCAGCGTGACGTTGACGGTCATGACGCGGACGCCCGCAGGGATGTTCGCGGCGAGCGTGCGTGCGAAGGTGTCGGCGATGTCCTGCTTCGTTGAGTCGGGAAGCCCGAACCCGGCGAAGGTGGCGGACTCGATCTTGGCCCCCGCGGTCCCGTTAGTCACTACCGGCGTGGCCACCACCACGATGGGTCCGCTGATGATGAACGCGCGACCCGTGGCGGTGAGCGTGAGCTTTCCGGGGTCGAGCCGTATACGCGGGTCGGTCACGGTGATCCCGCTGACGGTCATCGGGGTGTACGACTGCGCCGCCTTGGTGAGCTCCTCCTCGGTGAGGGTGATCGTGATCGTGCGGTCGCCGCTCGCGGTCGGGGAGGCCGAGGCGGGTGCGCGGGTCGCGGCGCGTGTGGCCGTCGGGACAGCGCGGACGGTCTCGGTCGGACCGAAACGCCCGAGCGCGGCCATCGTGACGAGGACGATCGCGAGGATCGCGACGAGCGCGCCCAGAATGCGCATCGGCTAAACGCTAGAGCCCGAGCCGGGTCGATCGCCCTCCCATCTCGCGAGGCCGGGTTCGCGCTCAGCGTGCGCGGGTCATCGCCAGAACGAAGATCGCGCCGAGGACGAGATGGATGACGAGGCCGCCCGCGGCCTGACCGGGAAGAACGCCAGCGATGATCTCGCCCGTGTTCACGACGATCTCGAGCGCCTGAACGACCACGTTCCCGACGAGGATCGCTCGGAGCGCT
>MNEO01000083.1 GCA_001917735.1 Chloroflexi bacterium 13_1_40CM_68_21
AGCCAGAGCACGCCGTCCGCGTACGCGAAGCGAAGACGGACCGAATGCGGACGCCCGCTCACCCGACCGGTCGTGACGAGCTCGATCTCTTCGGCTTTGGTCAGGGCGTCTTGGGTCGCCGGGTCCACGGCGCGCGTAGCCTAGCCGCCGCCGATGGACTGGCTCGCGGCGCCCGACTACTGGCTGGCGCGATTCGCCTTCCAGCGCGCGCTCGCGTTCATCTACCTCATCGCCTTTCTCGTGACGGTCCACCAGTTCAGACCGCTCCTCGGCGAACGCGGGCTTCTGCCGGTCCCCGATTTCGTACGCGCGGTCCCCTTCGGCCGCTCCCCGAGCCTCTTTCACCTCCGCTACTCCGACCCCTTGCTGCTCGCAATCGCTTGGTCGGGCGTGCTCCTCGCGGCTGTCGCGGCGCTCGGTGTGTTCGACGGCCCGGAGTGGCCGGTCCCGCTGACGATGGCCGTCTGGGCGCTCCTCTGGGCGCTCTATCTCTCGATCGTCAATGTGGGCCAGACCTTCTATTCGTTCGGCTGGGAGTCGTTGCTGCTCGAGGCCGGCTTCCTCGCGATCTTCCTCGGACCGGCCTCGACGACCCCGCAGTTCAGCCTGATCCTGTTGCTCCGCTGGCTCTTGTTCCGCGTCGAATTCGGTGCCGGCATGATCAAGATGCGCGGCGATCGGTGCTGGCGGGACCTCACCTGCCTCTACTACCACCACGAGACCCAGCCCATGCCCAATCCGCTGAGCTGGTACTTCCACCATTTGCCCAAGCGTCTTCATCGGATGGAGGTGCTCGCGAATCACTTTGCGCAGCTCGTCGTCCCGTGGTTCCTCTTCTTCCCGCAGCCGATCGCGTCGGTGGCCGGCTTGATCGTCTTCGTGACGCAGTCGTGGCTCGTCCTATCCGGGAATTTCTCCTGGCTCAACTTCATCACGATGACGCTCGCCATCGCGAGCTTCGACAACGCTGCGCTGGGCCGTGTCTTCGCGATCGTGCCTTACGAGTCGCAGCCGACGCCTACGTGGTGCGTCGCGATCGTCCTCGCGATCACCGCCCTGATCCTCGCGCTCAGCTACCGGCCGGCGCGCAACCTCCTGTCACGCCGCCAGCTCATGAACTACAGCTTCGATCCACTCCACATCGTCGGCACATATGGCGCGTTCGGCTCGATCACGAAAGAGCGGTTCGAGGTCGTGATCGAGGGGACGGAGGACGCGGTCCTCACGCCGCAGACCAAGTGGCACGAGTACGAGTTTCAGGGGAAGCCCGGCGACGTGCGGCGACGGCCGCCGCAGGTCGCCCCGTACCACTACCGGCTCGACTGGCTCATGTGGTTCGCGGCGCTGTCGTCACCGATGTATCACGAGTGGTTCGTGCCGCTGCTCCGCAAGCTCCTCGAGGCCGACCGCAGGGTCCTGCGCCTGCTCGCGCGCGATCCTTTCGCGGGCCGTCAACCGCGGTTCGTACGCGCCCTCTTCTACCTCTATCGCTTCACGACGCCCAAAGAGCGCCGCGAGACCGGTGCGTGGTGGTCGCGAGAGCTCGTCGGCGACTACGTGCCGCCGATCCAGCTGCGCAGCTTTCGGTAGGTCCTCCTGCCGGTACGGCGCCTCGAGCTCGATGTGACCGACGTACCCCGGCAGGTCCTTCTGTCCCAGCATCTGGCGGATCGGACACTAGCGGAACTTTACGCGTCCCTCGCGGTCTGGCGGATTCTCCGCGTCGCCGTCGTCGACGATGATCACGAACTTGCCGGCCCAGTGCGGCGTCGCGTACACGCCGTCGTTGCGATCGATGGCCAGGAGCGAGCCGTCCGGCATGCGGATCGGGCTGGCGTACGGGAAGCCGAGCCACCACTCGTCGCGGTTCCATTCGTCGAGGCTCAGCAGCTGTCCCGTTTGGAACCCCGCCGTCCGGTACTTGTCGGGTCGGCGGTTCTGCGTGGCCGGACTCAGGTCGCCGCGTTGCGGATCCTCGACGATCACGCCGGTGATCTTGTTGGCCGGATCGTCGTAGTAGGTGCCATACGCGCCCTGAAAGCCGATAAGGACGGGGCCGTGCTGGCCGGCGAGGCTGATCACCATCACCGGCTTCCCGCTGCGAACGAGCCAGTAGACCGCGGCGCCGGTCGCGTCCTCTCGTGTGTCGTACCGGTAGTAGTGATAGTGGTTGCGCGGCTCCATGCGCTGCAGCACCGTCGCGATAGCCACGGGGTCCAGGCCGGGATCCTTGCTCTTGTTGAATTGGCGGCCGAGCTCAAGGATCCCCTCCGCCGTCAGCGGGTCTTTTCCCGCCGTGTAGTTCTGGATGATCCGGCAGCTCGCCGCGGCGCACGCCAGCGGCTCGCCGCTGGGGTTCTCGAATTCGGTGAACCACTTCACGTCGTTCAGCTTGTCGCCCATCGTCTTGAACTTCTGCTCGAACGGGTATGTCCCGGCCGCCGTCGTGAGCTCGAGGCGAGCGACGTAATCGGTCGCGCCCCTCAGCAGGCCCGCGCACCCGAACGTCCCTTTCAAACCGGACGGGTCGACCGCCGCCTCGCAGGCGAAGCCCGGATCCGGCGTGAGCGTGACCTTCGCGGCGCTCACCCGGGTGCTCGACTCCCAGGTTGCCCGGATGAACCGAGCGGTCTGTGTGCAGCAGGTCTCCTGAGTGATCTTCGCCTCGGGTCCGCGCGGTGTCGCGGTCGGCGGGGAGCTCGGGCCGGGCCCGCCACCACCTACGCCGCGGAAAAGGAATCCCACAACGCCGACAGCGAAGACGGCGGCGACCGCGACGACCGTCATCTGCGCAACCCGCTCCGCTCGTGTGTACCGCATCGCGGTGATAATCCTCGCATCCCGATGGACGACGTTCGCCCGATCACGCCCATGCGCCATCCGCTCGTCGACAAACGCGCGAAAGTCCCGGCCTCCAAGAGCATCGCGAACCGCGAGATAGTTCTCTCGGCCCTCGCCACGGGTCGCTCGCGGTTGGTGCTCGGCCCACTCGACCCCGGCGACGACGTCGATGCGATGACGGAAGCCGTCGTTGCGCTCGGCTACCGCGTCGATCGGAGCCGCGAAGAGCTCCTCATCCATGGCACCGGCACCGGCCAGCGGTCGGGAGCGACCATCAACGCCCGCGATGCCGGGACCGTGGCGCGCTTCGGTGCGGCGCTCGGCGCCCTGGGCAGCGGCTTCGTCACGGTCACTGGTTCCGAGCGGCTCCGCGAACGCCCGATCAAGCCGCTCCTCGACGCGCTGCGCACGCTCGGCGCGAGCGTCAAGGGGGACGAGCTCCCGGTCCTCATCGTGGGGCCGCTACACGGCGGCGAGGTGGAGATCGCGGGGAACGAGTCCAGCCAGTTCGCGTCCGCGCTGCTTCTCGTCGCGCCGCGCCTTCGCGAGGGTCTGCGGCTGCGAATCGTCGGTGTGCTCGTATCCGCGCCGTTCGTCGACCTCACGATCGCCGCGCTGCGGGAGCGCGGCGCGAAGGTCGATCAGAGCGGCAGAGAGATCAGCGTCAAGGAGAGCAAGCTGCGCACGCGCGACATGCGCATCCCCGGTGACGTGACCGCGGCCACGTACCCGGCCGCGGCTGCGGCGATCCTCGGCGGATCGGTGACCATCGAGAACGTCGACGCGCGCAAGCGCGCGGGAGCGCAAGGCGATGCCCGCTTCTTCGAGCTTCTCGGCTCCATGGGCTGCGGCGTGTCACACCGCTCGGGCGCGGTGACGGTGCGCCGGATCGGCGAGCTGCACGGAGTTCGCGCGAACGTTCGCGACTGCTCGGACGTGTTCCCCACCCTCGCTGTGGTGGCGACGCAAGCCTCGGAGCCGACCGAGCTCACCGGCATCGGCCACACCCGCAAGCAGGAGAGCGATCGCGTCGTGGCGGTGGCGAGCGGCATCAACGCCCTCGGTGGCGCCGCGCAGGCCTTCGCCGATGCGATTCGCATCGAACCGCGGCCGCTCCACGACGGCGTGGTAGACGCCTCAGGCGATCACCGCATCGCGATGGCGTTCTCGATCCTCGGGCTGCAGGTGCCGGGCGTCGCGATCAAAGGCGCGAGCTCGGTCGCGAAGACGTTCCCCGGCTTCTACGACATGCTCGCTGCGCTCGCACGCTGAGATCGGGCGACGCTAGCCGAGCTCGTCCCGCACCGAGCGAGCCGTGCGCAGGAAGTTCCGGACGTACTCGCGGTCGTCCTGATCGAGCCGGTCGCGCAGCTGTTCCAATCCGTCGATTACCGCTTCGATCGCCGCGCGCGCGTCCTTTGCGTTTCCGAAGAGGAGCTCGATCGCGAGGTCGAGCGGCGTCTCCGCAAGACGCGTCGAGTCGCGGAATCCAGGCCCGGCCGCGCCGAGCAGCGGATCGGCCTCCACGCCGGCCACGGCGAGAGCTGCCGCGGTCGCGAGGGGTGCCGCGAGCAATCGCGCCATGGCGCGGTCGTGCACGGCCGCCGAGCACACCGTGACGGCGGCGCCGCAGTCGCGCGCGATCGTGCCCGACACGGTCATGGCCGCATCGTTGGATCGTTCCGTCGGAACGAGGAGAAACGGCCGACCCCGGAACAGGTCCCGGTCGGCGGCGGAGAAACCCGACGACGTCGTCCCGGCCATCGGATGCCCTCCAACGATCCGCGCGCTCTTCGGCGCCCGAGTCGCGAAGTCGGCAACGGCCCGCTTCAGCGAGCCGGTATCGAGGAGGACCGCTCCGTCCGAACTGGCGGCGAGGCGCTCGAGCGTCGGGACGATCGCCGCCATCGGAGTGGCGACGACCACCGCCTCCGCCTGTCCGAGATCTTCGAGCTTCGCGGCGATGCGGATCCCGTCGCCGGCCGCGGCCTTGCGCGCGGCTTGGTCGATGTCGTAGCCCGTGACCTCGTGGCGGTCGCGAAGGGCCAGCGCGAGCGAACCGCCGATGAGGCCAAGACCGGCGATGCCGATCCTCACCGCGCGACGACCTGCTCCGTACGGCCCACCGCGCGCGCGACGTGCGGGACCGCCGACATGAGCACGCGAAAATTGTCGAAGGTGAGCGACTGGAAGCCGTCGGAGAGCGCGTGATCCGGGCTCGGGTGCACCTCGATCAGGAGTCCGTCCGCTCCGGCAGCGACCGCCGCGAGCGCCACCGGCGCGACGAGGTACCACTTGCCCGTTCCGTGGGACGGGTCCGCGAGGACAGGGAGGTGCGTGAGGCGCTTGAGCAACGGGATGGCGTTCACGTCGAAAGTGTTCCGCGTGTAGCGCTCGAACGTCCGGATCCCTCTCTCGCACAGGATCACGTTGCGGTTGCCACGCGCGAGCACGTATTCGGCCGAGAGAAGGAGCTCTTCCACGGTCGCCGACATTCCTCGCTTCAGGAGCACCGGCCTGGGCTGCTCGCCGACCGCGTCGAGGAGCGAGAAGTTCTGCATGTTGCGAGCGCCGATCTGCAGGCAGTCGGCAACACGGGCCACCGTCTCGACGTCGCTCGGAGCGAGCACCTCGGTGACGATCGGGAGGCCGGTCGCCGCCCGCGCCTCCGCGAGGATCTCGAGACCCTCCTCGCCCATCCCGCGGAACGAGTACGGGGAGGTCCGCGGCTTGAACGCCCCACCACGGAGCGCCGCCCCTCCCGCCGCACGGACACCGCGGGCCGTCTCGAGCGTCACCTCCCGCGACTCCACTGCACATGGTCCGGCGATGACCGCGAGCGGATGGCCGTCTCCGACCGGCACCTGGCCGATTCGCACGACGGTGTCGTCGGCGATGACCTCGCGCGAGGCGAGCTTGAACGGGCGGCTGACGGGGACGACCTCGGACACGCCGGGCAGCGACTCGACGGCCTCGGCCGCCTCACGCGACGTCGTGCCGAACGTACCGATGGCGGTGCGCTCGGCCCCCGGCAGCGGCACGGGCGTGATGCCGAACTCCTTGATACGTTCGACGACCGCGTCGATCTCTGCCTTCGTCGCATCGCGCTTCATGACGACGAGCACTAGGGCTCTCTGAGGGGCGGGTCGCCGGGGAGATCGACCGCCCAGGCGGGACGGAGCCCGCGCGCGTCGTGCAGGAAGGCGTGCCGCACCTCCGGCTGGGTCGTCGCGGTGTTCCACGCGACGAGCACACGGATGCATCTTTGGAGCGCACCCGGGACGGGAATCTCGCGGCCGCAGATGAGCGGCACGTTCGCCCATCCCAGACCCGCGCGGGCGGCATCCGCCGGGAAGGACGCGTTGAGGTCATCGGTAACCGTGAACCAGACGTAACCGACGTCCTCCGGCCGCACCCCGTTGAGCTTCACGATCGTCGTCAGGAGCTCGAGCGTGGCGGCGTAGATGGCGCGCTCCTCGTTCTTCGCCACCGTCGTCGCGCCGCGAATGCCGCGGACGGGCATCAGGCCCTCCCCGCGATTGCGAGCCCGGACACGAACGCGCGCAGCGCGTCCGCGCGGCGCTCGGCCGGCGCGCTCGCGATGGCGTCGAGCGCGGCGCTGCCGACCACGACCGCGTCGGCGACGCCGCGGAGCGCCGCGACGTGCTCGGGGGCGCTGATGCCGAAGCCGACCGCGACCGGAAGCGTCGTGTGACGCCGCACCCGGGCAACGAAGTCGCCGACGTCCGACGCGAGCGCGTGGCGCGCACCAGTCACCCCGGTGAGGGACACGCAGTACACGAAGCCGTGCGCCGCAGGGACCAGCCGGGCAAGCCTCGCGTCCGGCGTCGTCGGCGCGTAGAGATCGATGCGCGTGATGCCCTCGGGGCGAAGTGCCTCGTCGAACTCCTCCGACTCCTCTGGCGGCAGGTCGGGGACGATGATCCCGGCTACACCGGCGCGGGCGGCGTCGGCAGCGAAGCCCGCAAGACCATCGCGATAGCGGAGGAACGGATTCGCGTAACCCATGAGCAGGACCGGGACGTCTCGTTCACGCACGAGCGTTGCGGCTTCGGCGATACATTCCGTGAGCGTCACGCCGTTCCGGAGTGCGATCTCGTTCGCGCGCTGTACGGTGGCGCCGTCGGCGAGAGGATCGCTGAAGGGGACGCCCAGCTCGATCACGTCGGCGCCGCCGTCGAGCGCGGCGCGCAGCAGGGGGCCGGTGGCCGCGCGGTCGGGGTAGCCGACGGTGAGGTACACGATGATCGCGAGACGGCGCTCCTCGCGCGCGCGGACGAACGCCCGCGCGATCCGTTCGGCGGCGGCACGGGCCGCCGAGACCGTCATCGGAGCAGCCCCTGGTGCATGACGATTTCGAGATCCTTGTCGCCGCGCCCGGAGAGACAGACCAGGACGGCCTGATCGGCTCCGTCGCGGGCGATCGCGGGCAGCTCGGCGATCGCGTGCGCGGGCTCGAGCGCCGGGATGATCCCCTCGGTGCGTGAAAGCAGGGCGAACGCGTCGAGCGCCTCGCGGTCGGTGCGCGCCGCGTATCGCACGCGCCCGCTCCTCGCGAGCTCCGCGTGCTCCGGACCGACGCCCGGATAGTCGAGGCCCGCCGACACCGAGTGCGTCTCGCGGATCTGACCGTGCTGGTCCTGCAACACGAGCGTTCGCGATCCGTGAAGCACGCCGACAGCCCCGCCCACGATCGAAGCCGCATGGCGGCCGCTCGCAATGCCCTCGCCCCCGGCCTCGACGCCGACGAGACGCACACTGTTGTCGCCGAGGAACGCGCTAAAGATCCCGATCGCGTTCGATCCTCCACCGACGCATGCCACGACGACGTCCGGCAGACGCGCGAGGACGGCGACGCACTGATCCCGCGCCTCGGTGCCGATGATCGACTGAAAGTCACGGACCATCGCCGGATACGGATGCGGGCCGATCGCCGAACCAAGCAGGTAGTACGTGGTGCGCACGTTCGTCACCCAGTCGCGGATCGCTTCGTTGACCGCGTCCTTCAAGGTGCGGCTCCCCGCGTCGACCTCGCGCACCTCCGCGCCCAGCAGCTTCATGCGGAAGACGTTGGCCTGCTGTCGTCGTGTGTCGACGGTGCCCATGTACACGACGCACTCGAGCCCGAGAAGGGCGCACGCCGCGGCGGTCGCCACGCCGTGCTGCCCCGCCCCGGTCTCTGCGACGATGCGGCGCTTCCCCATCCGTTTCGCCAGGAGCGCCTGGCCGACGGCGCTGTTGATCTTGTGCGCGCCGGTGTGCGCGAGGTCCTCACGTTTGAGGAGCACGCGCTCGAGTCCGACGGCGCGCGCGAGCCGCGGCGCGTCGGTCAGCGGCGTCGGACGACCGACCCAGTCGCGCAAGACTCGA
>MNEO01000001.1:0-3146 GCA_001917735.1 Chloroflexi bacterium 13_1_40CM_68_21
GTCGCCGTCGCGCGCGAGCGAGACGGCTTCGGCGGAGTCGAGCACCGGGATCCCGAGGTTGATGCAGTTGCGGTAGAAGATCCGCGCGAAGCTTTTGGCGACGATGCCGCCGATCCCCAGCTTCTTGAGCGCCGCAACCGCGTACTCGCGGGACGAGCCACAGCCGAAGTTCTCTCCACCGACGAGCACGTCGCCGGGCTGCGCCTCTCTGGCGAAACCCGGGCGCGCGTCGCAGAAGGCGTAGAGATGGAACTTGTCCTGACCGACCATGAACGGCGCGTAGCGTCCCGGCACGATCTGGTCAGTGTCGAGGTCGTCAGCGAAGACCCACGCTCTCGCCATCAATCATCTATCTCCGCGGCGATCCCGCTCCGTGCGGCCGCGACCATCAGCTCCCGCGAGCGATCACCCGAGCGCACCGACGCGGCGCCGCGGCCGGGCCGCTCCGCCCGCCGCTTCGCCACGAGCGCGTCGAGCTCGTCCTCGGTCGCCTCGAGATACGGCCGCGGGTCGTCGATCACGCCGGTCAGGGCGGCGACCGCGGCGACGTACGGCGACGCGATGAAGATGGATGCGTCCGGAGAGCCCATCCGACCCCGGTAGTTGCGGTTGGCGGTCGAGAGGCAGATCTCGTTTCCGGCGAGGACGCCGCCGGTTCGGCCGAGGCAGGGGCCGCAGCCCGAGCTGCCGATGACCGCGCCCGCGGCGGACAGCGCGAGAAGCGTGCCGTCGGCCATCGCGTCCTCGAACTGCCGTCGCGACGAAGGCACGACCTCCAGCCGCACGTCCGGTGCGATGCGCCGCCCGCGGAGCACGGAGGCCACCTGGCGCATGTCGGCGAGCCGCCCGTTGGTGCACGAGCCGAGGAACACGATGTCGATAGGCTGGCCGATCGCCTCGGATACGTCGACTACTTGATCGACGCGCGGCGGCACGGCGATCTGCGGTTCGAGCGTGGCGAGATCGATCGTGAGCTCACTCGCGTACGACGCGCCCCGATCGGGGAAGAGCCAGGCCGGCGCCTCGGGCGTCCCAACGATGAGGCCCGCCTTCGCACCCATCTCCGTCGTCATGCCGGCGAGGGTGATGCGATCGCCCTGCGGCAGCGCGCCCGCGCCGTGGAATTCCACACAGGCGTAGCGCGCGCCGTCGGTGCCGATCTCGCGGACGACGCGCATGATCGCGTCCTTCATCGTCACGCCCTTGCGCGGGCGTCCGGCAAAAGTGACCTTGATGGACGCGGGCACCCGCAGCCACGTGCGGCCGAGCGCGAGAGCGACGGCGACGTCGGTCGCGCCCATCCCCGCGCCGAACGCGCCGACGGCGCCATAGGAGTTGGAGTGCGAGTCGCTCCCGACGATCACAGTGCCGGGCTCGCAGTAACCCTCCTCCACCATGATCTGGTGGCAGACGCCCTCGCCCGCGTCGTAGAAGGTCGCGATCCCCTGCTCCCGAACCCACTCGCGGAGGACGCGGTGCGAGTCCGCGACAACGGGCGTCGGCGCGGGCGCGGCGTGATCGATGAAGACGGCAACCTTGCCCGTGTCCCACACCCGCTCCTTCCCGAGGTCGCGTAGCCCAGCCATCACGGCGTCGATGACCGAGTCGTGGACCATGACGCGCGACACCGGCGCTATGACGAGGTCGCCAGCGTGCGCGTCGCGCCCGGAAGCGCGCGACAGGATCTTCTCGGCCAGAGTCTTAGGCAACGACCCACTCCCGCAGCAGCGAGTCCAGCTGATCCATCGAGAGCGGACCGGAGTCGGCCAGGGTCTTGATCCTCCGCGTGATCTTCTTGAGCTCGTCTTCGCCGAATTCGAGGCCGAGCTCTTTCGCGCGATGGTTGATAGCGTGCTTTCCGGTGAGGCGGTGCGCGACATTGATCGTGCGTGCGAGCCCGAAGTCGGCGGGGTCGAGGATTTCATAGGTGTTGGGGTTGAGATAGATGGCCTTCGTGTGCATCCCCGCCTTGTGGTGGAAAGCGTACTTCCCGGTCACGAAGTTGTTGTACGGGATCTCGATGCCGACCAGCGACGCGACGAGCTCATCCAGGTCGCGCAGCTTGCGCAGGTCGTACTTCTTGCGGATCGCGGGGGGGTCGTCGGCGTACATCCGCGCGACGAAGCCGCCGAGGGGAGTGATGCCGTTGCGCTCGCCGATCCCGAGAACGCTCGTGTCGACGTGCGTCGCCCCGCCCTCGAGGATCGCGTAGCTGTTCGCGATCGCGCAGCCGGTGTCGTTGTGGCCGTGGAACTCGATGTCGCAGTGCACGTGATGGCGAAGCTCCACCGCGAGCGCGTAGCACTGGCGCGGCGTCGCGATCCCGACGGTGTCAGCGACGCCTACACGGTTCACGCCCATGCGGTCCACGGCCGTGTAGACCCTGAGGAGGTCGCCCTCCGTCGAGCGGAAGCTGTCCTCGCTCGAGAAGCGCACCTCCTTGCCGTGGTCGCGGATGAAGGCGATGACCTCGCGAGCGTCCTCGATGATCTCGTCGACGCTCTTCCCGTGGCTGAACTCGCGCAGGTACGACGAGGTCCCGAAGAGGATGTCGATACCGTCGACGCAGGTCTCGACGGCGACCCGCGCGTCGTCCATGTGGCAACGCACGTGCGTCAGGACCTTCGCCTTCAGAGGAAGGGCCGCGATGGTCCGGCAGTCCTCGAACGACTGGGGAGAGGCGACCGGCGACGTGAGCTCGATGTACTCGACGCCGAACTCGTCGAGTAGCTTCGCGACGGCGATCTTCTCCGCCGTCGTGAAATGCGCATTCGAGAACTGCTCCCCCTCGCGGAGCGTGGAGTCGATGATCGCGAAGCGCTCGACCGGCACGCGCGCCTCCTCGCACACACGGTCCAGCCACCGAGCGCACAAAGGCTCGGTGCGCCACGTGCCACCGAGCCTCTTAAGAAGACCAGGTCACACGGCAGCGCTTCGCGTCGGGGTCTCCCCCGTCGCGACAGTTCGCCTCCTTCCGGTGGGCGAACCAGCCCGAGGTCCCGAAACGGACCTCCGACTTCGGCGGTCGCTCCCTGGCGTCGCATCAGCGGAAGCTCGTTCCTCCGCGACGTCGCGTAGCGCCCGCACCTCTGGCCGGCAACGCGTATGAACTTTGGCTGCGAGTCTACGTGATGCCGCGGCACCCT
>MNEO01000001.1:3355-8693 GCA_001917735.1 Chloroflexi bacterium 13_1_40CM_68_21
CGGCGGCAATGGAGACGGAACGAAGGCCGGACAGGTCCAGAACAATGGCGCGATCTCGAATCTCGAAGTCATCGCGCATAACGACATCGGGAACCGCGGCTTCAACGCCGACATCTACGCGCACAAGGGCTTCGCATACGTCGGGCAGTGGGGCTTCGGCATCAGCAACTTCCCCAAGTTCTGCCCCTCCGGCGACAAGTCGGGGGTCAAGGTCCTCGATCTGCGCGCGCCAGGGCTCCCGATCGTCGCGACACTCCAGAACCCTCCGCGTACGAGCGCCGAGGACATCGTCGTGTACACGACCGCCGGGCGCGACATCGCCGCGGTGGGCATCCAGGCGTGCTTCCGCACCGACAACTTGATCCCCCGCGGACTTCAGCTGTTCGACGTGACCGACCCGCGCCACCCGGTGGCCAAGGGCTTTCTCCCGAGCGGCGACAACATCCGCGGCGTCCACGAGCTGTCGATCGTCAATCGGCCCGACCTCGGCATGGTCCTGGCGCTGCAGGGTGTGAACTTCTCAGAGACCTACGACGCGGCGCACCGCGGCGGCCTACGCATCGCGAACGTGACCGATCCCTCCAACCCCGTCGAGATCGGCAACTGGTCGCTCGCGAGCGTCGGCGTGACGAACCAGTTCACCGGAGTCGGGTGTTTCGCGCGCACCTATGTCCACGCGGTCTCTGCGAGCCGCGACGGCGCGACGGCATACGTATCGGCGATCGACGGCGGAGAGCTGCTCGTCGACATCACCGCGCCGTCAGCGCCGGCGTTCCTTCGGCGCGCCGCCTATCCCGCGGACCAGGCGGGTGATATGGACACCCACTCCTCCACCGAGACACCCGACGCCCGGTATCTCCTCGTCGAGGACGAGGACGAGTGCCAGTCGAATGACTCCAAGCAGCAGCCGGGGTGGGGCTTTCTCCGGATCTTCGATCTCGCATCACGCGATGCTGCCGGGAGTCTCGTACAGGTGGGCGAGTTCCGGACGCAGAACTCACTGAAGTCAAAGGTGAGTAATGGCCTCTACTCCGTGCACCACACGGCGGTGAACGCCACCTGGGGCGGATCCTCGAAGGTCGCCGTCTCCTGGTATTCGGACGGGGTTCGGATCCTTGACCTCACACCGGTGCGGACCGGCTCCTCCCGGATCCCCGCGGAAACCGCGTTTTTCGTACCGCCCGCGGCGAATGATCCGGTGGGGTCGTGTGCCTGTCTCGGTAACTCGGCCTTCGTGTGGGGCGTTGTCGTGACGGACGACGGGCTCATCGTGATCAGCGATATGAACTCAGGAGTCTGGGTGCTGAGGGAGACGCGGTAGCAGACGAGCAACAACGAGCCGGGCGGCGGGTTGAGCGGCCTACCGCGGTCACGGCCGCCCGGCTAGGCTTTTGGCCGGCTGTGGTGCGTGGCTGACATCCTGATCGCCGACGATCACCGTTTCATACGCGATATGGTCCGGATCACTCTGTCCACACAGGGGTGGACCATCGCGGAGGCGGCGACGCCCGGCCAGACCCTCGACATCGCGCGGCGTGATCCGCCGCTCGCGGTCCTCCTTGACGTCATGTTCGACGAGGACGGCGGGCGGACCGGGTTCGACGTCTGCCGCGAGCTCAAGGCGGATCCGGCGACCAAGGCGATCCCAGTCGTCATGCTCACGGCGCGCGACAGCGCGTCTGACCGAAGGGCCGGGATGGCGGCGGGGGCGTCACACTACCTGATCAAGCCGTTCGGCCCGATCGATCTCATCAATACGCTCCGCGGGGTGCTCGGCAACCCGCCTGCCGTCCAGAGTCTTGGTCAGTTCCTCATCGAGGAGGGCATCCTGACCCACGAGCAGCTCAGCGACGCACTCGCGATGCAGCGTACCCTCGAGGCGCGCGGACACCCGAGACGGCTCGGCGAGGTCCTGGCACTCATGCACGCGATCACCCCGGAGCAGCTCGACAAGGCCCTCGAGCGTCAGAAGCGAGAGACGAAGGACTAGTGGACATACCGCTTCTCACCCTCGCCGTCAGCGTGGTGGTCATGCTCGTCGCGACCTACGGGGTCGCCCTCATGTGGCGGCACATCCGGCGCATGGACGAGGAGACCGAGCGCCAGCAGATCATTGACTACAAGCGCGAGCACGGCGGCGGCGTCACCGCCGAGATGGCCATGGGGCGCGAGCCGCTGCCTAAGGCATGGGTCGACGAGATCCCTTAGCCATCGGGAGGTAACGGTGCGGATCGGAGTCCTTACCGGCGGCGGCGACGCTCCGGGCCTCAACGCGGCAATTCGCGCGGTGGTGCTGCGCGGCAGCGCGCTCGGGCACGAGGTCTTCGGCATCGCCGACGGCTGGGCCGGGCTCCTCGGCGAGGCCGAGCCTCGCCCCCTCCGGCCACGCGATGCGGCTCGGATCCTTGGCGAGGGAGGCACGATCCTCGGGACGTCGCGCACGGACCCGCGCAGGGACGACAAATCGCGGCGCGCGGCGCTCGACAGCGTCCGGCGGTGGCGTCTCGACGGTCTGGTCGCGATCGGTGGGAACGACACCCTCGGTGTCGCCCAGTGGCTGCACGAGGAAGGCGTCCGCGTTGTCGGCGTGCCGAAAACGGTCGATAACGACCTCTCCGAGACCGACTACTGCATTGGATTCGACACGGCGGTGACCGTCGTGTCGGAAGCCCTGGACCGGCTGCGGACGACGGCCAGCGCCCACCATCGTGTCGTGGTCGTGGAGGCAATGGGCCGCGATACAGGCTGGGTCGCCGCGTACGGTGGACTCGCCGGCGGCGCCGACCTCATCCTCATTCCGGAGATCCCGGCCACGAGCGATGACCTCGTGCGCACGATGAAGCACCGTCGCGCGATCGGCGACCCCGACATCCTCGTGGTCGTCTCCGAGGCCGTGGAGATCGACGGTCTCGAGGCCCAGACCACCCTCGACCGAGACGCGTTCGGCCACGTGCGCCTCGACCAGCGAGCGATCGGGGCGGTGCTCGCCCGGCACATCGAGCAGCGCACGGGCATCGAAGCTCGCCAGGTCGTCCTCGGCCATCTGCAGCGCGGCGGGTCCCCGACCGCGGTCGACCGGCTGCGCGCCACGCGCTTCGGGAACGCCGCTGCCGATCTCGTGGACTCCGGCCGATCGGGAGTCCTGCCGGTGCTTCGCGGGGGACGCATCGAGGTCGCGTCGCTCAGCGACGCGGTCCGCGAAGTCCGGCGCCTGGACGCCGAGATCATCGAGCTCGTTCGCCGTTACGCCGGGGTCGTCGACTAACTCGTATCCGCCCGATACGACATCGGGCGCGCAATGCAGACGACGCCGCGAGCTCCAGGCCGCACTCTCTCATACGGGCGACCAGTCCGGCAGGGAGGATCGCCCGGAGGTGTTCCGTGTTCACGCCGTTCCAGAAAGCGATGCTCACTCTCGTCGTGGTCGGTTTCGCAGCTGTCAGCGTCGTCACCTGGGCACGAGGGTCCACGACGAGCGCTCCCGCCGCCGTCGCAACGGATCCGGCTCCGCCCGTGCTCGTGCTCTCACAGAGCGCGCCCCCGCCAGGCATCATCGCGACGGGCGAGGCGAGCGTCCGGGCGGCGCCCGGCGAGGCCTATCTCGCGTTCGCGGTGCAGGCAGGCGGCCCAGTCGGCACGGACGTCGCCGGCCAGCTCCAGACCCGCGTTGAGCGTCTCCTTGCGAAGGCCCGCGCGCTCGGGGTTCAGGACGGCGACATCGTCCTCGGCCCGCTCCAGTTCCAGCCGCAGTTCACTTACGACCCCGGGAAGGGGGGCCAGAAGGTGATCGCGTTCAACGCGTACCAGCAGATCGCGATCGAGTGCGACGAGATCGACGGCATGCCCGCCCTGATCTCGGAGCTCATGAAGGACGACGCGACCAGCGCGCTCTCGGTGCGCTACTCGCCGAGCACCGAGGGACCCGCCTACCGCATCGCTCGCGAGAAGGCCATCGCCGACGCCCGCGCCCAGGCCGAAGTTACGGCTGCGGCGGCCGGGCTGAAGCTCGGTCCGGCGATCAGCATCACTGACATCCGCCCGCAGCCGTCGCCCTATGGCGGCGCCGTGACAACGGGCAAGTTCCCGGTCGTCGGCGGACCGGGATTCCCACCGGCCGAGATCGATACGTACATCCGCGTCCAGGTCCAGTATTCGGTCGAACCTCGTAGCTGATCTTTCGTTGACGGGTCAGACGGTCGCGGAGAAGGATGCCGGGATGGCGGCACGAGTCATGTCCTACCCGGAGCGGCTCGTGGCGAGCCCGTGGCTCGCGCTGCTCGGCATCCTCGCCCTCTCGCAGGCCGCGCACCTGTTCGAGCACGTCGCGCAGATGGTCCAGATCCACGTCCTCGGTCTTTCCGGACCGGCCGCGCGCGGCATCGTCGGCCAGCTCGACATCGAGTGGGTCCATTTCATCTGGAACGGCTGGGTGCTCGCCGCGCTCCTGGTGCTCGTGCCCCGCTTCCGCAACAACGCGTGGCTCATCGGCGTCGCGCTCTTTGCCGGCTGGCACTTCGTGGAGCACTGCGTGATGATCGCGACCTACCTCCGCACAGGGGTCGCCGGCAGCCCGGGATTGCTCAGCTCAGGCGGACTTCTCTTCGGCGGGCTGCCGATCGCGCGGCCCGATCTGCACTTCCTCTACAACCTCGTCGAGACGATGCCGCTGCTTGTCGGCTGGGCCGTGGAGCTGCAGCGGGAGCGCTAGCGCCCCCGGCGAGGTGAGCGCGACAGCATCATCGCGACACCGATGAGGATCCCGATCGCGATAAGCATCCCGTAGAGCAGGAAGTTCGTGCTCTGATCGCTGGCATCGGCGCCAGGACTCGCGGCGGCGACCGGCGAACGGCTGGGCAGAGGCGACGCGCTCACGCTTGGGGTCGCCACCGCGACGGGAGAGGTCGTCGCGGGGACGCTCGGGGTTAGCGTCCGGGTCCCGGTTGGCGTCGCCGTCGCGCTCGGCGACGCACTCGGCGCCACGGTCGTCGGTGCGGACGTCGGCGAGGCGGTCGGTGCGGGCGACGCGCCTGAGAGGGCCGCGCAGGCGCGCGAGTCGAGGGCACCGGGCGCCAGACCGCAGACCGATCTGTTCGGCGTGACCCATGAGCTTCCGTCAGCGGCCGTCCGCGAGAGCGAAAGGAGGATGAACGGGTAGTGCGCGGTGATCGGCGCGCCGCACGTCCCGTTCTGCCACGAGAGATCGAGCGTCGCGGTGTCGCCGTCGAGGGACGCGCCGACGGTCGTCGCGAAGCAGCGGCCGCCGGTGTCGTTCCCGCGGATGTAGAGCGCGAGGATGTCCTTGTCGAAGCTCATGAACATCGAGCTCGCCGGCGGGAAC
>MNEO01000001.1:8892-12922 GCA_001917735.1 Chloroflexi bacterium 13_1_40CM_68_21
CACGTGCCGGCCCCGACCCCGCCGTGCGTGTGTTCGGTGTTACGGACCGAAGAAGGTCATCACGCGCTGGACGAGATCCGTCTTCTGTGCCGCCGTTCCGTAGGCCTCGAACGGGAAGGACAGGAAGACGACCTTGTAGGTGCCCGCGAACGAGAGGCCGTCGGCGGCTGTCGAGTCGTCGGTGAAGATCGCGACGGCGGCGCCGTTCGGCGTGATCCGGTCCTCGAAGGAGTTCCCGAGGATCGTGTGGTCGATCGGCACGGTAACGATGCCGTTGGTGAGAGTCGTCGCGACGCCGTGGACGCTCGCGGTCCGCTTGTCGTTCTGGACCTCGCTGCCGTTCCAGTCCACGTGCAGGTAGTCGTGGACGAACGCGGTGGTCCCGGCCGACTGGTCAAGGAGGTCCTGGCCGGACAGGAAGAGCCGCCCGCCCCCGTCGAGGAACGCCTTGAGCCTGCTCTCGTACGGGAGGATCGGTCCGGGGTAGCTGTTACCGGTGAACCAGACGATGTTCTTGAACGCCCTCATGTAGTTGCCCGGCAGGTTGACGTCGACGCTCAGGTCCCACGTGCTGAACTGCAGACCGGCGCTGGTTAGCGCCGTCGTGTAGAAGGACTGCACGTTCGGCGTGTTGCCATCGTTGTCGACGAGCAGCGTGTCGACTGTCACGGCGATCGTCTTGATCGTCGCGCTCCCCGAGACGGTCGGGCTCGCGACTGAGGTCGCGGTGACCGTCGCGGTGTTCGTTGTGCCATTGCCCGCGCCACCCGGTATGGCAACCTTGACGCACACGTCGGCGGTCGCGCCGGCTGTCAACGACGGCGTCGTCGTCATCGCTGTGGCGCAGGTGGAGTCGAAGAACGTGACCGCCCACGTGCTCGAGGCGGAGAGCGTGTAGCTATCGGTGTTGAACCCGAGGTTCCTCACCATGACTTTGTACGAGACGCTGCTGGGGACCCTGCCGCCGTCAGTCTGTGTCGCCGGTGTGACGCCGACGGCGTACGGCGGCGCGATCGGCGTGATGTGCGGCGAGCCCGTCGTGAACGGGCCCTGGGCCGACGTCGCCTTCAGCCCGTCGTTGACGATGCTGTTGACCTTCTTCTTCAGGGCGTCGGCGATGCTCACCGTGAGCTGCACCGATGTGCTACCGCCCTTGGTGACGGTGAGGTTCGTCCAGGCGACGGTGCCGTTGATGTTTGCGCCGCCGTTGCTGGCCGAGACGAACGTCGTGTTCGCCGGGACGGGGTCGGTGAGTGCGACGCCCGTCGCGTCCGCGTTGCCGATGTTTCGGAGCGTGAGGGTGTAGGTGATGTCGCTCGATGGGCCGACCGGGGTACCCGCGTCGACCTTCGAGAGGACGAGGGCGGGCACGGCGGCGGTGTTGTCGGCGATCCGGAACGCGCCGCGGCCGTGGGTGCCGGCGGCCATGATGCGATGCGAGGGATCGAGGTCGAGCTGCCAGATCGCGACGATCGGGAAGCCCGTGCCCAGAGCCGACCACGTGGCGCCGCCGTTGTAGCTGACGAACGGCCCGACATCGGTGCCGGCGTACAGCGTGTTCGGATACGAGGGGTCCAGGATGATCGAGTTCACCGGGCTGTCCGGGAGGTTCCCGGTGATGTCCGCCCAGCTGTCGCCGCCGTCGAACGTCCGGAAGACGTGGCCCGGACGACTCGGCGTCGCAGCGTTGAACCCCGCGTATGCGACGTACGCGATGCGGTAGTTGCTCATGTCGACCGCGATCTGCGTGACGGGCCGCGCGGGCAGCTTGCTCTTGCCGACCCGCGTCCAGGAGGGAGCTGCGGCGGTCTGCGCGTCGGTGCTGAGGTGGACGAGACCGTCGAGCGAGCCGGTGTAGACGGCCGTACCGCCGCCGACACCGATCGCGGAGATCGTGCAGTTGCGGGCGCCATTCGGCGCGATGCCGGTGCAGCCGGTCGTCAGGTCGGGGCTGATCGCCGACCACCTGACGTCACCGGCCGAGTCCGTTCGCGCGTTGTTCGTGCGATACAGCCGATAGGTGCCGAGGAAGAGCTGATTGGTGTTGCCCTTGTTCATCGCGAACGGGATGTAGAAGTCCGAACGGTCGCTCAGGTTGATCCCGCCGCGGATGAACCCGTTGGTGAAGAAGTTCCCGCCGTCCGTGAAGCGGTACGGCGTGATCCCGAAGTACGTGCCGTAGACGAAGCAGCTCGGGCCGAGCACGCACACATCGGACGTGGGATCGACGAGCACCTGCCCGCCGTCGCCGCTGTCGACATCGAACCAGGTGTGGCTATTCACCGACTTGCGCGGCGTGCCGTTGTCCTGCGTCCCACCCCAGACACGCTCTCCGCCAGGCCCCGGTGGCACCTGTGCGGCGATCGCGATCGAGGTGAACTGGCTGATCTGGAGGTTCGAACGCGACGCCACTCCGATGCCGAGACGACTAGAAAGGGTTCCGTTCAGGCTCTGCCAGTCGACCGCGCTGAGCGGATCGCCGGCGTTCGGCCGGCCACCGCGGTTCGGGCTGAACCAGACGCCGCCGTCAGAGCCGATGAGGATGCGCTTGGTGTCGTTCGGGTCGAAGGCGAGCGCGTGGAAGTCCGGGTGCTGGTCGAAGCCGAGGTTCTTCCACGTCGCGCCGCCGTCGTGCGAGCGGAAGATGCCGCCCGAGCCGATCCCGTAGTTGAACTGGCCCGCCGCGTACACGATGTCCGCGTTGTTCGGGTCCACCTCGATGACGTTGTCGTAGAAGCACTGCCCGCCGCAGTAGTCCTCGACGGTGTCGGCGCCTCTTCCCAGTCGAAGCCCGCGTAGAGGGTCGTTGCGATTGCGCCCGTGACGTGCGAAGCGGCTATCGAGAAGCGGGTGCGATGCGCCGCGAAGTTTCCGGCCGGGAGGCCGTTCATGATCGGCGACCAGGTGGCGCCCGCGTCGACGCTCTTGTAGATCGCGTCGCCCCAGAAGGACGAGTAGAGGACGCTCGCGTTCTGCGGGTCGAACTCGATGTCGGTGGCGCCGTTGCCCTCCGACGTCGCTTCCTTCAGAAGCGTCCAGCTGACCGCGCCGTCTTTCGACTCCCAGATGCCGAACCGTGAATGCACGGCCGGAGTCGTACGGCGCGCGCCGCCACGGCCCCGAAGCACAGCGGCGTAGAGGTGATTCGGGTTGGTCCGGTCGACGATGAGTCGGGAGATCGAGACCGCCTCGAAGAAGTCGCCCGAGACATGCGACCAGGTCTGGCCGCCATCGGTGGACTTGAGGATCCCGTTACCGAAGTAGCTGTCGCCGGAGAGCGCGCCCTCGCCGGTGCCGGCGTACACGATGGCGTCGTTGGTCGGCGCGATCGCGAGCGCCCCGATCGAGAGGGAGGCAAGGTTGTCGGTCCTCGGCGACCACTTGCCCGTCGTGGCGTCGTACAGCCAGATGCCACCCTGCGCGGCGCCGAGGATGAACTGGCCGTTGCTCTTGCGGATGGCGAGAGCGCCGATTCGGCCACTCATCGCGCCGAAGGCCTGACCGCCAGGGCTGCGCAGACCTTGAACGATGGGGTTCGGGCCGAGGTTCGTCCATGGCGCTGCGAACGTTGACGGGCCCGCGGTTGGCAGGCCCTCCTTACGGATTCGGGCCGCCGCACGAGCGGCCTCCGCTCGGAGCGCGCCGGCCTGCTGGTTATCCAACAGGGTGTCGCCGGCGATGCGGCGAGTGATGAAGGCGAGATCGCGCTGCTGGAGGATCTCTTCGGTCGCCTCATCGAACGTCGGCATCTGCGCGCCTGGCATGAGGATCGGGTCGTCACTGTTGCCGCCGGTGACTGGACCCTGCGCACCGACTGGAACGATGACGATGATCGACAGGACCAGAGCGATCGCCAGTGCAAGCGCGCCGGCGCGCGTGATACGCGGAATTCGCTGGTGCATGAGCCCCTCCCCAATGCGTAAGAGCGCTCCTCCCCGCGGCGGCGCTCTCCGGTGGTCCGCGAAATCGTCGGGGGACGCTGCGAACCTGTCAAGGCGAAGACCCCTCACGCGAGTGCGATGAGAGCGTC
>MNEO01000007.1 GCA_001917735.1 Chloroflexi bacterium 13_1_40CM_68_21
CCAAGCTGAAGGCGAACTACGCGAACGCGAAGACGAACGCTCTTTCGTTCGGCGGGATCGTCTACTCCGACCTCGGCAGCTACCAGAACGGGCTCGACGCGGTGAAGGCCGACATCGATATCGAGCAGAGCGATCTGAGTCAGGCGCTCCGCGACCCGGCCGTGGGTCTCAACGCGCAGAACGATGTCCGGAGCGCGCAGTCGTCAATCAACAACGCCTACGCGCCGCTCTCCACCGCACAAAGTCTCGTCTCCAGCGTGCTGAAGCCGGCCATCGACGATTTCCAGCGCTCGGTCGACGGGATCGGAGCAGCCATCGCGGCATTCGACTCCGCGCTCGCCGCAGGAACGGACACGACCCGCGTGAGCTCGGACTTCCAGCAAGCCATGCAGAGCTACAACCTCGCGACGTCGCGGCTGACGAACGCGATCGACTCCGTGAACTCCTCACTCGGTTCCATCTCGGGCAGCATCACTTCGGCACAGGCGAGCCTCAACACGACGAACACGCGCACGCTTACCGCGCTCGACCGCGCCCGGACCGACCTCGCCGCCTTGCTCACCGCGGTCACCAACGAGCAGCAGCTCGCGAGCTCGATCAAGACGAAGATCACGCAGGCCGGGACCGCGCTCGGCACGGTCAACGACGCGATCGGCGGCGCGATCGTGAATGCGATGACGAACATCGACTCCGCGGTCCTGCGGGCCACGACGAGCGTGCAGTCGGCGCAGAGCAATCTGACATCGCAGCCCTTCAACGTCGCGAGCGCGAGGACCGCGGTCGACAACGCCGCCACCAACGTGCAGACGGCACAGACGAACCTCGACGCCGCGACGCTCACCGCGCCCACCGCGGGCGTCGTCTCGTCCATCGCCTCCGCCGTCGGCGAGAACGCGGCGAGCCCGTTCCTGGTCGTCGCGCAAACGAACGCGATGGTCCTCCACGGGACGGTCGGGGAAGCGGACGTCGCGAAGCTGAGGCTGGGCCTGGTCGCGAACGTGACCGTCGATGCGGTCGGCGCGGGGACGCGGATGACCGGGAAGGTGACCTCGCTGGATCCGGTCGCCACGATCCAGCAGGGCGTACCCGTCTACGGGGTCGACGTGACGATCGATCTTCCGAACGCATCGGTGAGGCCCGGAATGACCGGGACGGCGAACGTGATCATCGCGAGCCGGCAGGGCGTGCTCACGGTTCCCAACCTCGCGATCCGCAGCGCCTCGGGCCGGCGCTACGTGCAGGTCCTGAAGGACGGCGAGGCGGTCGACACGGACGTGACCTTCGGGATCGCGAACGACACGGTGACCGAGGTCACGAGCGGGCTCGCCGAGGGCGATCTCGTGGTGCTGCCGCAGTCGCGCGCCACGGGCACGGCACGGCCGGGCGGCCCCGGCGGCCCTGGCGGCGGGCCGGTGTTCATCGGGCGATGACGCAGGCGGTCGTCGAGCTCCGCGGGATCACCAAGACCTATCGCATGGGGCGAGAGATCACGGTGAACGCGCTGCGCGGCGTGGACCTTGACGTCAAGGCCGGCGAGTTCCTCGCGATCATGGGACCGTCAGGCTCGGGGAAGTCGACGCTCATGAACATCCTCGGCTGCCTAGACGTCGCGGACGTGGGAACGTACGTGCTCGCCGGCGAGAACGTCGGAAAGCTCTCCGACGACCAGCTCGCGGCGATCCGGAACAAGCACGTCGGCTTCGTGTTCCAGACCTTCAACCTGCTCTCGCGCCTCAACGCCATCGAGAACGTCGAGCTGCCGCTCATCTACGGTGGCGACCGCCATCAGCGTCGGCAGCGCGCGCTCGCGGCGCTCGAGCAGGTGGGCCTCGGCGATCGGGTGCATCACCGTCCGAGCGAGCTGTCAGGCGGTCAGCAGCAGCGGGTGGCAATCGCCCGCGCGCTGCTCAACGACCCCTCGATGGTCCTCGCCGACGAGCCGACGGGGAACCTCGACTCGCGCTCCAGCGCGGAGATCCTCTCGATCTTCCAGCGCCTCAACGATGTGGGGAAAACGGTCGTGATGGTGACGCACGAGCCGGATGTGGCGGCGCACTGCAAGCGCATCGTGCGCATGCGCGACGGCCTCGTGGCGCGCGACGAGCTCGTGCCCCGGCCTCGCCGTGCCGAGGACGAGATCGCGGCGGGCATCGGGGCCGCTGAGTGAAGCTCTACGACTCATTCCGCTCCGCGCTGCAGTCGCTCGTCGTGAACAAGCTCCGTTCGGCGCTCACGATGCTGGGCGTGATCATCGGCGTCGCCGCGGTGATCGCGATGGTCTCGGTCGGCAACGGCGCGTCGGCGAGCGTGCAGGCCACGATCCTGAATCTCGGATCGAACCTCGTGACCGTGCAGCCGCAGTTCGGCAACGATCAGGGCCTGAAGGGCGCGGGGGCGCAGGCGCAGAACCTCACGCTCGACGACATGCGTTCGATCCAGAACCAGCTCGGCGGATCGATCGTGGCGGCCGAAGCGGAGCAGCAGACCGGCCGGTGGCAGGTGACCGCCGCGGGGCAGAACTGGAACACTCAGGTCACCGGCGTGACCGAGGACTATCCGACGGTCCGCGATTGGAAGCTCGACAGCGGCGAGTTCTTCACCACTTCCGACCTCAACGTGAACGCGCAGGTCGCGATCCTCGGGACGACGACCGCGGCGAACCTGTTCGGCGACGCCGACGCGGTCGGGCAGACCATCCAGCTGCGGCAGGTCTTCGGTGACCGCGGGGGCGGGCGTGCGCGGATCCTGAACTTCCGCGTCGTCGGCGTGCTCACCACGAAGGGCAGCACGTTCGGCTTCAGCCGCGACGATCAGATAGTCGTGCCGCTGACGACCGCGCAGCACGTCCTCACCGGCCGGCTGAACATCGTGAACGCGATCGTGATCAAGGCCACGTCGAGCGACACGATGGACGCAACGACGAGCGACGTGCAGAGCATCCTGCTCCAGCGGCACAACATCGCGGATCCGGCGAGCGCCGACTTCACGGTGACGAATCAGAACGACACGCTCGCGGCGCTTTCCTCGGTCACGGGAACGTTCACGTTGCTGCTCGGGGCGATCGGCGGGATCTCTCTGCTGGTCGGAGGGATCGGGATCATGAACATCATGCTCGTCTCGGTGAACGAGCGGACGCGCGAGATCGGCATTCGCAAAGCCGTCGGGGCGCGGCGCGGGGACATCCTCACCCAGTTCCTCATCGAGGCGATGGCCCTTACCGGGCTCGGAGGCGTCCTGGGGATCCTCCTCGGATGGGCGATCACCGAGGTCGTCCATCGCATCCCGCAAGCGGCGAGCCTGCCGCTCCTCATCACCAGCGGCACAGTGATCATCGCCGTCGGGGTGTCCGTCGCGATCGGCGTCGTCTTCGGGCTCTACCCGGCGTTGCGCGCGGCGCGGCTCCATCCGATCCAGGCACTGCGATACGAATGACCTCGTGAGCGTCCGCGATACGAGTAGCGGTCCAGGGAGAAGAACCAGATGAAGAGCACACAGATCGCGATCGGGGTCATCGCGGCCCTCGCGATCGCGGGCGGCGGATTCGCGGCGGGGATGACCTACGAGAGATCACAGACGCCGAGCACCCCCACAGCCGGGGCGCAAACGACCACCGGCCGGGCCGCGGGGGGTCGTCAGGTCATCGGTGGCGCCGGCGGGAGCGGTGCGTTCGCCGGGCAGATCCCGATCATCGGACGCGTCCTCGCGGTGAACGACGGCTCGATCACCGTGGCCGCCGTCGAGCGCGGGCAGGGACAGCAGGCCGCGGGCGCTTCGCCGACGACGACCTCGCAGATCGTGCTCGTGGGCGCAAGCACGCGGATCGTCAAGACGACCGAGACCGATGTGAAGCTCGCCGACCTCAAGGTCAACGACCAGGTGACCGTCGTCGGGACCACCGACAGCACCGGGATCGTCTCCGCCAACGCGATCGTGGTCGGTGGCACGAACCTGCTCGGCCAGCTGTTCGGATCGCAGACCGGCAGCCCCGGCGGCTTCGGCGGGCGTCCTGGAGCGAGCGCGAGCCCCAGCGCGCGACCATGAGCATGTGAGGTTGGTATCCGCGGCCGGTCCGTCGCGGTTCGGCGACGAGCACCGGTCGTGGCTCGAAATGCTGGAGGCGGTCGGCCCGCCCTCGCAGGGCCTGCCTCTTCCAGACAGCGCCAGCGTCCCGGCGATTCTCAGGCGTCTCGGCGTCGATAGGATCGACGCGGCCCAGATCATGGCCGCCTGGCCGTCGCCCTCGCGAGACCGTGAGCTCTGGTGGTCGCTCGAGCGTGCGTATCACGCCTTCGTGAAGGACCTCGGTGGGACCCAGGTGCTCCGCTGGCCGGATCTCCCCGGGGCATTCGGCACGACGGGGCGCTTCTTCTACGTGTACCTGTTCCTGGCGGCGCTCGGCGACGTGCGCGCCTGGCATGAAGAGCGGGGCATCCCGGACGACGTCTCTTGGACGACCCTCGCCGATCTCGGACGCAACCTCACGCGCGACCGGCGCCTTCTCGGGGAGGGCGGGCTTCGGACGAGTGCGTGGCTGACGCTGCACTTCCGCGGAGCGATCTACGCGCTCGGCCGACTCCAGTTCAATCTCTCGCGATTTCAGGGAGGTCCCGCGCTCGGGATCCACATACCCGAAGGCGGTCCGCTCTCGCCGGAGGCGTGCGATGCGTCGCTCCGCTGGGCGCGGGAATTCTTTCCGGCGCATTTTCCGGAAACGCCGTGGCGCGTTGGCACGTGCTACTCATGGCTCCTCGACGATCAGCTTGCGGAGTACCTCGACGACGGCTCGAACATCATTCGCTTCCAGCGACGCTTTCGGATCGTCGGTGACGGCTCCGACGGTGACGCGGACATTCTGCGGTTCGTGTTCAAGAGGATCGCGCCGGACCTCGACGAGCTCCCGCAGCGGACCAGGCTGGAGCGCGCGATCGTGACTCATCTGCGTTCCGGACGGCATTGGCGGAACCGGACCGGCTGGCTCGAGCTTTAGGGAGGCGCTGCTCGACGCCTGCTGTCACATCTTGTCGGGCGCACTGACTCCGAGCAGCCCAAGCGTCTGACGGAGCGCGACCTGGACGGCCTGCACGAGACGCAGCCGCGCCTTCGAGCGCGGGACGTCGGCTTCGTCGACGACGCGGTGGTCGCGGTAGAAGCCATGGAACGCGCCGGCGAGCTCGAGCGCGTAGGTCGTGAGCTGATGCACGCCATAGTGCTGCTGGATGTCGTCGATGAGCTCCGGAAGCCGGAGCCCAAGCCGCACGAGGTCGAGCTCGCCCTTCTCGCCGAGGAGTGAAACGTCCCCGCCCGCGGAAGAGATTCCGCGCTCGGCGGCGGTGCGGAAGATGCTGGCGATGCGCGCGTGCGCGTACTGGACGTAATAGACCGGATTCTCGTTTGATTGCTGGATGGCGAGCTCCAGGTCGAAGTCGAGCTGACGATCGGCGCTCGTCTGCAAGAAGAAATACCGCGTGGCGTCCTTGCCGACGGCCTCGATGACGTCCTCGAGCAGCAGGAACTGTCCGGCACGTCTGGCCATGCGCTTGAGGACGCCCTCGTGGAGAAAACGAACGTACTGGTAGAGGACGACCTCGAACCTCTCGAGCAGGCCGAGGGCCTTCATCGCCGCGCGCATCTGGATGAGGTGGTAGTGCGTGTTGGAGCCCCAGATGTCGATCTTCTTGTCGAAGCGACGCTCGCGGAGCGACTGCACGTGGTAGGCGATGTCCTTGCCGAGATAGCCCGGCTCGCCGTTCGAGCGGACGAGCACCCACCCTTCCTTGTCGTCGACCGCCTCGCTGGCCTGGAGCCATACGGCGCCGTCCTTCTCGTACACCAAACCGAGCTCGCGGAGCTCCGCGAGCGTCTTGCTGAAGTAACCCGACCGCATCATCTCCGCCTGCGAGAACCAGGTGTCGTAGTGGATGCCGAGCATCGCCGTGACGCGCTTTGCCTCGCGCAGGACCCACTTCACGCCATCGTCCGCGAACCGCCTGCCCTGCTCCTCGAGCGAGAGCTTCAACCACTTGTCGCCGTCGCGCGCCTTGATCTCCGCGGCGATGTCCTTCACGTATTCGGCCGGGTAGGCATCCTCGGGAACGTCGATCTTCTCGCCGTGCAGCTGCCGGTACCGGATCGCGATCGACCGACCGAACGTGTCGAACTGCGTGCCAGTGTCCTCGACGTAGTACTCGCGTTCCACCTTCGCGCCGGCGAACTCGAGGACCGTTGAGAGGACGTCGCCAAGTGGGCCGCCCCGCGCGTTCGCAACGGTGAGCGGACCGGTCGGGTTCGCGGACACGAACTCGACCTGCATGCGTTTTCCCGCGAGCGCGTTCGACCGGCCGAAGTTCGTGTCCGCGCGGACGATCACGTCGACCTGTCGCGCGAGCCACGCCAGGTCGAGGCGCACGTTGACAAACCCGTTCAGCGCCTCGACCGACGCGATCGGGCCGCCCACGCTCACGCGCTCGCGGATGGCCTCGGCGATGTCGCGCGGAGCCGTGCGCACGGGCTTGGCGAGACGCAGCGCGACGCTCGTCGCATAGTCGCCGTGTTCGGGGTTGCCGGGCCGCTCGACATCGACCGGCACGGCGTCGACGCCGCTCCAGCCAAGCTCGCCCGCAGCGCGGTCGAGCGCGTCTTTGAGCGCGCCGGCGATCTGATCGCGGAGCAGTGGGTCCGTCACGCGGGCGAGTCTGGGGCAGCCACCGCCGAGAGGACAACGTCGCCTGCCGGCTCGTGTCCGGCGAAGAGTCGCCAGGTCGCAAATGCCGCGAGCCCGTACGCGACGACCAGCGTGAGAAGGTTGACGGTGAAGCCGGCCGGTCCGATCGCCGCGCGGACCGCGCCTGACACGATCGCGCCGACCGCGTTCGCTGCGCTCCACGCGAGCGCGAACAGCGCATTCGCGCCGGCGCGCTCCGCCGGTGTGAAGGAAGAGAGCTGGAACGCGTTGACCGTCCCGCTCGCGCCGAACATCAGGAAGTGACGTACGGCGAGAGCGGCGACCGCGATGCCGAGCTCGCCGGTAAAGGCTGCGACCAGCGCGAACGGCAACGACAATGCTTCGACGAGCACGATCGACGGGATCGCGCCGAGGCGCGCCGCGATGAACCGACCGTGTACGAGGGCGCCCAGGCTCCCGGACACGGCGAGGATGCCCAGAAGCAGGCCGAGGGCTCCGAAGGGAATGCCGTACCGGTCCGCGAAGAACAGGTTCAGGAAGGGAAGGAAGCTTCCGGCACCGAATCCGAAGAGCGTTTCGATGACCAGGAACCGCCGCACGAGATCGTTCCGTCTCGGAGCGGCGAGGGTCTCGTGGCCGACACGCACCGACTGGATCGCGAGCACCGGGACGATCGAGAGCGCGGCGATCATCCCGCCGGTGGCGACGAGCGCTCGGAGCACCAGCGGATCGCCCGGATGCGCGCCGAGGAGCCCCGCCACGGGAGTGGCCAGCGCACCGGCGAGCGCGCTCGACATGAACGCGGCGGTCGTCCCCAGCGCGACCTGCTGACCAAAACGCGTCGCGCGTCGCGCGGCATCGGTCGCGTCCGCGAGGAGCGCCGCGCCCGATGAGCTCGCGATGATCCCCCCGAAGCCCACGAGCGCCGCCGAGAGGAAGAGCGGCAGCAGCGCGTTGAAGATGAGGATCCCAACGATTCCGACGCCGGTCAGCGTTCCGCCGGCGATGATGGCGGCGCGGCGCGAACGACCGCGGGTGAATGCCGCAGCGGGAATCGCGCCCCCGACGACGCCCATGGCTTGCGCCCCGGCGAGCAGACCGATCGAGAACTCGTCGAAGCCGAGCGCCCGGTAGAGAAAGTTCAGATAGAAGGAGGCGACGCCGAGCCCGAAAGCGCCCACGCCGGCCGCGACCAGATACAGGGCGGCGTCGCGCCGCCCGAGCGTCGTCGCTACTACGGCCCCTGCCTCGTTGTGGCCCTACCCCTGGGGTTGGCCGAGGGTCACGTCGACGCTCTGTTCCCTGCCGTCGCGGATGAGGGTGAGCTTGACCTTGTCCCCCGGCCGGAACTTCACCATGAGGCTCTGGAGCGGATGCTGCGGATCGATCACCTGGTCGTTGACCTTGGTGATGATGTCATTGACCCGAATGCCCGCCTGCGCTGCCGGCGATCCGGGGACGACCTGCGTCACGATGATCCCCGTGGTCCCCGTCGGTAGTCCTAGCTGAGCGGCCTGGCGCGCCGAGAGCTGCGTGTACTGGACCCCGATGAAACCTCTTACGACCCTGCCGTTCTTGATCAGCTCGTCCGCGATCTGCCGCACGGTGTTGCTCGAGATCGCGAAGCCGAGGCCACTCGCGTTGCTGGCCACGAGGGTATTCACGCCGATGACCTGGTGCGTTGCGGCCCAGATGAGCGGCCCTCCCGAGTTGCCCTCGTTGATCGCGGCGTCGGTCTGCACCAGGTCCTCGAGGAAGATGGTCGCCGACTCCGCCACGCGCCGGCCTTTCGCAGACACGATGCCTGAGGTGACGGTGTTCTGGAACTCCCCAAGGGGACTTCCGATGGCCACGACGGTCGAGCCGACCGGGACGGCGTCGCTGTCGCCGAGCGTGGCGGCCTTCAGATTCTGGGCGCTGACCTGGAGGACCGCGAGGTCCGTCAGCGGATCTCGCCCGACAAGCTTCGCGTCGAGCTTGCGGTTGTCAGAGAAGACGACGTCGAACGCGGCGCCCGCGCCGTTATCGCGAACGTTCTCGACGACGTGGTTGTTGGTAACGATGTAGCCCCGGCTCGCGTCGACGATGAACCCGGAGCCGCTCGACTGGGGTTGACCGTTGGGAAGCTTGTTGATCACCGTGACGACGGACGGCAGGAGATCCTGGACCGCGGCGACGATCGGCTCGCTCGTGCCAGCGCCGACGGCGGCCGCGGACGACGGCGGCGCCGGAAGAGCGCTCGCACGGGGCGTCGGATTCGGTGACTCGGCCGCCCCAGGCACGACGCACGATGCCGCGATGGCGCCAAAGAGAACGCACAGGATCGCGACGCGCACGGCGCTCACGCCGCTAACGTCGGGGTAGGCGTGAGGCTTCCACCGCGGTGCCGGCCGTGGCTTTGCGGCGTCGCGCGGTCGGCCGCACGGCTTCGGGCTCGACCATCTGTCCGACGGCCGTCGCGCGGATCTCGAGGTCGACGTGCGCGTCAGGCTCGATCGTCACAGCCCAGCTGCACGAGATCTCGAGCTGCTGATAGATGCGCTCGAAGCCCTGCTCCGAGTTGGTGATCGAGTAGATCGGGCGCGTGGTGATCTCGCCCGGCGGATCGATCGCGAAAGCGATATCGAAGTGCTTCGACTCCGAATGAACGGCGATCTCCGTTACGTGGCGCACGTCGACCGGCTTGCCCGCGGTCGTCTTGCGTGTGCCGACGGTGATCACGTCAGCGGGGTTCTGCTCCGACAGGAGTCCCACGTTGGTCGCGCTCGTGAACTGCAAAGAGATCGCGTCCTCACCCTCGTTCCGCAGGCGGTAGCGCACGCCCGCGGCGAGGCCTTCGTCCGCGATCCGGATGTCCTTGCGGATGCCGAATCCAGGGAGGCTGGTCAGCGCGCGCGCCGGCGGCTCGAGGATCAAGCTCACGGTGCGCGCCTCGCGCTGCGGCGTGAGCTGGTAGTGGTACCCGTGCAGGACGACGGGCTCGGCTTTCCCGACGCGAAAGCTGTCCTGGAAGAACGCCCGCCGCGCCACGTCGTACTCGAGCAGCTTCGAGAGGCCGCGCTCCCGTGCGCGAACGCTCTCGTGGATGGACTTCGTTTCCTTCTCGGCTGCCTTGCCGACGAGCACCTTGCCGGCCTTCTCGGCACGGCGCAGCGCCTCGTGCTCGGCCTCCGGACGGCGCGCAAGCGTATCGACGAGGTTGGTCGCCGACGCGTAGATGTCCCATTCGATCACCGCGCCGCCCTGTACGTGAACGAAGACCGCCCCCGCGTTGCCCCGGAAGATGTACTCGTCGTACCCGTCGACGTCGTAATCCCGTTGCTCCCCTGCCGCGGTCCGGCGTTCTGAGAGGATCCGTTCCGCTTTCAGGAGCGAGGCGTATGCATCCGACCGAAGGTGCGGGAAGTAGATGCCTCCGAACACGCCGTGCCAGTAGACGTCGTTGCCCTGCGCACGCCAGAGGTTCTGCTGGGCCTGCCGGACCTCCTGCGACGCGTCGAGGATGCTGCGGCGCGCGAGCTCCTCGCTCACGATCAACATCCGCTTGTGCAGCCCGTTGCTCTCGGGGTACTTCGCGAAGAAGTTGCGCCAGAGCGGCGCGCTTACGAGCGCGGCGAGATCGTCCCCGAGCTTGTTGCGCGCCTGCTGGTAGCGCCGCGCGGCATTCGTATCGAGCGCCCACTCGGCCATCTCAGGGTACGAACCGCCGGGGATGTAGACACGCCGTGCCGGCTTCTGAAAGATCCACGCGTCCTCGAGCGTCGTCGTCTGCAGAAAGTCGGCCTGTGCGAGGGCGCTGAAGAACTGCTCGAGCCAGCCATCCTTGTGCACGCGCTGGTACGTGCCCGGCCACGCGCCGAATTTCTCGCCGTCGTCCGCATACACCACGAGGCGCGCGCCCTCATCCGCTCTCGCGCGCAGCTCTTTCATCGTCTGGCCCACGTCCCGGAACGGGATGAGGTAGCGAAGCTTCATGCTTCCGGGGAAGACGATGACCGGCAGTCCTTGATCCTCGGTGACATACGACTCGCCGAGCTCCTGCGGCCGGAGTCCCGCCTGGAGGAAGTGTTCGTCGTCGAGGACCGTGTACGCGACCCCCGCCTCCGCGAGAAGCGACGGAAGGTGTGGCTCCCACACGCGCTCAGTGAGCCACGCGCCGAGCGGGCGCTGACCGAAGATCGCGTGCACCCGATCGGATAGCGCGCGGATCTGGCCTACGCCGTCGCGCCGCGGCACGCCGACAAGGACGGGCTCGTAGTACCCGCCCGACAGGAGCTCGATCTGGCCCCGCCGCACCAGGTCGGCGAGGTCGCCGATCACGTCAGGGCGGTTGGCCTCCAGCCAGTCGAGCAGCGGGCCGGAGAAGTGGAGGCTCGCCTTCACCTCCGGGTGGCGGTAAAGCGTCGCCACGAGCGGGGCATACGCTCGCTCGGTCACCTCTTGGAGCACTGACGGGAAGTTCCCGGCCGGCTGGTGCTGGTGGAAAACCAGCGCCAATCGCAGACGATCGGCCACTAACGATGCATTTTACCAAAAATGGCTTCTCCGTACGGTCTGCGTACAAATTTACCGCCTGATTGTCAACGAACTCGACAACGGGCCGTTGTGTATTCAGGCTTGCAGCGAATGTTCGGTCGGCTGGTCATGTACGCGGCGCTGCTGATCGCGCTCGGGATCGTCGTGGTGAGCGCGTGCACGCCACAGCAAGAGGCCGCGCCATCGCCCACCCCGGCGCCGTCCGCTTCGCGCCCACCCGCCGCGACGCCGACGGTCGCGGCAACCGCGACGGTGACCGCGCGACCGAGCGCCCTGACCGCACCGCTGTCGACGGCCACGCCCGGGCCGGGCAACACGCCGGCGGCGGCCTGCCCGCGGGCGACTGGCGGCAGTCCCTCGAACCAGGTGCAGCTCGTGGCCGTCCGCGTCGCCCACCAGCCGGGCTTCGACCGGCTGGTCTTTGAGTTCGGCCCGAGCACGGCGCCGGGCCCGTTCGGAATGCCCGCCTACGCTGTCGAGGTGGCGAATTCGCTTTCGGGCGCGAGCGGCCAGCCGGTGACCATCACCGGAAGCGCGCTCTTCGGAACACGCTTCCAAAACGCGTCAACGCAGAACCCCAACGGGACCGCGAGCTACACGGGCAGCACCGACATGAAGCCGGCGACGCCGCTGGTCAAGCAGGTCCGGCTCGTCGAGGACTTCGAGCGAGTG
>MNEO01000056.1 GCA_001917735.1 Chloroflexi bacterium 13_1_40CM_68_21
AGACCGTGAACGACCTGCCGCGCTCGATACCCGCGGCCGCCGAGCTGCTGCGGTCGCGGAAGGCGAGCGCGCTCGAGCTCGCGGAGACCGCACTCATGCGCTCGCACGCCGATCCCCACAACGCATGGCTGCACCTTTCAGACGAGCACGCCCGCGCTCAGGCACGCGCGGCTGACGCTCGTCTCAAGAACAGCGATGCGCCCCTTCTCACGGGCATCCCGTGGGCGTGCAAGGACATCATCGGGACCAAGGCGATCCCGACGACCGCCGGGTCGCGCATCCTCGAGGGCTACGTCCCGCCGTACTCCGCGACGGTGGTCGAGCGTCTCGACGAGCGGGGCGCGGTGATGATCGGGAAGACCAACCTCGACGAATTCGCCATGGGCTCATCGAACGAGAACTCCGCGTTCGGGCCGGTCAAGAACCCCTGGAACGCCGAGCGCGTGCCCGGGGGATCGTCCGGCGGCTCGGCGGTCGCCGTCGCGGCGGGCGAGGTGCTCTTCGCGCTCGGCACCGATACCGGTGGCTCGATCCGGCAACCGGCCGCGCTCTGCGGCGTCGTCGGTATGAAGCCGACGTACGGGCGCGTGCCGCGCTGGGGCGTCGTCGCTTTCGCGTCGTCGCTCGATCAGGTCGGACCGTTCACGAACACAGTCGAGGACGCGGCCATCGTCTGCGAGGCGATCTTCGGTAAGGACCCGAACGACACGACGATGGTCGCCGATTTTCCGAACGATGACCTGCGCACCGATCTGGAGAAGGGCGTGAAGGGTCTGCGCCTCGGCGTGCCAAAGGAATACTTCTCGGTCAAAGGCATGGAGCCGGGCGTCGAGCGGGCCGTCCGCGCGGCGCTCACGGTCCTCGAGCGCGAGGGCGCCAAGCTCGAGGAGGTTTCGCTCTCGCTCACCGACCACGGCCTCGCCGTCTACTACATCATCCAGCCCGCGGAGGCATCGTCGAACCTCGCGCGGTACGACGGCGTCCGCTACGGCCTGCGCGTCGAGGGGCCGAATCTCCTCGAGACCTACAGGCGCACGCGCGGCACGGGCTTCGGGCCCGAGGTGAAGCGCCGCATGATCCTCGGCACGTACGCGCTCTCGGCCGGGTACTACGACGCCTATTACGTGAAAGCCCAGAAGGTGCGCACGCTGATCAAGAGCGAGTACGACAAGGTCTTCGAGAAGGTGGATGCGCTCGTCACTCCCACATCGCCGACCGTCGCGTTCGCGATCGGGGCGAAAGTCAACGATCCGCTCTCGATGTACCTCAACGATGTCTTCACTTTGCCGGTGAACATCTCGGGACTCCCCGGCATCTCGATCCCCTGTGGGCTCTCCGACGACTTGCCGGTCGGGCTCCAGGTGATCGCGAACTCCTACCAGGAGCGCACGATGTTCCGCGTCGCCGCGGCGTACGAGCGCGTGACCTCGCACCATCTCGAGCGGCCGAAGGAGAAGGCAGCCTGAAGGCAACCCGGCGTCCACTGACCAACGCGAAGGTCGAGCGAATCCCGGCGAGCGGCATCCGCCGTTTCTTCGATCTCGTCTCGGGCGTGGAGGGCGTGATCTCGCTCGGGGTCGGCGAGCCGGACTTCGTCACTCCGGAGCGCTTCCGCGAGGCGGCGATCCGCTCCATAAAGGAAGGCCGGACGAAGTACACCTCGAACTACGGCATCCTCCCGCTTCGCCAAGCGATCAGCGAGCACACCACGCGGCTTCGCGGCGTCACGTACGACCCCGAGGGCGAGATCCTTGTGACGGTCGGTGTCTCCGAGGCGGTCGACCTCGCGCTCCGGGCCACCCTGAACGAAGGCGACGAGGTCATCATCGCGGACCCCTCATATGTCGCGTACGTGCCGGGGATCGTGCTCGCCGGAGGCGTCCCCGTCCCGGTCCCGACAGAAGAAGCGCATGACTTCCGCCTGCGCCCGGAGGACGTCGAGCGCGCGATCACCCCGCGCACCCGCGCGATCCTGCTCGGGTTCCCGAACAACCCGACCGGCGCGGTGCTCACCGCCGCCGACCTGGGCGGCCTCGCGCGTCTTGCCGAGGAGCACGATCTGCTGGTCTACGCCGACGAGATCTATGACCGCCTCGTGTATGGCGGCGAGCACCGCTCGATCGTGTCCCTTCCCGGCATGCGGGAGCGCACCGTCTATCTCGCGGGCTTCTCGAAGTCCTATGCGATGACCGGCTGGCGCGTCGGCTACGCCTGCGCACCCGGCGAGGTCATCGAGCAGATGATGAAGATCCACCAGTACAGCGTGATGTGCGTTCCCACCGCCGCCCAGTACGCCGCGCTCGAGGCACTGCGGACAGGCGAGGACGAGGTTCGGCGCATGGTCGCCGAATACGACCGCCGCCGGACCGTGATGTGGCGGCGGTTCAACGAGCTCGGCCTCCACTGCTTCGAGCCGCGCGGCGCGTTCTACTGCTTTCCGAACATCACCTCGACCGGTATGGCCGACGAGGAGTTCGCGGAGCGTCTGCTCGTGCAGGAAAAGGTCGTCACCGTCCCGGGTAACGCGTTCGGAGAGCGCGGACGCGGGCACGTGCGAGCGTGCTACGCGACGAGCCTCGAGAAGATCGAGGAGGCGTGCGACCGGATTGCACGCTTCGTCGGACGAGTGTGACGCCGACCGAGACTGCCGCGACCGAGACGGAGTGGCTCATGCGTTTCGAGCGTTCGCTCCTGGCGGGAGATCCGCTCGGTGCGTCCGACGCTCTCCGCAAGTCCGGCGTGAACGGCTGGGTGCGCAAGGACCACTACGACCGTGCGCTCGAGGCGATTGACCGGATCGGACCGGCAGCGATCGTCCGGCTGAATTGGACGGAGCGCTTGATCGCGCACCCGCGCCGCGTGGACAAGGAGCTCGCCGCGCTGATCGTCCTCCCGCTCGCCCAGAGCCATCCGCGCGAGCTGGCACGGATGGCGTACCGCCTGGCGCGCGACGACGACTGGGGCGTACGCGAGACGGCCGCGTCGCTTCTGGGACAGCTGCTGATCGACGCGTGGGCCGAGACACTGCCGCACGCGCGGGAGTGGGTGGGCGGCCCGGACAGCCGGCTGCGGCGGGCGGTCGTCGTCGCTGCGAAGTACGCGGCGCGCACGCGCCGCCAGGAGTGGGCCGAGCCGCTGCTCGATCTCATCGAGCCAGCGCTCCGTGACCACGACGAGTACGTACGGAAGAACCTCGGTCCGTTCGCGATCGGAGATCAGTTCGTTCGCTCGTACCCCGAGGCGACGCTCGCGCGGCTACGGGAATGGATGCAGGACGAGAACGAGAACGTGCGCTGGAACGTCGCGATGGCGTTCTCGGCCGCCAGCGGCGCCCGTCTGGCGGCGCGGGCACCCGACATCCTCGAGTTCCTGGCCTCGGACGAGCGGCCCTTCGTGCGCGGCGCGGTCCGCGCCGCCCAGCGCCGCGTTCGAACGCTGGTGGCGTAGGTGGGTACGCGCTACGAGGACCAGCCGCCTGAGCTATGGGCGGGACCTGAATCGCTGGATCCGACACCCGTGTGGAAGCAGTTCGCGCTGGTCGGCCTCTTCCTGTTCCTCGGCCTCGTACTGGTCGGTGTGGTCGCGGCGTTCGCGGTCGCGCCGCAGCTCGTCACGCCGCCTGCGCTCGTCCCCGGCGGTCGCCTGGTGCTGCCGCTGAGCGCGTTGCCCACCTACGTCGGCGGGGCGGGAGCTCCGCCGAACCGCGTCGGTCCGCCCTTGGTCGACGAGGCGCGCGGTTTCTTGCTCGGGCGTGTAGACCGCACCGAAGTCGTCGCCGTCCGCGCGCGGTGGTCGCCCGATCCTGGTCAGGAGGATTGCCCGATCCGTGAAGCCATCGTGAACGGAAAGGTCGGTTACATGGCAGTGTGCACGCGGGAGGGTCGCGGACAATTCTTCACGTTCGACGCGCGGGGCAACTCGAGCGACGGAGCGTCGCGTGGCCTCGACCGATATCTTGTGTCGGTGGCCACGGATCGAGTCATCGTCAATCTCGATCGCTTGATCATCTCCCCCGAGCGCACCTCGGCGCCCCCCTCGCCGTGACGGGAATTGGCCGGGGGCCGGGGGGCGAAGCCCCCCGACTCTACGAGCTCGTGATCGGCATCGAGGTCCACGTCGAGCTCAAGACCGAGTCCAAGATGTTCTGCGGCTGCAAGGCCCACTGGTTCGGCGCACCGCCGAACACGCTCGTCTGTCCGGTCTGCCTCGGGCTCCCTGGCGCGCTGCCGGTGCCGAACCGCCGCGCGATCGAGCTCGCGATCACCGCCGGGCTCGCGCTGCACTGCGAGACCCCCGAGCACACCAAGTTCGACCGCAAGAACTACATGTACCCCGATCTTCCCAAGGGGTACCAGATCTCCCAGTACGACCTGCCGCTCACCGTGAACGGCTGGCTGAAGCTGGAGAGCGGCAAGCGCGTAGGCATCCGCCGCGCGCATCTCGAGGAGGACACCGGGACGCTGAAGCATGGCGAGGACGCTGGACGCCGTTACACGCTCGTGGACTTCAACCGCTCCGGCGTTCCTCTTCTCGAGATCGTGAGCGACCCGGACCTGAGCTCCGCGGACGAGGCCGAGCAGTACGTCCGCGCGCTGCGCGACATCCTCGTGTATTCAGGCGTTTCGGAGATGCGGCTGGAACAGGGCGCGGGCCGATTCGACGTGAATGTCTCGATCCGTTTCGAGGAAGGTGGCAAGACGGTCTGGCCGCCGCAGAGCGAGATCAAGAACCTGAACAGCTACGAGGCGCTGCGCGGCGCGGTCGCGTTCGAGTCGGACCGTCTGTGGCAGGAATGGCAGACCGGCGGCGAGATCCGGAGGCGCACCGGCAAGGTCACCGTCGGCTGGAGTCCGGAGCGCGGGCGCACCTATCTACAGCGCTCGAAGGAGGAGGTCGAGGACTACCGCTACTTCCCGGAGCCCGATCTGGTCGCACTCGAGCCCTCGTCAGCGACGGTGGCTCAGATCCGTGCCGCGCTCCCCGAGATGCCGGCCGAACGCCGCGCGCGGTTCACCGCCGACTACGGCCTCTCCGAGTACGTCGCGCGAAACCTCGTCTCCGACCGCACCCTGGCGGACTACTTCGAGGCAGCCGCGAAGGTCGAGCCCACCAACGCGAAGCAGATCGCGAACTGGATCATGGGCGAGCTGACGGCGGCGCTCAAGCGGGACGGGAACGACCTCGGCGCCATGCGCGTTGGAGCCCAGCAGCTTGCCGTGCTCGTGCGCCTCGTGGCATCTGGGACCGTCAGCGGGACGGCCGCGAAGCGCGTCTTCTCCGAGATGTGGAAGAACGGCGGCGATCCTGAGGCAATCGTGAACTCGCTAGGGCTCGCGCAGACCAGTGACGAGGAAGCGATCGCCGCGGCTGTTGACGAGATCATCACCGCGAACCCGAATGTGATCGCGGCCTACCGCCGCGGAAACATGCGGGCGCTGGATGGCCTCATCGGGCCGGTCATGGGCCGGTTCAAGGGAAAGGCGGACGGCGCCCTGGTCCGGCGGATCATCCTCGAGCGGGTGGGCTGACAGGCTCCGCACGTTGCGCGCTTCTGGCGATCCACGCCGTACTCGCGATGAGGCCCGCCGCTCCGACGCTCTGCACGATGTCGGCGAGGGCGACGCCAACGATGGCGAACAGCGGACCGGAAATGGCGAGGAGGATCCCGGCCCACCGCGGCAGCGACCGGGACCGCGCGACGGCGATGCCGAAGAGCACGAGGCCGACGGCGAGGAGGAGCAGCCCGGTGAATGCCGTCGCGAAGAGCGGAACGCCGTAGATGTCGTCTTGCAGCGCCATCGCCTGGGCGGTCTGCCCCGCGAGGTACATGCGGCCGATCGCGGGCTGGGCGAAGGCAGCCGCGCCGAAGATCGAAGTGACCACGGTGTTGCCGAGGATCGCCGCGACGAGCGCCCAGAGCCCCAGGCTCCCGCCGCCTCGCCGAACAAGCGCCACGAAGATCGCCACGAAGCCGAGGTTCCCGATCGCCGCGCCCGCGATGCTCGCGACGATGTGACTAGAGAGGAACTCCGTGGTGGTGATGTATCTGGCGTAGCCCGCGAAGTCGGTCTGCGGCGGTGGCTGGTGGCTGATCGTCCCGAGGAAGAGCAAGACCGCCCAGACCGGACCCGCCCAGATGAACCGGCGCGCGACGCGGTCGGCGGCTTTGTCTGCGGACCTAATCGATGCATTCATTGGTGAGGAGTCGACGAATCATTCTCGCGCCAAGCACATCGAGCAGCACGTTTGAGTCGACTGCCGTGATCACCGGGGCCTTGGCCGAACGCTCCTCCTCCCCCTGCTCCCACGCCGAGGGAGCCCCGGTCCGCGCATCCGCTCGATCACGCTGTCGGTGCCTGCCCGGAGATCAATGATTCCGTAGACCGAGTCGACCTTGTCCGGCGCGCTTGCCTTGATGGCGACCAGTCGTCCCCGCTCCACCACGAAGTCCAAAACGTCCCCGGCGCGGATTCGTAGCCGGTCGCGCAGAGGCTTGGGGATTGTCACCTGGCCCGTCTCGCCCACGGTCGTTTTCACACTCGCATGGTAGGAATGCGAACCCGGGCCGTCATTAATGGTGTCGACGCCCCGCGCCTCAGGTTATGTACTCGTAGGCCGGGATCGTGAGGAAGTCGTGGAAGTCATCCGAAAGCGCGACCTCCTCGAAGATCCTCTGCGCGTCCGCGTAGCGGCCCTTCGCGAAGAGGTCCGCGCCCACCGCGCTTTTGATCTTCTCGAGCTCCTCGCGCTCCACGTCCCGGACCAGCTTCGCGGTCACGCGTGGTCCTTCGGCGAGCGCAAGGCCGTGATGGATCCACTGCCAGACCTGCGAGCGCGAGATCTCCGCGGTCGCGGCGTCCTCCATCAGGTTGTTGATCGCGGCGGCGCCCGTGCCCCGCAGCCAGGACGCGATGTACTGGATCCCGACGCTCACGTTCGTGCGGAGGCCGGCGTCGGTGATCGTTCCCCCAGGGATCCGCACGTCGAGGAGCTCCTTCGCGGTCGTCCTGACCTCGGGGCGCTGCCTGCCGAGCTGGTTCTCCTTCGAGCCGAGCACGCGGTCGAACTCGGCCATCGCCGTCTCGACTAGATCGGGATGGGCGACCCACGTCCCATCGAAACCGTCGTTTGCCTCCCGGGTCTTGTCGTCGCGAACCCTCGCGAGTGCCGTTTCGGTGACAGCGGGATCCCTCCGATTGGGTATGAACGCCGCCATCCCGCCGAGCGCGAACGCACCGCGCCTGTGGCAGGTCTTGACGAGCAGCTCGGTGTACGCGCGCATGAACGGGACGGTCATCGTGACCTGGGCCCGATCCGGCAGGACGAACTCCTTCCGGTCACCGAGCTTCTTGATGATGCTGAACATGTAGTCCCAGCGGCCGGCGTTGAGTCCGGCGCTGTGATCGCGGAGCTCGTAGAGGACCTCGTCCATCTCGAACGCGAGGGGCAGCACTTCGACGAGCACGGTCGCTTTGATCGTTCCGCGATCGAGCTCGAGCTGGTCCTCGGTCCAGCTGAAGACTTGCTCCCAGAGCCGCGCCTCGAGGTGGCTCTCGAGCTTGGGCAGATAGAAATACGGACCGGTCCCACGATCGAGCAGACGTCGCGCGTTGTGGAACGCGTACAAGCCGAAGTCGACGACCGCGCCGGCGATCGGGAGACCGTCGGCGTGGAGATGCTTCTCGACGAGATGCCATCCGCGCGGGCGGACGACGAGCGTCGCCGTCCTCTCGTTGAGCTCGTATTTCTTCCCATCGGGATTCTGGAACGAGATCGTCCGCAGGGTCGCGTCGATGAGGTTCTGCTGTCCCTCCATGAGGTTCGTCCAGGTCGGCGTGTTGGCGTCCTCGAAGTCCGCCATGTACACCGAGGCACCCGAGTTGAGGGCGTTGATGACCATCTTTCGATCGGTGGGACCGGTGATCTCAACCTTGCGAACGCGCAGATCCTTGGGGACGTCGGCGACCCTCCAGCCGCCCTCGCGCACGTGCAGCGTGTCAGCTCGGAAGTCGAGCGTCCCGCCGCTCCGAAGGTGCTCGGCGACCGCGCCCCGCTTTTGGAGGAGCCCGACGCGTACCGGCTCTACCTCGCGGTGGAGGCGCGCGAGGAAATCGAGCGCGTCAGGCGTGAGGATCTCGGGGAAGGTCTGGCCCGACGGCGCATTGATCTGAACGGAGGCCGTCCGCATCGCCCGTATCCTGCCACGCGGGGATGGCAGGACCGTTTGACCTCGGGGGCAAGCGCGCGCTCGTGACCGGCGGATCGCGGGGCATCGGCCGGGCGATCGCGTTCGCGCTCGCGTCTGCCGGCGCCGATGTCGCTATCACATCGCGGAAGGGCGACGATGCCGAGCCGGCCGCGCGCGAGATCCGCAGCAGGGGACGCCGGTCGCTTGCCCTCCTGCTTGAGGTCCGGAACGCGCCTTCGATCCGCGTCTGCTTCGAGCGTCTCCGAAGCGAGTGGGGAGGTCTAGAGATCCTCGTGAACAACGCCGGAACGAACATCCCGACAGACCTTGAGTCGCTCGACGAATCGAGCTGGGACACCGTCGTCGACACCGACCTCAAGGGCGTAGCGTTCGTGACCCAGGCGGCACTGCCGCTGCTCGCCGACGGCGGGCGGATCGTGAACGTCGCTTCGATCTACGGGGTGCTCGGCCGCGTCGAGCGCGTGGCGTACAGCGCCGCGAAGGGCGGAGTGGTCACGCTCACGAAGTCGCTCGCCCTCGAGCTCGCGCCTCGCGGCATCACCGTGAATGCGGTCGGGCCGAGCCTCATCGAGACCGACCTGACCCGCGAACGCATGAGGCGCGACCCGAGCTTCCGAGAGCAGGAGGTCGCGCGCACGCCGCTCGGCCGGCTGGCAACTTCCGAGGACGTCGCCGGCGCCGTCGTTTACTTCGCGTCTACCGAAGCGGCGTTCGTGACTGGACAGCTGCTGCTGGTCGACGGCGGAACCGGGGCGCACTAGCGAGTGAGGGGGCTTTGCCCCCTCAGACCCCCGACATCCCCCGGGCCGTACCTCAGTACTCCCCCGCGATCGAGATAGTCCCGTCGGGTGATGGGACCGACGTGCTCACCTCGTACAAATCAATCACTAAGAACGGGAGGAGACATGGGAGGCGTCCGGCGAGTGTCGATCCACGCGACCGCGGGCCTGGCTCCGATGCAACAGCCAGCCGAATCGCCGCGACTCGACCTTCCCCCTTTGAACATCGTGCCGATGACGCCGCCCATCGAGGCGACGCTTCGCATCCTCCTGAATAGCGTCCCCTATCTGATCGGCGCCGCGGTCGTGCGCCAGCCCGCCGTTGGTGACTCAGTCGAAGCGGAGGTCGGGCGCATGCCCTGGCTTCACGACCGACGCCTGTTGAACCTCCAGCTCCCGGATGACACGCTCCCCGCGAACCGCGCGATCCTCTTGGACTGGCCCGTGCCCTACCAGGCCGAATGGGTTGGGATACCGCCGCGTCTCCTGATCTCGCGTCTGGTCGCCCGTGATCGGACAGTCGGCGTGCTACTCGGAACGCTCATCACCCGCGAACAGATCTCGGTCCAGGCCCGCGAGGCGCTCGACCTTTCGTGCGAGCTCATCGCCGCCGCAGTCGGTAGCGACTCCCTCGCGACCTTTGCCGCGACCGCGCAGCCCGAGCAGCCGCGGCGTCTCGTGGTCGTGCCGAACGAACCGGAACCCGAGCCGGAGCCACAGCCGATGGCCGTCGTCGCCGAGACCGAGCCGATCCGCGATCCGAAGGACGAACAGGAAGAGCGGGACCGTCAGGTGGTCGAAGAGGTCGCGCGGGCGCTCGACGAGCTCACCGACGCGCGGTCGATCGGCCGGGTCCTGCGCGACGCGGTCACCGCGATCGCGGGCGTCGACGGATTCTCGGTATCGCTGTTCAACAGCGTGCGCCGCGAGGTCGCGTACCGCTACAAGGTCGTCGGCGCGGACCCCGAGTCCGCCGAGATGGGCCGCCAGGCGGTCGACGACGGGAGGCGCGCAAGATCTCGGTACTCCAGTACCCGCTCGTCGCGGCGGACGAGGTCTTCGGTGTCGCGACGCTGCAGGTTTTCGGCGAGGCTGGGTTCTCCGACCACGCCACCCGTCTCGTCCTCCGCGTGATCGACGTCTCGAGCGATCGGCTCGCCGCTGTGCGGCGCGCCGCACGCTTCCAACCAAGTCTCTCCCCTCTGGAGTCCGCGGCGGCCGCCGTCCTCCCGCCGGCTGCCGCGGCTCCCTCTCTTACTCCGGAGCAACTGGAGGCTCCGACGACGGACCAGATCCTCAACGACCTTCTCGCCAACTGCGCCGAGATCGGCCTGCCGACGACATTCATGGTGGGCGTCGACCCGGCCGCCGGTCTCCTTCGCGGGGAGCTGGTCAGCGGCTCCGCCGCGGCGCGTGAGCTCGACTACGCGCTCGGCATCTCAGTCGGCCGGTTTACGATCGAGCTCGCCGACCGGTACAACGTGATCGCACGCGCGTGCCGCGAAGGCCGCATCGTGACGTCTCCGACCCTCGACGAGCTGGTCCACCCGCTCCGCGATGCGGATGGCGCCGCGACGCTCGAGCGCCTCGTACAGGGCGGCCGATCCACGATCATCCCCATCTCCGTGTCCGGCGACGTCGTGGGCGCGCTGGTGGTAGGCCCGATGGCCGACGAACCGGGCTTCAGCACCATCGTGAAGGTGCGGGACATGGTGAACGAGACCGCTTCGCGACTGACCGAGGCGTGGCGCACTAACAGCTAGCCCCATACTCCCTCGCCAATGGTCGGCGAGGTGACCTTCGCGGTCCTCGGCGTCCTCTTCCTCATCGCCGACATCCGCACGTTCGGATCCACCTTCCAGCTGACCTTCTACGGTCAGCCGAACAGCACGCTCGGGATCATGGCGACCGCGACATTCGCGACAGCGTTCCTGGCGCCGCTACTCGGCTGGCGCCTCGGCCCGCGACGCTCGGTCGCCGTGAGTGGCGCGATCCTCGGCCTGGCGACGCTCTTCGCGACCCTTTCGCGGAGCAATGTCCCGGACCTCGCGCTTTCGATCGTGGGGCTCGCCGCCGGTTTGTGGTGGCTCGGGTTGCTGCACGCGTCGCGTCCGGCGGATCGGCAGTCGCCGCTGCCGATCGCGATCCCGATCGCGTTCGCGGTCGACCTCGCGCTTCGCGCCGCGTTTCACTCGGTGCCCGTCGTCGACGTCACGCCCACGGTCAGCGCGCCGCTCGCGCTCGTTGCCGCGCTTCTCTTCTTCGCTTCAGGCGTCGCGGCGCTCGGCGCTCAGCGCTCGTGGACGCGTCCCGGTCTCCGCGGAGCGATCGCGCTCCTCGCGTTGCCGGCCCTCTTCCTGGTTGCGGAGACCGGCGGGACGAACGGAGCTCAGATCGCGCTCGCGGGCGGGCTCGGTCTTGGACCGGAGCCTGCGCGGAGCACGGAGCTCGGCATGGTCCTCGCAGCGCTGGGCCTCGCGTCGGGCGCTCTGGTCCTCTCGCGTCCGATCGCGCGCGGGGTCGTAGCGGCGATCCTCTGCGCCCTGGGCGCCGCGCTGGTGTGGTACGTCCATGCCCCGGTCGTGTCCTTGGTCGGCGGCCTGATCCTGGCCGCGGGCGTGATCATCGCGTCGTCCGCCTTTTCCGCGGGGCCCATCGTGCCGGCGCGGTCGCCACTCGTCGTTACGCTCGCCCTCGCCCTTGGCTGGCTGGCCTTCGTGGCGACCGCGTTTGGCTTCTACGCCCTCTGGGCCTACGTGCCGGCGCTGTACGCGGCTGTGGCGCTCGTGGTCGTTGCCGGACTCATCGCGCCTGGCGCGGGATCTCCGCCGTGGCGGATGCTCACGATCGCGCTCGTGCCGATCGTGGTAGGGGTGCCGCTCGTGGCCTTCCTTCTCACCCCGATACCCGGCGCCACCGAGGAGCCTCGCAACACGTACCGGGTCATGACCTTCAACATCCATCAGGGCTTCAACTCCGTGCAGTCACCGTCCCTCGATCAGATCGTGGACGTGATCGCGCACGAATCGCCTGACGTCCTGCTGCTCCAGGAGGTCGTTCGGGGCTGGATGATCGACGAGCAGCACGACGCGCTGAGCGTGCTCGCCGAGCGCCTCGGGATGCCCTATGTCTTCGCGCCAAACATCGGCGACCTGTACGGCAACGCGATCCTCTCGCGTTTTCCGATGACCGACGTCAAGCGCGTCCATTTCGCGTCTCAGCCATCGCTCCGTCACCAGCCGCGCGGCGCCGTCGGCGTGCGCATCGGCGACCTTCTCATCGTCAACACGCAACTCGACGACATCGCTGACTCGAGCGCGATCCGCCAGGAGCAGGTGCGAACGATCCTCCGCGAGTGGGACGCCGAGAAGATCGCGATCATCGCGGGCGACATGAACGCCGAGCCGGCGGACCTGGAGATGGGCCTCCTCGGCGAGGCCGGCTACGGCGATCTCGCCGAGCCTGCCGGGCCCACCACGACCATGGACGATCCCCCGAAGCGGATCGATTACATCTGGGGCGTCGGCGTGATCGCGTCGAGCCCGCACACCGTCATGGCCCTCGCGGCGTCGGATCACCGTGCGGTGGTCGTGAACGTCACGAAGTCGACGCGGCCGTGACGCTCTTCGCGTTGTTCAAGCTGATCCACGTGGCGAGCGTCGTCTGGATGTTCGCCGGACTTCTCGGGCGCTTCTATGCGCTCGGCGCCGCGTCGCGCGCGACGGAGATCCGGCTCACCCGCGCGTTCGCCGATCTCGGTGGCCGCTTCGAGACGACCATGGTCATCCCCGGCTCGAGCGTTGTCCTGGTCTCGGGGATCGCCACGGCGCTCGTGGGCGGGTTTCCGCTGTTCGGTCCTTTGCAGGGCGAGCCAGCGTGGATCTTCGTATCGCTTCTTCTCTTCGCCGCGACGCTGGCGCTCGTACCGACGGTGTTCCTTCCGCGAGGGAAGAACTTCGGGGCGGCGCTGGAGGACGCGACGGCTCAGGGCGAGGTCACACCCAAGCTGAAGGCCGCATTCGCGGATCCGGTCGTCGTTCGATCGCACTGGGTCGAGCTTGCGGGCTTCGGGCTCATCTTCGTGCTCATGGTGCTGAAGCCGTTCTAACCCTAGACTCGCCCTAACCGCCGCGCTTCTTCGAGCGGTACACGTGGGGCAGGTCATAGCCAAGCAGTTCGTCCATCTGCACACGCATAGCGAGTACAGCCTGCTCGACGGGTTGTCGCGGCTTTCCGACCTCGTCGCGCGCGCGAAGGCGCTCGACATGCCCGCGCTGGCGCTCACCGACCACGGCGCGCTCTACGGCGCGATCGACTTCTACACGCTCTGCCGCGATGCCGGCATCAAGCCCATCGTGGGGATCGAGACTTATGTGGCGCGCAAGAGCCGGTTCGACCGCGACGCGCGCTCCGAGGGCCACGGCAAGCCCTTCCATCTGGTCCTGCTCGCAAAAAATTTCGCCGGCTACCAGAACCTCGTCGCGCTGGTCACAGCGGCTCATCTCGAGGGCTACTACTACCGGCCACGCATGGACAAGGATCTGC
>MNEO01000069.1 GCA_001917735.1 Chloroflexi bacterium 13_1_40CM_68_21
CTCGCTCTCGTCGCAAATTTTGGCCCGCCGCCGGATTGCTTGCGACAGGGGCCCCGCTGCCCGGACGGGGGCGCGGATGTCCCACGGCCGAAGCGGTGGATTCTCCCCTGAAAGTCTGACGTTGGGCGTAGGACCGACCGCTAACATCGCGTCCGAGTGAAGGGTCGTTTTCTCGGCTACGTGCTACTCGCTGCCTCCCTCGCCGCATGCGGCGGAGCGGGATCGGGTGGCTCGTCAACCACAGCTGATGCCTTTGCGCGCGCCTTGCAGGCGCAGACCGCCGGCAAGTACGACGAGGCCACCGTCGCGTACTACGAGGTCCTCGCGAAGGAACCAAAGAATAGCGCCGCTTTCTACAATCTCGGACTGATCGCGCAGCTGCAGAATCGCGCCGTCGCGGCGGAGGCCTACTACCGGCTGGCCCTCGAGCAGGATCCGAACAACGAGAAGGCGCTCTTCAACCTCGCGATCATTCGAGCGAACGTCGGCGCGACGCAGGAGGCGATCGATCTGTACCGCAGAGTGATCGCTCGACTCCCAAGCTACGCGGACGCGCACTACAACCTCGCCCTGCTGCTCCGCCAGATCGGGCAGACCGCGGAGGCGCAGCAAGAATTCGCAACGGCTCAGCGGCTCGACCCGAAGCTCGTCGCGCCCAGCGCATCCGCAACCCCCGCGCGGCCGGCGACACCAAGCCCGACCCGATGAGAGCGCTCCGGCCGGTGAGCGGCTCGGAGTTCTTCCTCGTCCGCTCCAGCGCGCTCCCGCAAGCGCTCCCGATCGAGCTCCCGGCAGTCGCGGTCGTCATCCCGGCGTATCGCGCGGCTCGCACGATCGCGAACGTGCTCGAGGGCGTCCCCTCGTTCGTGCGGCACATCGTCGTGGTCAACGACGGCAGTCCCGACGAGACCGCCGATGTGGTGCGGGGGACAGGCGATCCGCGTGTGGAACTCGTCGAGCACGAAACGAACCAGGGCGTGGGCGGCGCGGTGATGACCGGCTACAAGCGCGCGGTCGAGCTCGGCGCCGAGATCATCGCCAAGATGGACGCCGACGGTCAGATGGATCCCGACTACCTGGTGCAGCTCATTACGCCGATCGTCGTCGGCGAAGCCGACTACTGCAAAGGCAACCGCTTCCTGCATGAGCGTGAGCTCCGCGCGATGCCCGGCCGCCGGCGCTTCGGGAATGCCGGGCTGTCGTTCATGACGAAGCTCGCGTCGGGCTACTGGAGCGTCTTCGATCCCACCAACGGCTACACCGCGATACATGCGTCGCTCGTCGCGCTCCTCGCGACCGCGTCGGTGGCGAAGCGCTTCTTCTTCGAGTCGAGCATGTTGCTGAACCTGAGCCTCCTCCGCGCTGTGGTGCGCGACGTGTACATCCCCGCGCGCTACGGCGCGGGGAGCCACCTCTCAGAGTCGCGCGCCGCGGTCCAGTTCCCGTTCCAGCTCTTTCGCGGTTTCCTGCGCCGCGTTCGCCTTCAGTATTTCGTCCGCGATTTCACCGCCGCGTCCCTGTACATCGTCTTCGGACTGGTTCTCACGCTTTTTGGAACGGTCTGGGGTTTGTGGCACTTCCTGATCTCGGCGCAGTCCGGTGTGGTGGCGACGACGGGGACGGTGATGATCGCGGTGCTCCCGCTCATCGTCGGCGTCCAGCTGCTGCTGCAGGCGGTCACACTCGATATCCAGAGCGCGCCGACGACCCCGCTCCACGCGACCGTCACGCTCGTCAAGGGTGAGCATCCGCTGGATCGCTGAGCACCGGCGACACGTGGTGCTCGGCGCTCTCGTAGCGGTGCCGGCTTTCTTCACCGCGATCGCGCTCCTGCCCGAGCTGACGATCCCGGTCCCGAGCAACAACGACGACGCGACGCATTTCCTGCTCATCCAGCGCATGAGCGAGGCACTCGCGCGCGGCGAGAACCCGCTCGACTTCTGGGTGCCACAGGTGGAGCTCGGTTTCCCATGGCTCGTCTATTACCAGCCGCTGCCGGCGCTCGGCGTGGTGCTGCTTCATCGAGCATTCCTCGGCACCGTGGACCTGATCACGGCGTTCAACCTGGTCCGCTACCTGCTCCTCATCGGACTGCCGCTCACCGTCTTCTGGTCGCTCCGCCAGATGGGTGTGAGCCCGGCCGGTGCGGCCGTGGCTGCGGCGGCGTCCCCGCTTTTCTCAGGCGACTTCCGTTACGGCTTCGACTACGACAGCTACGTCTGGCGAGGGTTCGGGCTCTACACCCAGCTCGCCGCGATGCATCTTTCCTTTGTCGTCCTTGCGGTCGTCTGGAACACGCTGCGCTCGAAGGAGCGCAGCGCCCTGGTCTGGGGCTCTCTGGTGCTCACGGCCCTTGTGGTCACGCATCTGATCTATTCGTACATGATGGCCATCACCCTCGGGGTGCTCGTGGTCGCCGGCGCCGAATCCCGTCGGGACGTCATACGCAGGCTGCTGCGGTACGTGATGATCGGGATTCCCGCGGCGCTCGCGACGGCGTGGCTCTGGCTCCCGTTCCTCTCGCAGACCGCGTACGCCGGCGTGAGCCCGTATCTGCAGCGTGAGAAGTTCGACAGCTACGGCGCCCCCGCGATCCTCGGTTGGATCTTTGGCGGCGATCTCATGGATCACGGCCGTTTGCCGGTCATCACCGCGATGGTCGTCCTCGGGATTGTCGTGGCGGCGATCATGCGCACGCCGCTCGCGCGGAGCGCGCTCGCTCTCTTCGTCGTCTGGCTGGTCCTCTACTTCGGACGGCCGACCCTCGATGGTCTGGTATCGCTGCTCCCGATGCACGACAGCCTGCTCATCCATCGATTCATCGGCAGCGTCGAGCTCTTCGCGATCGTGCTCATCGGCATCGGCGCGGCTTGGTGCTTCGAACGAGTCGGTGCGGTCGAGTCGGCTCCGCGCTTCGCGCTCGCCGGCCTCGCGGCTCTCGTGCTGCTCGTCCCGGCGATGAGCGAGCGCGCCGCGTTCTACGGGCTCAACACGACGTGGATGCGCCAGACGGTCGACGCCATCGACCGCGACGTGGACGCTCGCACGATCCTCTCAGCGATCCGCGACCAGCCCGCCGGCCGGGTCTTCGCGGGGCTCCGCTCGACCGGATACGGGCCGCTCATGAACTTCGGTATCCCGTTCAATTCGGTGCGTTTCAGCGACCTGCTCGTCTTCAAGGCGATCCCGCTCGTCGCCGCGCCCTACGGAAGCGCGTCGCTGAACGCCGATCTCATCTGGGACTTCGCCGTCGACCGACCGGGGGACTATCAGCTGTTCAACGTTCGCTACGTCGTCGCTCTGGCGGCCACGCCGATGCCTGAGTTCCTGAGGCCGATCACGCGGACGGCGCGGTATGTCCTCTACGTCGCGCCGACCACCGGGTACGCGACGTACGGGGCGATCGTCGACCGTCAGAGCGTGAAGGAGCAGACCGGGCTGTTTGCGATCAACCGGCCATGGTTCAACGGCGCGGACAACGCCGCGCTCCGCTTCCACCGGTTTGACTACCCGGCCTCGACGGAACGAGCCGTGGCTGAAGGGTCCGCAAGCTGCTCGCGCCCGACCTACCCGTACGAGCGGATGCAGCCGAGCCGCCTCGATCTCTTGGTCGGCTGCCCCGACCGCTCCACGCTCGTCCTGAAGATCACATACCACCCGAACTGGCACGTCACCGTCGACGGCCGCGAGGTCGCGGCGTTCATGGTCTCGCCGAGCTTCATCGGCGTTGCGCTGGAGCCGGGGGATCACTTCGTCACCGCCGAGTACCGATCGACGCCGTCGAAGACGCCCCTCTTCATCGGCGGGGTGCTCATCATCCTCGCCGAGCTTGCGTACGTCTGGCGTGAGCGGCTGCGCCGGCTCCTGGCCGAGACTCGCGAGAGGGCCAGGACCAGCGGGCTGGGCCGGGTCGTCCGCAAGCGACTCCCGCAAATTCAGTAGCCCCCCCAACGACCTAGATGAGGATCCTCGCCACGCAGGAGACCGACTGGATCAGCCGCAACCCCATCATTCATCACCGGCTCTTGGAGTGGCTTTCGACCCACGGGTCCGAGGTCCGCGTGATCGATTACGACATCGACTGGGCGAAGAAGGCGGGCCCCATCCGCCAGGGTCGGGAAGAATTCCCCGGCATCCACAAGTACTACGCGGACGCGCGAATCCGCCTCGTGCGCCCCGCGATGCTCCGGCTGCCGCTCATCGCGCGGCTGTCCTGGCTCTTCGGGAACTGGCGCGAGCTGCGGGCGATCTTTCGCGATGCGACGCCTGACGTCGTCATCGCGTACGGAATTTCGAATGCCCTGCTGACCCTCGGCTTCTGCCGCGCTCGCCGCAGATCATTCGTCTACCACGTCATGGACGCGCTGCACACCCACGCCGATTCGGCTCCGGTCCGTTTGGTCGCGCGGACGATCGAGGCATTGACGATGCGCCATGCCGACCGCGTGGTCGTCGTAAGCAAAGGCCTCGGCCGCTACGCGGTCGCGATGGGAGCGCCCGCTGACCGAGTGGACGTGGTCCCGATCGGCGTCCGCAAGATCCCCGCGGACCCCGAGCTAGGCGCGCGCGCCCGAACACTCCTCGGAGTCGGCGAAGAGGACGTGATGCTCATTTTCGTCGGCTGGCAGTACCCGTTCTCCGGGCTTCGCGAGCTCGTCCAGGACTTCGCGCGACGCGGAGCGGAAGTCCCGTGGCTCCGGCTGGTCATCGTCGGCAGCGGCGAGCTCTACGGCGAGCTGCAGCGGATCCGTTCCGCGAGCGGACTCGAACGGCAAGTCATCATGACCGGCCAGCGACCGGTCGACGAGGTCGGTGGTCTTATCGAGGGAGCGGACTTCGGGCTCCTACCGGCCTACCGCAACGAGACGATGGAGCACCTCGTCCCCACGAAGGTCGTCGAGTACATGGAGCATGGAAAGCCCGTCGTCGCCACGCGCTTGCCCGGGCTCGAGGCCGAGTTCGGCGCGCTTCCCGGGATCCTCTACATCGACCGGCCGGAAGAGACGATCGATCGGATCAAGGCGCTTGGCGCGAACGGCGCTTCGGCCGCGATCCGCCGAGCCGCGCGTCAGCTGGGGGAGACCTCCAGAGCGGCGATCCAGCAGGGCGATGACTGGGACACGGTCACGCTGAATTTCCAGTCGATCCTTCGGTCTGAGGCCGCCAAGCGGCCGGGGTCGTAGGGCTCAGTCGCCGGCGGCCGCCGGCACGCGGTGGTCGAGCCCGGCAAGCGCGAGCAGATTGCCGACGCCGGCTACGTCCAACGTCACATCGCCGGATGAGTACTCGGTCGTGCGCGCCGAGGTCACGCGACCGCTGAGCTCGGGGAGGATCGGACGGATGACGTAGTAATCACCACGCTCGATCGTCCGGAAGACCTCCTCCTCCGAGATCAGGATCTCGTGAACCTTTTCTCCGGGTCGCACGCCGATGATCTCGATCTTGATCTTGCGGTCGCCGACCAACGCCTTCGCGACGTCCATGACGTAGGCCGAGGGGACGCGCGGGATGAACGTGTCGCCCCGCTCGCCGGTCACAAGCGCCGCGAAGATCGTGTCGACCGCCTTGTCCAGGGTGAGCAGGAACCGGGTCATCTGTTCCAGCGTCACCGTCACCGGGCCGCCGGCGCTGATCTGTTCGAGGAACAGCGGTACGACCGACCCTCGCGACGAGATCACGTTCCCATAGCGCACGCAGAGGAACTTCGCGCGGTGCCCGAGGTTCCCGTTGATGAAGATGCGCTCCTGGAGCGCCTTGGTCATGCCCATCACGTTGACCGGCTTGCATGCCTTGTCGGTCGACACCGCGAGCGCGACCTCGACGCTCGTCCCCTCGCTCAGGATCGCGCGGACGACGTTCCCGGCTCCGAGGACGTTGGTCTTGACGGCCTCGATGGGCTCGTACTCGCACGAGGGGACCTGCTTGAGCGCGGCGGCGTGAAACACGATGTTGGCGTCGCGGACCGCGCTGGAGATCGACTCGTAGTCGCGGACGTCCCCGATCTTGAACTCCAGGACGCGCTTGTAGTCGCGGAACGCGGCATCTTCAGTCGGTGCTTTCAGGCGGCTCCACTCGGCACGCATCTCGTGCTGCTTGGCCTCGTCCCGGGAGAACACCACGACCTTCGTGGGCCTCCCGAGCTCGCCCGACATCAAGCGCCGCACGAGCGCCCGCCCGAGCGAACCCGTGCCTCCTGTCACCAGAACGCGCTTACCGTCCAGCATTCACTTTCCTCTCGTAGAGCCTCGATTCTTCGGCGAGCTCGGACAGCATGTCATTCCAGTTCGGTCGCTCAAGCCCGGTCCGCGACCAGAAGCGATCCGAGTTGAGACTGCGATCCGAGACGATCGTCTGGTCCGGCTCCACGGTGGTGGCGGTCCCGAACACCTCATTGAGAGCGATGAGCAGCTCATATTTGGAGATCGGCGGTCCGGAGAGGTGAAAAATGCCCTCCACGCTCTGGCTCGCCTGGGCGAGCCTCGCGACGACACGAGCCAGGAAGTTCGTCGTGACCCCACTCCAGATCACCTTCGCGTAACCCGGGATGCGGGTTCCGGCGCGACCAAGGAACCACTCCAAGAGTCCCGTCATGTTCTCGAGCTCACGGCCGATGATCGACGTTCGGAGCGTGAGCACGCCCGCACCCTCGACCTCGCCGAGGAGCTTGGAGCGCCCGTAGAGGTCGATCGGGTCTGGCGTGTCGTCCTCGGTGTACTCGCCGCGCCGGCCGGAGAAGACGCAGTCGGTGCTGAAGTGGATGAGCCGCGCGTGCGAGGCGGTGCAGAGCGCCGCGAGCCGATGCGGGAACAGCGAGTTGACGGTGATGCTCAGCACCGGGTCTTGCGCGGCGGCGCGCTGCTTCACGATGCCGATTGCGTTTACCACCACGTCCGGCCGCGCGATCTCGAGAGCCCCGGCGACCGAGTCGAACGTCAGCGCGTCCACTCCGCCGATCGGTCGCGTCGAACCGTAGATCTCCGTGAGCTCGGTGCTGCCGGACCTGAAGGTGGCCGACACGTCGAACTCCCCGGAGAGGACCTGGCAGAGCTTATGGCCAAGCATTCCGGAGCCGCCGAGGACCAAGAGGCGCAGGCCGTCGCGGCGCGAGGGGCGGGGTCGCGCGATCAGTGGATCGTGCCCTTCTCGACTAGCCCGCGGTTGTGCATGTACAGCGCGGCCTGAGTGCGGTCGGTGAGCTCGAGCTTGCTGAAGATGTTCGAGATGTGCGTCTTCACGGTGCGCTCGCTGATGCCGAGCGCCGCCGCGATCTCCTTGTTCGCGCGACCGCTCGCGATGAGCTTCAACACCTCGCGCTCGCGCGTCGTCAGATCGCTGTAGCCCTCGTCGTCACCCGCGGGACGATCGCCGACACGCAGCCGCCCGAACTCGTCAAGCACGCGTCGCGCGACCGACGGGTAGATCAGCGAGAAGCCGTCGGCGACCGTGCGGATCGCGTTCGTGAGCTGGCTGCCGGTGACCTCCTTCAGGAGGTAGCCCGAGGCGCCCGCGCGGATCGAGCTGAAGACGAGGTCGTCCTCGTCGTAGTTGGTGAGCACGATGACCCGCGACGACGGCACCGAGTTGCGGACGCGTCGCGTCGCCGTGACGCCGTCCCAGTCGCCCATCTTGATGTCCATCAAGATCACGTCCGGCAGGAGCTCCTGCGCGACCGCGAGCGCCTCGTGCCCGTCGCCAGCCTCGCCGACGACCTCGATCTCGGGCTCGGTTTCGAGGATCGACCGCAGACCGCTCCGTACGAGGGCGTGGTCGTCCGCGATGAGCACGCGAATCTTGCGGGTCGGGGGCTGCGGGGCAGGGCTCCCCAAGTTCGTCATCGGCCGAAGAGCCTTCCGAGGAAGCTCGCCTTCTCGCTTCGTTCGATGTCCTCGATCGCGCCACGCTGCTCGGTGTCCTCGACGGTGTCCGCCCATGAGGGAGTCGCCTCGTCGGCGGTGCCTCGGTAGGGGATCGAGGCGCGGACGATCGTCCCGCGGCCCGGTTCGCTCCGCACCACCAGCTGTCCGCCCACGCCTTCGGCGCGCTCGCGCATCCCGACGATGCCGTAGTGGCCGCGCTCCTCGGCGGTCGAGAGCTCGTTCGAATCGAAGCCCTTCCCGTCGTCCTCGATGGTCGCCACGACCTGCTCGTCGTCGTAACGCAGCACGACCTTCGCGTTCGTCGCGCCGGCGTGCTGGCCCACATTACGCAACCCCTCGCCGACGATGCGGATGACGGCGCGCTCGACGAAGGGCTCGAGCTCGCGCTCGGCGCCTGTCTCCTCGAAGTCGACGTGCAGGCCGCTCTGCCGGCGCAGATCGTCGACGAGTCGGGCGACCGTGACCGGGAGATTCAGACCGCCGGCCTCCTCCGTCTGGCGCAGCGCCGCCATGTACTGACGGACGTCGGAGAGCGTCGCCCGCGCGTCGCGCGCGGCCTTCGCTAGCTGCGGCGCGAGCACGGATGGATCGCGGTCGAGCGCACGCTGACAGCCCTCGAGCGCGAGGACCACGCCCGTGAGCTCCTGAGCGAGCCCGTCATGCAGCTCCTGCGCGATCCGGCGCCGTTCGGTGCTCGCGGTCCGCTGCATCAGATCCGACGATGCCGACTTCTGCAGCATCCCCGAGAGGTAGTCGCCGAGCGTCGCCGCGAATTCGGCCTCCGCCGTCGTATAGGGCGTGGTCGCCCGCCCCATGACCAGGACACCGAGCACCACGCCGGTGTGCGCGCCTCCGATTGGCGCCAGGAGGAACCGCGTAGAGCTCGGTGCCGCCCAGTCGGGCCGGTCCTCGGACATGCCGTACTCCGCGGTCGCGGTGCGCCGCTCACGCAGGACCTGCGCGAGGACGGTGTCCGTGCCGGCGGTCGAGAGGTCGGACGGGATGACGTCCCCGTAGCCCGTCGATGCACGAAGGTGCAGGTGATGTTCCTCCGCCTGCCAGACGCCGACGGCGTCGTGGCGCAGATTGTCCGCAAGCATGGCGACAGCGCTCTCGAGGTCGCTCTGCGGATCGATGCCGAGCGTCGCGAAGCGGGAGAGCTCGTACAGGACGAGCGCTTGACGGCGGTCCTCTTCGGCGCGCTGGAACTCTTCGGCGGTGAGCAAGGCTGCGGCGATATCGGACGCGACTTGCGCGAGCGAATCCACATGCGCCTGCCCATAGCGTTCCTGCGCAGCGCGGTGCTTGACGTTCACGACACCGAGCGTCCGCCCACCGGCGCGCAGCGGCGCGATCATTGATTCGCTCGCGGTCGGGTCGGATCCGCCCTGGACGCGGCCCGAGAGCAGGATCGGCGTACCGGTCTGCGCCACTCTCCCCGAGATGCCCTCGCCGATCTTCTTGCGATCCTGCTTCGCGGCCTCGGAGAGACCACGTGAGCTGCGCACGGAGAGCTCGCCCTGCGCGTTGGCGAGCATGATCGAAACGCCGTCGGCGCCGAAGACTTCGGCGAGCTGCGCGGTCGCGCGCTCCAGAAGCTGATCGGGGTCGCGCTCGCGACGGATGATCGCCTGCAGATCGCGCGACGCTTTGAGCTTCGCCTCGGCGTCGTGCTGCTGCCGCTGCGCGCGCCAGAGCGCGTTCGCCTCGGCCAGTTCGAGGCCGACGAGCTCGGCCACGCGGCCGAGTCCCGCGACATCCTCCGGTGAGAAGACGCGGCCCACGAGCATCGCCGCAAGGCCGCCGACGAGCTGGTCCTTCCAGACCACCGGCGACACCGCAAGCGTGTCCGCGAGCCGCCCGTCGGCGAGCGCGAGCGTGACGCCGCTCGTCGCTTGATCGGTCACGCGCTCGGTCATCGCCTTCGCCAGCATCACCGCGGCAAGGCCGTCGCTCCACTTGGTGTCGATCGGAAGGTTATGGGCGACGTACGTGACGTAGCCGTCGCCTCTCATCTGCAGAACGACCGCGATCGCGTCAGCGCGCGCGAGCTTTGCGAGATAGGACATCCGCGCTGACCAGAAGTCGGCGTCCAGGCGAAGAGTCACGCGGGCCTACTTACGCGACGCCGGCGCCGGCCTCGCCCTCGATACGGAGCTCCAAGGTTGTGCCGGCGCTGCGCTGCTTCGCGAAGCGCGGCTGCTCGAGCGTGGCGACCGCTGACCAGAGCTCGTCTACGGACATGGGAACGCGCAGTCCGAGCGCGAGCGTCGCGACGCCTCCCCTGAAGTCACGCACGTAGAGCGTACGGACCTGCGCCAGCGACTGAATGCGGCGCTCGATCTCCACGAGCCGAGCAAACGACGGGACGGGCGAAAGCATCAGCACAATGTTGCTGGTCGGAGCCGCCGGCTCCTCCCTCTCGGGAGTGAGTTGCTCCACTTCCGCCACCTGTGCGACCTCTTCGCGCTGCACCACGCTCAGTTCGGGGCTCGTCTGACCCTCCGGAGGGGCTCCGAAGACCTCTTCCTCCTCGATACCAGGCCCGGCCTGCGCCGCCCGGGCGGCGGCCTCCGCCACGCGGGCCGCCTCGGCGATCCGCTGGGCCTCGGCGGCGCGCCGCCATTCCTCTACGCGCAGAGCCTCCTCGGCCTGTCGACGCGCCTCGTCCGCGCGCCGCGTTTCCTCGGCGCGACGAGCGTCTTCGGCGCGTCGCTCCTGCTCGCGGCGGGCATCTTCCGCCGCGCGAGCCTCTTCGGCCGCACGGCGCGCCTCCTCGGCGGCGCGCGCCGCGATCGCCGCGCGCTCCGCGTCGGCCGAGAAGCGCTCGGCGTCAGCGGCCCGCTGCGCCTCCGACGCGCGGGCGGCCTCTTGCGCCGCGCGCAGGGCCTCCTGTGCGGCGCGCGTCGTCTCGGCCGCGCGTTCCGCGTCCACCGCGCGCTGCTCATCGGCGATCCGCTGCGCTTCGCGGTGAGCGTCCGCGAGTCGTCGCGTCTCTTCCGCGGCGCGCGAGGCCTCCTCGGTCGCGCGCTGTGCCTGTTCCGCGGCGCGTGCCGCTTCCACCGCACGTTCGGCCTCCGCGACGCGCTGCGCTTCCGCGGCGCGGAGCGTCTCGGCCTGCGCGGCGCGCGCTTCGTCCCGCGCGACGCGCGCCTGATCGTGAGCCGCGCGAGCCTGCTCCTGAGCGGATCTGGTCTGCTCTTCGGCCGCGCGAGCTTTCTCTTCCGCCGCTCGCGCCTGATCCGCGGCGGCACTGGCATCGCGCGCGGCGTCCGCCGCGGCGCTCGCCTGCTTACGGATGTCGTCGAGGAGCTCGGTGAATACGCCCCGGAGCGCTTCGGACGCCATCGTTCGCGCCTCGGCCGCGTTCTCCTCCGGCGTCTTCTCGGAGACCTGTGCGGCGTCGCGGCGAGGCCCGCGGAGCGCCGAGAAACCGCTGCGGCGGGTAGAGGCGATCTCGTCGACGAGACCGTCGCGCTCCTCGCGGAGCCGGTCGATCTCCTTTAAGAGAAGCTTCCGCTCTTCGCGCGCCTGCTCGAGGATCTGCTGCGACGCTGCCTCGGCGCGAGCGCGGATCTGATGCGCCGCGCGAAGCGCGCCGGCGAGAGCCTCCTTGACGGTCGCGTCAAACTCTTCGTAGACGGCGACCCGTTTACGTGCAGAGTCGAGGTCCGATTCCAGCGAACCGACACGCTTGGTGAGCTCGCTAACGCGATCGGAGAGCGCGCCGATGATGTCGCCGGGAGCGCCTAGATGCTGCGAATCGTCGGACACGCGGTCACCCCTCCGGTCGCTTGGTCTCTTCCCAACTCCCCGCGTGTGTGGCAAAGCGTATACGACGGCCCCAAGGAAAGGCAGAATTCGCGCATCACGCGGCCGAAGGTGCTGCTCGTCGTTGGACACCCCAGCATCGGCGCGGCGCTCGAAACGCTGCTCCGCATCGAAGATCGCTTCGAGGTGCGGCGTGCGCAGTCGATCGAACAAGCCGTCGCCGGGCTCGACGGCTGGACGCCGGACCTCGCGCTCGTCGACGGTGTGCTTGTGCCGAGCGGCCGCACGGAGGAGCTCGCGATGCCGGCGATCGTATTGTCGGGCAACGCTGCCGACGGGAAACGCCTGGGGCCCCGCTTCGCGGACGGCCGAGGCTGGCTGCGGAAGGACGCGACCGCGAATGAGCTCCGAGTCGCCATCGATCGTGTGCTCGGGGGAAGGCGGCCCTGGGCCCGCCGCGGCCAGGGGTCCCGCGGAAGCCGGCTTCTCGCGGTCGTCCTTGTGGGGCTCGTTGTGATCGCCGTAGCGGTGGCCCTCGCCTGGTACTTGCTGCGGCTGCGAGGGTAGAGATGGCGAAGGACGACAAGGACAAGAAGGCCGAGAAAAAGGACGATAAGTGGAAGAAGAAACCCGATGATGTCGTCGATCTCGCCTCGCGCATCGGTGCGCGCCCGACGGGGGAGCAGCCCGCGAAACCCGCTCCACCGCCTCCACCCGCCGAGCCTCCCGCGACCCGCCATGACGCGCCCATACCCTCGGCGCCCAAGCCGCGCCTCATCCCGACCCGCGAGGATCGCGAACAGAGCGCGATGATCCAGCGGGCGATGATCGAAGAGACCTCGGCCCCTCAGCCGGCGATCCCGTCGCCGCGTACGGCGCCCGGACCCGGGGAGACGGATCTCGTGGTCACTCCGCTGCCCACGCCCGATGACTGGCACCGCTTCGAGCTCGCGCTCCGCAAGGTCCGCGGGGTGGGGCAGCTGCGGACCGAGTACTACCGACACGGCGTCCTGAAGGTCCGCGTGAGTTACCAGGGAACGGAGCGCCTCGCAACGGCGCTGCGCGCGGGCGTGCCGGGGTATCGCGTGCGTGTCATCGGCGAGGACCGCGCGACGCTGCAGATCCTCGTCACTTCGGAGGCTGACGAGCGCCGACCGGGTTGAGTCGGCGAGGCAGCCGGGCCGGTGCCGATAGAGTTGTCTCGATGGCTGACCTCGAAGCCCGAGCCCGCAAGGTCCTGCCATCGGTTCTCGGGCACTACACCTGGCTCCCGATCGATCGCGGCGAGGGAAGCTGGCTTATCACGACCGATGGCCGCCGGGTCCTCGATCTCACGTGCGGCATCGCGGTCACGGTCGTCGGCCATGCGCACCCGCGCGTGGTGAAAGCGGTGACCGAGCAGGCGTCGAAGCTGATGCACATCTCGACCGGGGTCGCAAAGTACGAGTCGAACGTCGCCCTCGCGGAGATGCTCGCGACGGTCACGCCATCGCGACTCGATACCACGTTCTTCGGAAACAGCGGCGCCGAAGCCGTGGAGGGCGCGATCAAGCTGGCGCGTCAGACCACCGGTCGCGAGGCGATCATCACGTTCCGCGGCGGCTTCCACGGGCGCACAGTCGGAGCCGCGACGCTCACCACGTCGAAGGCGCAGTACCGGCGCGGCTACGGCGCGCTGCTGCCCGAGGTGTACGTCGCGCCGTACCCCTATGCGCTGGCGTGCGCGCTGCCGGATCCGCACAACGCCGAGGCGTGCGCGGCACACTGCTTCGCCGAGCTCGAGGCGATGCTCGAGCATGAAGTGCCTCCGGAGCACGTCGCGGCGATCTTCGTCGAACCGGTCCTCGGCGAGGGTGGCTACGTCGCCGCCCCGGCGTCATTCCTACGCGACCTCCGCGAGCTGGCGACCAAGATCGGAGCGTTGCTCGTATTCGACGAAGTCCAAACCGGAATGGGCCGCACCGGCGCCTGGTTCGCCGCGCAAAAGGTCGGCGTGACGCCGGACGTGATGACGCTCGCCAAGGCCCTCGGTGGTGGGCTGCCGCTCGGCGCCGTCGTGTCGACGCGCGAGCGCATGGACCGCTGGCGCACCGGGACGCACGGCTCGACGTTCGGAGGC
>MNEO01000067.1 GCA_001917735.1 Chloroflexi bacterium 13_1_40CM_68_21
GTTCCAAACGGGCAACCTGTTCGGGCTCTCGACGCCGAGCCTGGAGCGCGTCGGCGCGGGCTTCGGCTTCGTCGGCGCGACGCTCGGGCTAGCCTACTGGCCGCTCGTCGGGGCGGCGGTGTGCTTCGCGGTGGCGTTCTTCTCCTCGGGCTCGCGTTCGCTTGACCGTGTCTAGGCGACGCGCCGCCTCTTGTGCGTCACGTAGTCGACGAGCACGTACTCACCGAGGTGCTCGGGCTCGACATAGAACGCCCGACCCGTGTTGATCTTCGACATCTGGTTCACGAAGTCGACTAGATAGTGGCCGCGCGCGAGCATGAACGTATTGATCGTGATCCCCTCGCGGGTGCAGCGCACGACCTCGCGCAGCGTCTCCTCGAACGTCCGCCGCGTCGGTGGATAGGAGAAGCGCGGGATCGGGTTGCCCTGCTCGAAGTGCGCGGTCGGCTCGCCGTCGGTGATCAGGATGACCTGCTTGTTCTTCCCGCGTGAGCGCGAGAGCAGCGTTCGCGCGGTCTCGAACGCGTGCTGCATGTTCGTGCCGTACACGTACTCGTTCCAGGTGAGGCGCGGCAGGTCCGCCGGCTTGAGCTCCGCCGCGTACGCCGAGAACCCCACGATGTAGAGGTCGTCCTTCGGGAAGGTCGAGCGGATCAGCGAGTCGAGCGCGAGCGTGACTTTCTTCGCGGCGAGGAAGCATCCGCGGAACAGCATCGAGCGGCTCACGTCGACGAGGATCGCGGTTGCCGATTGGGTGACCAGCTCCGTGCGGTAGACGTCGAAGTCGTCCGCCGCCAGCTTGACAGGCACGCGCGGGGGCCGGGGGGCAGAGCCCCCCGCCTGGCGCATCACCGCGTTGCGGACGGTACCCGGAAGGTCGAGCAGGAATGGATCGCCGAACTCGTAGGTCTTGAGCTCGTCGGTCGGGTCGCCACCGCGACCCCGGGACTTCGCGCGGTGGCCGCCAAAGGCGTCCTTCTTGAGGGTGGCGAAGATCTCCTCGAGCGAGCGCTGGCCGATCTTGCGGATGCCGCGCGGCGTGAGCTCGTAGCGGTCGCCGTCTTTTCGGATGAGGCCCGCTTCTTCGAGCAGCTGGGTCATGCGGCGCAGCTCGTCCAGTGCCTGCTTCGCGGAGGGTCCGGCGAGCTGCTCGACCTGGTCGCGGTCGAGGGCCGAGAGATCGTCGGAGTTGCGCGCGCTCCTAACGACGTCCTCCATGTCCGACAGCTGGTTCATCTCATCCATGAGGCCGAGGGCCTCGGCGAGCGTGAGCGGCTCATCGCCGGACATCGCGTGGTCGTAGCCCTCCATCGGCATCAGCTGCCCGAGCGTCTCGGCAAGCTCGTTCATCGCTTCCTGCAGACCGGGATCGTTGAATGCGGCCCCGAGGAGCTCCTCGAGCTGCGAGCGCATGTCGGCCGACATCGACTGCCACAGCGATCGCATCGCCGCCATGCCCTGCGCGAGCTGGCGTAGCAGATCGTCCCAGTCCTTCGCCGCGCCCGCTAGCTCGGGGTATTGCCGCTGGAACGCCTCGAAGTCGGGCTCACCGCCCTCCATGCGCTCCTTTAGGGCGCGGTTGAGGTCGCGGATCATCTGCCGCGTCCGCTCGAGCTGCTCGGGGGTGAGGTTCGTGAGCGAGTCGCGCATGTTCTTGAAGTACGAACCCAGGACCTGCTGCTGCAGCTCCTTCAGGAGCTCCTGGTACTTCTGGGCGGCCTTGGGCTCGACGAACTCGTAATCCTTGAGCGCGCGCACCGCACGACCGAAGTCCTCGGGTAGCCGGTCGAGCTGCGCCATGCGCTCTGCGGCGAGCTTCTCCATCGCGGCCTTGAGCTGCTCGTTCGGCGCAGGCGCGTTCCGTCGCCGGTCGAGGCCCTCGCGCTCCAGGCGTTTGACTTCCTCGAGCTTCTCTTTGAGCTGGTCGAATGTCTTCGAGAGATCGTGCCTTTGTGCGCGCCGCTGTTTGGCCATCCGGAGGCGTTCGAGGAAGTCCTTCAGGCCCTCCATCCGACCGGGGATGCCCCACCGCGCGAGCCGCGCCATGGCGTCCTCGAGATCACCGCCCGACAACAGCTCGTCGGCCATCGCCCCGAGGAGCTCGTCCGCCTCCAGCGCGTCCAGGCGCTGCGTGCCGTCCCAGCGCGAGTACCGAACATCCGCGAACGGTCGCGCCAGACCCGGAGGCTCATTGCCGGTCGGCTCGTGAGCGCCGGGCTCGTTCACGCCCTGAAGGTGGAGCGCGTCTCGCCGCGCTCCTTGTTGAGCTTGCGGTTGAGATGCAGACCCTCGAGGACGAACTCCACCGCGGCGGCGATCGCCGCGGGGTTGCCGGTCGCGCCCAGCTTGGCGACCGCGCCCTTCATCCCGGGGATCTGCAGCGCCTGCTTCACGTACTCCTGGCTCGGGAGGGTGGGGGAGACGTGCATCGTCGCGCCCCGTTGGAACGCCGCGAGAAGCGAGTCGAACTCGACGAGCGAGAACGTCCGGTTGAAGACGTTCAGCACCGCACGCTGCACGAGGCGATCGATAACGCGCTCCTCCGAGATCTCGCCGACCGACTCGAGCTCGATCTTCCCGGCGGTCGACGCGACGACCGCGGGGAGATCGCTGATACGCGGGACGACGCTCGTCTCGCCCGTGCGTAGCGCGCGCTTGAGCGCCGCGGAGACGAGGTTCTCGTAGTTCGCGACAGTGACCCGTACCGAGACGCCAGAGCGCTGCGAGATGTCGGACGAGCGGCGCGCGAGCTGCGAGATCTCGGCGAGGACCTCCTTCGTATATCCCGGCACCACGGTCGTGATGCCCTCGTCGATAAACGTCTGCCGCTCCTGCTCGGTGATCGCGACCTCGGTCGCGATCTCGCGGGGGTAGTGCGTGCGGATCTGCGAGCCGAAGCGGTCCTTGAGCGGCGTGATGATCCGGCCGCGGTTGGTGTAGTCCTCAGGGTTCGCGGACGCGACAACAAAGAGATCGAGCGGAAGCCGCACCTTGTATCCGCGGATTTGAACGTCACGCTCCTCCATGACGTTCAGCAGTCCAACCTGCACCCGCTCCGCAAGGTCCGGGAGCTCGTTCAGCGTGAAGATGCCACGGTGCGTCCGCGGCACGAGACCGTAGTGGATGGTCAGCTCGTCGGAGAGGTAGCGGCCCTCGGCCACCTTGATGGGGTCGACCTCGCCGATGAGATCGGCGATGGAGATGTCCGGGGTCGCGAGCTTTTCGCTGTAGCGCTGGTCCGGCGTGAGCCACACGAGCTCGACGGAATCGCCGTCGTTGGCGATCCGGTACTTGCACGCCGCGCAGATCGGCGCGAACGGATCGTCGTTGATCTCGCACCCCGCGATGGCGGGGACCGCGTCGTCGAGGAGCTCGATGAGCTTTCGCGCGATGCGCGTCTTCGCCTGCCCGCGCTCCCCGAGGAGGATGATGTCCTGCCCTGAGAGTATGGCGTTCTCGATCTGCGGGATCACCGTCACCTCATAGCCGACAATCCCTTCGAAGATCGGGCGCTTCGCGGCCAGAGCGGAGATGAGGTTTCCGCGCAGCTCCTGCTTCACGCTCTTCGGCCGGTAGCTCGTCTCGCGGAGCGCTTCGATTGTCGTGGCTTGCGTCATCCGGTCGGATCTCCTCGCATGTCAACTCGGGCTCGCTCTCCACGGTACTCGGCGAGGGCCGCGCGCACGTCGGGGATCGCGCGGCGCCGGTGCCGCACAAGGTCCTCGAGAAACACCGTGCGCCGGTCGAGCTCACTCGCGGCGCCCTGACCGCATCGCGCTTCCAGAAGCTCGAGCTCCGCGTCGTCGACATGTGTGTGGTCGTCGCGCCGCTCGTCGTGCTCCACCAGGGAGATCATTCGCAGGGCCGCGCCGTCGCCTGGGAGCAAGCGGTGGAGCGACACCATACGCCGGGCATACTGCCCGCGCGCTGTCCCATACACCCGCATCACCATCAGCATGTCCACACACGCGAGATCGCTCTTTGAGACGCCGAGCTCCCCGGTGAGCTGGTCGACCGCTTCGGTCGCGCTGTCCGCGTGCAAGGTCGAGCCGAGCGCGTAGCCCTTCCGTAAGGTCTCGAAGACCCGCACCGCCTTCGGTCCCCAGAGGTAGACCGGCAGATGTGAGGAGAGCTCGTTGCCCAATAGGATCGTCTCCTGGGGCTTGGTCTGATCGAGGTAGTCGAAGGTCTCGACCCAGCCGCGCAAGAAGACGCGTCGGACGCGGTTCGGCAGGAAGTCGAGCAGCGCGGTCAGCGTCGTCGTCTTGCCGGAGTGAGGCTGCTCCGCGGCGATGAGGAGGGATCCGTGCGTCTCGAGCACGATGCCGCAGAGCGCGGCGGTCCGCGCGTCCATGTTGCGCGCTTCAAGTAACTCGGTGATCGACATCGGGATGGGTGGTTCCCAGTTCCAGCCCCACCAACCGACGGGAACGTCGTAGTCGCGCGGCGATAACGGCTGCTCGACGAGGCTCTGACGTCGGTACTGCAACGCTTTCAGCTCCTCGGCCGAGCCTAGCACGCTATTGTCGTCACTTCGGTGGCGGAGGAAGAGCGGAACATCGACGATCCCGCACGTCTCGCCGACGAAGCGCGCGAGAACGTGCAGAAGGCCGCGACGGAACTTCGCGCGCAGCGCGTTCCGATCGAGACCGAGCCCCCGACGGTCTTCGAAGCCGATTGAGCGCGAGCGAAGTTCGCTTCTGCACCGCGGCTGAGCTCGCCTCGGCCCTCCGCAAGCGACGAATCTCGGCCGTCGAGCTCGCGCGGGCATCGCTGGATCTCATCGCCAAGCTCGGACCGAAGTACAACGCGGTCGCGGCGCTCACACCCGAGCGGGCGCTCGATGAAGCGAAGCGCGCGGATGGCGTCCTCGCGCGCAAGGACGGCGGAGCATTGACCGGGATTCCGTACGGCGCCAAGGATCTGCTCGCCGCGCGCGGGGCGCCGACCACCTGGGGCGCGCCGCCCTATCGCGATCAGATCATCGGCGAGGACGCGACCGTGATCGCGAAGCTGAAGCGGACTGGGGCCGTCCTCGCGGCCAAGCTCGCGATGGTCGAGCTCGCAGGCGGCGGCGGCTACCGTTACCCGAGCGCCTCGCTTCAGGGTCCGGGACGCAACCCCTGGAACAGAGATCGCTGGTCCGGCGGATCGTCCAGCGGGTCCGCATCCGCGGTAGGCGCGGGCCTGGTGCCCTTCGCGATCGGGTCGGAGACGTCAGGCTCGATCGGCACACCGTCGGCCTACTGCGGGATCACCGGCCTGCGCCCGACCTACGGTCTCGTCTCGCGCAAGGGCGCGATGGCGCTCTCCTGGACGCTCGACAAGCTCGGCCCGATGGCGCGGACCGCGGACGACTGCGCGACGGTCCTCACGGCGATCGCCGGTGGCGACGCCGCCGATCCCACCACGAGCGGAAAGCGCTTTCAGCCACTCACGCCACGCGCCGCGTCGTCCGCCGTGAAGCGTGCCCGCGTCGGCTTCGCCGAGGAGGACATCGCGGACCACCCGTCGCCGGAGGCGAAGCAGGCGCTCGAGAAAGGCATCGCGGAGTTCAAGAAAGTGGTGCCGCGTTTCGCGCGCGCGACGCTACCGGTCATGCCGTTCGGCCCGATGGTGCAGACGGTCTACGGCGCCGAGGGAGCGGAGATCTTCGCGGAGCTCATCGAGGGTCCGCGGTTCGAGCAGCTCGTCGATGCCCGTCAAAAAGCGGGTCTCCGTGCCGCGCTCGAGATCAAAGCGCGCGACTACCTGCACGCCATGCGTCTTCGAAGCCGGCTTCAGGACGCGTTCGGCGCGATCTTCGGGGACGTCGACGTCATCCTCTCCGTCGGGCGCGCGATCACCGCGACCCCGATCACGCAGCCTCTCGATAGTCCGCCCACAACCGCGAGCGCCGGGCCACCGCCGAACAAGCGTCCCGGCAACATCGGGCTCATCCCAGCTGGAAACCTCGCCGGTCTTCCCGCGATCTTCTTCCCCTGCGGCTTTGGGACGGACGGGCTTCCGGTCGGGCTGCAGCTCGTCGGCCCGCCGTTCAGCGAGCCGCTCCTGGTCGCGCTCGCGTCCGCCTACCAGCGCGAGACCGATCACCACTTGAAGCGCCCCCGCGAGTAGCGAGGGGGCGACCTAAGCGCGGCCGCGGGCACGTAGGGCGAAGACCCAGGCGAAGACGATGACGAGCGAAACGAGCGGGACGACCAGCGCGAGGAGTGCCGTGAAGATGGACAGCACCGCATCGGAGTAGGGACCCGCTGGCGGGATCGTCACGAGGTAGCCCGACCCAAGCCAGACCACGACCGCGATCCAGATGACCGTCTGGCGGCGCAGATCGGTGAGATCGTCCCGGCGCCCAGGCTTCAACGCGGTCGCCCTCAGACCGCCGCCGCGCTGCGGGCGAGGTCCGCGGCGGCCTCGCCTAGCGCGGCGATCTGCTCGCGCTCGGTCCCGTAGGGCTGGAACATCACGTTCACGTGGCCGATACCCAGCGACGCGCACACGCGCAGCCTCTCGAGCGCCACCTCGGGCGTGCCGTGGATGAGCCCCGGGCGGGAGGCGAGGAACCCGGCGCGGTCGGTCTTCGCGCGAGCGGCGAGCTGGTCGAGCAACGCGTCCGATCGCTCCTGCGTGGTCGCGACGCACGCGATGAGGAACGCGCTGCGCAAGAGGGTCTTGGGGTCGCGGTTCACCGAGCGACACGCGTCGTCAAGCTCACGGAGGCGATCGGGCAGATCGGCCGGCGCGGAGGCGCTCACCGTGATGTTGAACGCATCGCCGTACTTCGCCGCGGCACGCATCACGCGTGGCTTGGAGCCGCCGATCCAGATCGGCAGCGGCCGCTGCACCGGCTTGGGCGAGCAGAGCGCGTCGTCGATGCGGTAGTACTTGCCGTGATACGTGGCACGCTCTTCGCGCCACATGCGCGTGCAGATCTCGAGCGCCTCGATCATCTGCGTCGCCCGCGTGGGCGCGTCCGGGAACTCGTACCCGTAAGCGCGGTACTCGATCTCCTTCCAGCCGGCGCCAATCCCGAAGTCGAGGCGGCCGCGACTCATCACGTCGACGCCGGCAGCGATCTTCGCGAGGAGTGCGGGATTCCGGTACGACTGCGAGGTGACCATCGGTCCGATGCGAATGCGGTCGGTCCGCACCGCGAGCGCCGCGAGCAGCGTCCAGGCCTCGAGACAGTCGACATTCACCGCGTCCTTGGCGAGGAAGAGATGGTCGGAGACCCAGAGGCGTGTGAAGCCCGCGTCCTCCGCGTCCTCCGCGATGGCGAGGATGTCCGCGAATGTGAAGCCGAACTGCGGCTCGATCTGAACGCCGATATCCACCGCGCCGGAGGTTAGCGGACCTGGGGGTCGGGGGGCGTAGCCCCCCGCTCGTCGTTCTCTTCGGCGGTCAGCCGGAACATCATGTGCCTGCCGGTCACGGTCAGTGTGGCGAGCATGAACGCGGCGAAGACCGCGATGCCGGCGTTCGCGAGCGGCCCGAGGCCCATGACGAGCGCGTTGAACGCCCCGACGATCGCGACCCATATGGCGAAGGCGAGAAGGGTCTCGCGCAGCTGGAACGTGATCGGGCGCCGCGGGACCCGGCGGACCGGCCGCCGCTCCGGCGGGAGGGAGGCCTCCGCCTCGCGCCTCCGCCGGCGGTCCGCTCGCATGACGCGCGCGACATAGGCGACGCACGCGACGAGAACGATCACCTCGCCGATCACGTTTGCGACATGCCCCAGCACGATCGAGACGGGGATGAGGAGCAGCGCCAGGACCGCGACGATCGCCGCCGCGGTCGCGAGGAGGATCGTGAGCCCCCGGCTCACGCGTTTCGCGCGGCGCGGTCGAGCACTTCCACCACGTGCAGGACCGGGATCGCGCTCCCGCGGGATCGTAGCCCCGCCGCGAGCTGAAGCATGCAGCCCGGGTTGGCGGTGACCACGGCATCGGCGCCGGTCGCGAGGACCGCGTCGATCTTCGCCTCGAGCAGGCGATCCGCGTACTCCGGCTGCGCGAGGTTGTAGAACCCGGCGCTTCCGCAGCACACGTCGGCGTCGGCCATCTCGACGAGCTCGAGACCGCGCACCCGTCGCAGGAGAGCCCGCGGCTCGGCGCGGATTCCCTGCGCGTGCGCGAGGTGACAGGGGTCCTGGTAGGTGACCCGCATCGCGAGCTCGCCGAACGTCGTGCCGTCGGCCGTCGACGCGAGGTACTCGGTGACGTCCCGCACGCGCGATGCGATCGCCGCGGCGCGCTCGACCCATGCCGGATCGCCTTCGAGAAGGTGGGCGTAGCTCTTGAGATGCGCGCCGCAGCCGGCCGCGTTGGTGAGGATCGTCTCGACGCCGGACCGCTCGAAGGCGGCGATGTTGCGCTTCGCGAGGCGGATCGCTTCCGCGTGGTCACCGGCGTGCGCGTGCAGCGCGCCGCAACAGGTCTGCCCGGGGACGTCGACGATCGCGATCCCGAGCCGCGCGAGCACCTGGGCGGTCGCGGTGTGGACGTCGCCGTAGGACGCGCGCATGACGCATCCGAGGAGCAGAGCGACGGAGGCATGCGGCGCTTCGACCGCGACCGGCCGGTAGGCCGGACGACCCGATGGAGGGGCGAGCGCGTCGAGCCGCCGGAGGCGCGCCGGCACGATGCGTCGCGCGAGGGCTCGCAGCCCGAGGCGGTCCGCCAGCGCGAGGAGCGCGGCGATCGCAGCGAGAACGCGCGGCCGCGAGACGCTCCAGAGCGCGAGCCGCCCGAGCGCCGGAGTCCCGCGCGCTCGCGCGATATCCGCGCGCGCCTCTTCGATCAGCTCGCCGTAGGGGACGCCGGACGGGCACACCGCTTCGCAGGCACGGCACGCGAGGCAGCGATCGAGGTGCAGCACCGCGGCGTCACTCTCTCGCGGATCGATGCGTGACGACGCGATCGCGCTCATGAGATGCAGGCGCCCGCGCGGCGATTCTGTCTCGAGCCGTGTGATGCGATAGGTCGGGCACGCTTCGAGGCAGAGGCCACAGTGGATGCAGCGATTGAGCCCCTCCGTGTCCAGCAGGAGCGAGGTCACGCCGGCATCCGTCCCGGAGCGAGGACGCCCCGCGGGTCGAAGCGCTCCTTGAGCGCGCGGGCGATCGGCAGCGGCACGCGTGGTCTGCCCCAGGCGCCGCCCGCCTCTTTCTTGTACTCGCGGGTCGCGCGCTCGAGGACCGCGTAGCCGTCCAGCGCCTCGAGCGATTCACGGACGCGGCGGAACGTCGTTCGGTCGATCGCGTGTAGCAGGTACGCGGCCCCGTTCGCGGGATAGATGACCGCGCTGTAGCCGGCGAATTCGAGCGCGGGAAGCGCACCGGGGGACCACGCGACGCGCGCGGTCCATTTCGCTTCGAGCGGAAGCGCGGCCACCCGATCCCAGACCTCGTTGCCGATGTCGCTGCACCTCACGCTCTCACGGAGCGCGCGGCCCAAGCGGCGCACCGCGGCCGCGGGCCCGGCGATCCGCACGAGGAGCAACGCGTCGCCGTGAGCGCCCAGACCCTGTGCCGCATCACCGGCGACGATCGCCAGCGCATCGATCGGTAGCCCGGTCGCGTGGATCTCAGCGGCTTTCCCGAGCGCGGTCGGGATGTCCAGGTCGGCGGCGAGCGTCACCGTGCGCTCCGGAACGGCGGTGAGCTTCAACGTGAGCTCGACGATCGCGGCCAGCGTGCCGAACGTGCCGCTCCAGAGGCGTGTGAGGTCGTAGCCGGTGACGTTCTTCACGACCTTCCCGCCCGACCTGACGGCGGTCCCGTCGCCGAGCACGACACGTCCGCCGATCACCCAGTCCCGCGGGTGGAAGTAGCGCAGGCGCGAGGGCCCGCCGGCCGCGCTCGCGAGGGTGCCGCCGACGGTCGCACGATCGTGCATCCCGGCCTCGACCGGCCAGCGTTGCTTGCGCGGGGCGAGGGCCTCGGCGAGCTCGACGAGCGTCGTCCCCGCGCGCACCGTCGCCACGAGATCGTCCGGCTCGTACTCGACGATGCCCCGAAGGCTCGAGAGATCGAGTGCGACGTCGTACCGAGCCGGCGGATCTCCGACCGCGAGTCGCGTGCCGCCGCCGGCGATCACGATCGCCTGACCTCTCTCGTTGGCCGCGCGGATGGCTTCGACGACGTCGCTCTCGCCTTGAGCGTGCGTCACGTCGCGGGGCTCGGCCCCGTCGATCGTGTGGCCTGGGGCGGCAACGGCTACACCCACATGCCCTCCGCGAGCCCCCGCTTGATGCGCTCGGTCGGGATGTCCGCGCAAGCGTCCGCTCCGGGGAAGATCTTTCCGGGGTTCATCGTGCCGTCCGGGTCGAAGGCGTCGCGCGCGCGGCGCATCGCCTCGAGGTCCTCGGCCGAGAAGACCCAGAGCATGAAGTGATTCTTCTCGAGCCCGACGCCGTGCTCGCCGGTGAGCGCGCCCCCCGCGTCGATCGCGACCTTGAGGATCTCGGCGCTCGCCTCCATCACCCGATCGATCGGCTCGGTGCGCGCATCGAAGAGGAGCACCGGGTGCAGGTTCCCGTCCCCGATGTGGAACATGTTGGCGATCACGTAGCCGTAGCGCTCGGCGATCGCGTTGACCTGACGCAGGACCTCCGGCATCCGGGTGCGCGGCACGACCGCGTCGTGCAGGTAGTTGTTCGGTTTGATCCGTGCGAGCGCCGCGTACCCCAGCTTGCGCGCCTTCCATAGGAGCTCGCGCTCGGCCTGCGTCGCGGCCGAGCGCACATCGCTTGCCCCGTGCTTCTTCAGGACCCGCCCGATCGACGCCGCCCAGTCCTCGGTCTCTTCCCGGAGGCCTTCGATCTCCACGAGCAGGAGCGAGCCGGCGTCCGCCGGAAGATGGACGTCGAACGCCGCGTTCAGGGCCCCGATCGTTACCTTGTCGAGCATCTCCATCGCGGCCGGGACGACGCCCGTCGCGATGATCGCGCTGGCGGCTCGCGCCCCGCTGTCGATATCCGGGAAAATGGCGACGAAGGTCCGAACGTCCTCCGGGAGGGGGAGCAGCCGAAGCCAGACCTTCGTGATGATCCCGAGCGTGCCCTCGCTGCCTACGATGAGCGGCACGCAGTCGTACCCCGGGAGATCCGCGACGGCGCCGCCAAAGCGCGCGATCTCGCCATTCGGCAGGACCATCTCGATCCCGAGGACGTGGTTGACCATCGCGCCGTAGCGAAGGGCATGCGGACCGCCGGC
>MNEO01000072.1 GCA_001917735.1 Chloroflexi bacterium 13_1_40CM_68_21
ACGCGCCTTCAGATCACGCTGGCCTTGCGCGACGCCAAGGAGCCCGTCTGCATCTGCGACTTCACCGCTACGTTCGACCTCTCGCAGCCGACGGTCTCGCATCACATGGCCAAGCTGCGCGATGCCGGGCTGGTGGAAGTGACCAAGAAGGGCATCTGGTCGTTCTATCGACTCGCGCCGAGCCTTCGCCCCGCGACTCGCCGGATTCTGGAAGCTCTCGGCTAGCCGTTCACGGTGCTGATTAGGTGTTCGGACCCATCGTTCGAGAGGCCGCCCGCCCGTCGTTGGGCTACCCGCAACATGGCCGGACCACCAGTTGGAAGGTCCGGGAGATGCCTCCTGCCGTCACGACGAAGGTGACGGTTCCCACTTCCCTTTGGGCCCAATAGAGCTGGTAGGTACCGTCAGCTAGGACCGTTGTGTATCCGGCAGGGATGGTGACGGGCGCGCCGTTCGCTGTAACCGTTGCGGTCGCTCCGGGTGGAAGCCCGCTCGCCTTGCACTCTGTCGTGTGGTCTACCCACGTCGGAATACATCCAGTGCTGCCAGGAGGAACGGTTGGAAACCCGTAGATGGACGGGAGAGTCGGCGTCGCGCCCGGAGGCGCAGTCGACGACACGGCTGTTGGCACAGGCGCCCGAGTTGGTTGAGGAGTCGTAGGTTGGGGCGCCCGCGTCGCCTGCACGGCAGGCGATGGCGTCAGTGGCTTCGACTCGACTGAGGGTATCGACGATGGAGTTACAACCGAAGTGGCTGGAAGACTTGCGTCAGGCGAAGACAAGACCAGAGGGCTCGAAACCGCGTGCCCGACGGCAGATCCGTCCTCTACGGGACGGCACGCCGTTGCCAAGAGGATCGCGAGCGAGATACCTATTAGGCGTTCGATGCATCTCACAGAATGTTGAACGCGCGCGTTAGAACCGAAGTTATTTGTGAACTCACCGCCGATAGCCCACCGCTACTCTCGTCGCATAGCCACCCTGTAATAAGGACCTCTCGACAGGCTTGCTACTAGCGGAGCAATTCAGTTTCCCGGCGCCTGATCCTCGCGCGGCTCGCTGAGTCGCTTTCGCGCTGCCGTGTAGGCGCGCTCGGTGCGCTCCGCGACGAGCTCCCACGTCCAGCGCTCCTGCAACCGGAACCGCCCGGACTCGCCCATGCGCCGCGCGCGCACCGGATCGCCCAGGAGAGTGAGGACGGCGCGCGCGATCGCGTCGGGATCCTGCGCCACCACCAGCCCGTCGACGCGATCGCGCACCACCTCGCGGAGCGGCGGGATGTCGCCGGCGATGACCGGCCGCCACGCGTACCAGGCCTCGAGATACGCGTGGCCGAACGTCTCGTGCACCGAAGGCATCGCGAAGATCGTCGCCCGCGCATACGCCTCGGCCTTCTCGTCCTCGCTCACGACGCCCCGGTCCACCCAGCGCTTGTCGTGCCACCGGGGAAGGAATCGCGCGGTCCACGCATCCTGGCCGATCGCCACGAAACGCACCTCGGGGCGCGAGCGCCAGACGATCTTCGCCGCCTCACGCAACGCGTGGTAGCCCTTGTACCGCTCCTTGCGGCCGACGAAGAGCACGGTCCCAGGATCCATCGGCACCTCGGGTAGCCACGAGATGATCGGTCCGATCCCGGTGACGTGGACGCGCTCGACACCACGGAGGCGGTACCACTCCGCCTCCCACTCGGTGAGCGCGATGATCCCGTCGTCGCGACGGTAGCGCGCGATCTCGTCCGCACTATGCCCCGAGAGACGCTGGCCCGGATGGACGAGCGGCGTCTCGACGAATGCCGCACCGGCTGAGCGTGCCGCGCGCTCGAGCGGGGCCGCCCATTCGCGCGCGATCGAGTGCACCACATCGGCGCCGGCGACGGCGTGGCCGAGCTGCTCTTCGTCGGCGAGGTCGGTCGGAAAGAGACCATCGATCGCCGAACCCAGCCAGCCGAACCGCGCTGGTATGAAGAGGTAGCGAACGCCGTTCTCCGACACTTCGACCGGTCCGGACGGCGCCGCGTAGACCTCGGCGGGAATGCCGGGACGCCGCCAGGCCGGGCGGAGGCCGACGAGGGTCACTTCGTGATGGCGCTCATACAGCGCTCGCGCCAGGGCGCGGGCCTGCGCCTCGGATCCGCCGACGCTCGAGAGCAGCTTTTTCGCGATGACGACGCGCATGGCCTCGCGAGCCTAGGCGAGCGCCTCGCCGACGTCCGAGTGCGCGTTCGCGAGCGCTCGTCCATACGCGTCCTCGACGTGCGCGATCACGAGGTCCCAATCCCAGCGCTCGCGTAGCTTCGCCGCTCCGGCTCGGCCCATCGAGAGGCGCAGGGTCGGATCGTCGAGGAGCCGCAAGATCGCGCGCGCGACGTCGTCGACGCGCTGGCGCACGCAGATGCCGTCGACCCCATCGGCGATGACCTCGCGCAGCGGTGGGATGTCTCCGCCGACGACCGGCCGCTCGTGCAGCCAGGCCTCGAGGTACCCGATGCCGAAAGTTTCGTGGAGCGATGGCATCGCGAATACGTCGCAGGCGTCGAGCGCCGCGGACTTCTCCGTGCTGCTCGCGCGCTCGATGTCGACGATCCGCTCATCGGCGTAGCGCGCGAACTCGTCGAAGAAGCTCGAGTAAAAACCGGGGATACCGATGAAAACGAAGCGGGCGTCGGGGTGACGCCGCCAGACGGGCTCGGCCGCATCGAGCAGATGGATGTAGCCCTTGTAGCGCTCCTTGCGGCCGATGTAGAGAACGAGTGGCGCGTCCATCGGGATGCCGTGCGCCGCGCGGAACGCGCGCCCGTCGCGCGAGCGCAGCGCGTTCGGGCCCATGCCCGTGGTGACGATCCGCGCCGGGTCGACCCCGTTCTCGGCGAACCAGCCCCGCTCCCAGTCGGTCATCGTCGTGAGCGCGTCCGCACGGCGGTAGCGCGCGAAGTCGCTCGGCGTGTCGCCGCCGTGGAACTGGCCGGGGTGGGCGAGCGGCGTAAGCACGATCGGGATCGCGAGCGATGCCGCGACCTCGAGCGAGCTATCGAGGTACTCGCGCCCGATGTTGTGGATGAGATCGCGATCTTCCGCGTACCACTCGAGGACGTCCGTGCGCATGAGGTCGACGAGGGTCGTCGCGTCGGCCGCGAGACCGAGGAAGCCGCCCCGCGGCTTCACCTGCACCACCTCGACGCCCCGGTCGGTGAAAATGCGGCGGTCGTCGAACGCTTGCGCGCAGATCACGCGCACGTCATGTCCCCGCGCGGCGAGACGCGTGGCGAACTGGTAGGCAAGGCTCTCGGATCCGCCGACGTGCGCGTACGCGCGCTTGGTGAAGAGGATCTTCATCGAGCTCGGGGGCCTCTGCCCCTATCCCCACGAAGCAAGCGGCGTGCTAGGACGCGGCGGCGCTCTCGTCCAGGCCGACGAACTTGGACCAGGTGCGCTCGCCGGCGCGCACGTACGACGCGTAGAGATACTGCGGAGTCGCCGGCGGACGCACCGGCAGCCGGAGCAGCGTCATTCGCGCCTCAGCGAGCGTGCGCCCGCCCTTTCGGTGATTGCACGCCTTGCAGGCCGCGACGACGTTCTCCCAGACGTGCTGCCCGCCGCGATGACGCGGAATCACGTGGTCGAGCGTGAGGTCGTGACCGCGCCGACCGCAGTACTGGCAGGTGTGATCGTCACGGGCGAGCACTTCCTTGCGGGTCATCTTCACGACCGGGCGCGGCCGCTTCACGTGGTAGACGAGACGGATCACCGATGGCGACTGGAATGACAGCCGCTCGCTGGTGATGAGATGACCGTTCTGCTCGACCACGCTCGCCTTCTCCTTGGCGAGGAGGACCACCGCCCGGCGGACGTTGCACACGTTGAGCGGTTGGAAGTCCAGGTTGAGCACAAGGACATTTGCGTCGACTACGCCCATGTTCCCGATTCTAGGGTCTGCGCGGTACGATTGACGTTCCGATGGGCTCTCAGTCCACTCCCGACAAGAACGGTTCGAAGGGCACCTGGACCCTCAAAACCGGCCTCGCTCAGATGCTCAAGGGCGGGGTGATCATGGATGTCGTCACCGCCGAGCACGCGAAGATCGCGGAGGAAGCCGGCGCTGTGGCGGTCATGGCACTCGAGCGCGTGCCCGCGGACATCCGCGCGGTGGGCGGCGTCGCGCGCATGAGCGATCCCGACATGATCCACCGCATCATGGACGCGGTCACGATCCCGGTGATGGCGAAGTGTCGCATCGGTCATTTCGTCGAGGCGCAGGTTCTCGAGGCCATCGGCGTCGACTACATCGACGAGAGCGAAGTGCTGACGCCGGCCGACGAGAAGTACCACGTCGAGAAGCACCCCTTCAAGGTTCCCTTCGTCTGCGGTGCGCGCGAGCTGGGCGAGGCGCTGCGTCGCATCAACGAAGGCGCGGCGATGATCCGCAGCAAGGGCGAGGCGGGGACAGGAAACATCGTCGAGGCGGTCCGTCACATCCGCGCGATCACCGAGGGGATCCGCGACCTGGGCAATCTTGGTCTCATGGCGAAGCTCGAGGCGAAGGCCGAGGAGTTCCGTGTGCCGGTCGAGCTCGTCAAGCAGGTCGCGGAGGACGGGAAGCTGCCGGTCGTGCTGTTCTGCGCGGGAGGCATCGCGACACCCGCGGACGCCGCGCTCATGATGCAGCTCGGCGCGGAGGGGAACTTCGTCGGCTCGGGCATCTTCAAGTCCGCCGACCCGGCCAGGCGCGCGAAGGCGATCGTCGAGGCGACCACGCACTTCCGCGACGCGAAGCTCGTCGCCGAGGTCTCGCGCGGACTCGGCGAAGCGATGCGCGGTCTTTCGCTCGAGTCGATCCCCGCTGCAGAACGACTTGCACCCCGCGGTTGGTAAGGCCTACGGCCTTCCTGTCGTCACTCGTCTCCGTGTGTGAGCAAGCTCCCACACTCCGCCTCGCTAGCCAGTAGTCACTTCACTCCTCCCTTAGTCGCGCGCGCCGGTGTCCTGAGTCTCCAAGGCGACTTTGCGGAGCACCTCGCCACGCTCGATCGGCTCGGTGTGGAAGCGGTCGACGTGCGCCGCCCGGAGCAGCTTGACGAGATCGACGCGCTCATCATCCCGGGCGGCGAGAGCACGACGATCGGAAAGCTCGCGCAGCAGTACGGGATCATCGAGAAGCTGCGCGATCGCGCCGCCGCGGGGATGCCGGTGTGGGGCACGTGCGCGGGGGCGATCTTCATGGCGAAGGACGTGCCCGGCCATCCGCACCCGCTCGCCTCGCTCATGGACATGACCGTCGAGCGCAACGCCTTCGGCCGTCAGGTCGATAGCTTCGAAGCGGACCTCGAGGTCCCCGTACTCGGGCCCGATCCGTTCCACGCGGTGTTCATCCGCGCTCCGGTCATCACTCGCGTCGGTCCGGGGATCGAGGTGCTCGCGAAAACAGGCGACGCGGTCGTCGCCGCGAGGCAGGGACGGCTGCTTGCCACGAGCTTCCATCCCGAGCTCACCCATGACGAGCGGTTCCATCGGTACTTTCTCTCGCTCGGTAAGAGCTGATGCCGGCGAGGGCGGCGACGCCGCTCGACCTGCGCCGGGTCTCCGCGCTTCTCGCCGACACGCTCGACGACCCGGCCGGCATCATGGCCTCGGCGCTCCCCGCGCCGCTCGCGGCGGGCGCGGTCGCGAGCTGGCTGCGGCTCCTTCCCGGGCTCGTCGGCCTTCAGGGCCGGCTGCGGGTGTTCCTCGAGGAGTACCGCGGCCAGCTTCGTTCGACCGCGCTCGTCTATGACGGCCGACGCCCGGAGTGGGTCGTCCTCATCCTCGCCGCGCTCACCGAGGCCGGGGGCGCGGACAGCGCGTTCCGCCTGCTCTCGGGCATCAGCGGCGCCGCCGCGCGCGCGGGCATGCAGCGGATCTTCGCGGCGGTGCCTGACGAGGCGCTCGCGCGCGAAACCTTCTTTCAGGCGGGCTTTTACTCGTACACGCGTGAGACCTGGTTCGTCGCGGCGCGCACGTCGGCCACGCATCCGTCTCGCGAGATGACGGCCCGCGAGGCCGCTGGGCGGGACGCCCACGATCTCTACCGGTTCTACGCGATGACCACGCCCCACGCCGTCCAGCGCGCCGAGCAGCTCTCGTTCTCCGACTTCGACGTGGGCCGCCGCGGCGGCGCGTACGATCCGCCGCACCTGGTCGGCGGGAACCCACTCGCGATGCGGCGCGAGAGCGCGCTCATCGAGGGGGAGGAATCGAAGCTCCGCGCCTTCGCGCTCGGCTTCTCCGGCATGGAGCGCCACCCGCACGTCTGCAAGATCCGCACGGCCGACGGCGACGTTGACCTCGCGCGCGACCTCCTGCGGGCGACCGCGCTTCGACTTCCGGCAGGCCGCCCGGTCACCTCGCCGGTGCGCTCGTACGAGGAGCACGTCGCGCGCGCTCTGCTCGCGGAGGGCTTTCGCGAGAGCGCGACCTCGATGCTCTTCACCAAGGAGCTCGCGATACGGGTGGAGGAGCGCGCCTTCGCGCCGGCGGTGGTGCGGTGAGCGGCGAGCACCGTGTCCTGCCGACCCGCGAGGGCTACGACCTGTGGGCGGCGACGTACGACACGATGGGCAACTGGATGCTCGCGGTCGAGGAGCCGGAGGTCGACCGCGCGTTCGGAGACGTTCGCGGCCGCGAGCTGCTCGATGTCGGCGCGGGGACGGGGCGCCACGCCATCCGCCTCGCGGCGGCGGGCGCACGGGTGACGGCGGTCGATTTCTCGGACGAGATGCTCGCGAAGGCGCGCGCGAAGCCGGGCACGGACGACATCCGGTTCGTCACGCACGACGTGCTGCGTCCGCTGCCCTTCGCCGATCGCTCCTTCGACCTCGTTCTGTCGGCGATGGTGCTCGAGCACGTCCCGGTCCCCGAGCTCGCCTCGTTCTTTCGCGAGCTCGCGCGCGTGGCTCGAGGCGACGGGCTCGTCGTGGTGACCGCCATGCATCCGACGATGTTTCTCCGCGGGCGGAGCGCGAGCTTCCGCGATGAGAGCGGAAACGACGTTCGCCCGCGCTCGTACCAGGCGACGCTCTCCGACTACGTGATGGGAGCGGTCGACGCGAGACTCGAGATCCGCGCCCTCGTGGAGCGCGCCGTCGACGAGGCGCTCGTCGCACGGTTCCCGCGCGCCGCGCAGTCGCTCGGCTGGCCCGCGCTCTTCGTGATGGAGCTTCGGCCGGGCTAGCGCGGGGCCCGGCGTTGCCGGCGAACGATCACCGCGACCGAGAGAAGCGTGGCCACCTGGAGAACGAGGACCGCCAGGATGACGAGGATCGGCGTCTCCGGCGCACGGAGGGCTGGGCCGAGACTTCCGCTCAGGTCGAGCGCCGCGACGATAGCGATCGCGACCGCGACCGCGGCAACCGTCCAGCCGAGCGAGATCGCGGGCGTGATCGGCGCTAGCCACCCGGGCGCGCGGCCGGCGCGCTGCAGCAGTCGCGCCGCGATGAACAGGAGTCCAACGAACGCCGCCGCCCAGATCGGATCGATCAACTCACGCATTCTCCTATGCGCAGGGCTGGCATACGTAGTAGCACGACACGGTCGTCACGACTGCGCACATGATCACCGTGACCACCGCGCAGATCACCCCGCACGGGGGGCAGAACGGCGCGACGCCGGCGCAGACGACCAGGGACTCCGCCCAGCAGGCCAGACCGACGGTCAGCTCGCACGCCAGGGCGCACCACACGCCATTGACACCGCAGTCCGCGGACGGCGCCGCAAGGCCGGGTCCCCGGCGGGCAGGCATCGGCACGGTCCGGCGCGTGCCGTCAACGAGCTCGATCACGCTCTCGTTTGTCCCGATCCTGACCCGTGAACGTCGGCTCGCGCGGCCTCCGTTCACGTCGAAGACATCCACCGTCGAGGTGTCCGCGTCGTTCCATCTCGTCGCGAACAGCTTGGGCGCGCCATATGCGTCGACACCCTGGTAGAGCGCCGCCGACTGGCCCGCGCCGCTCGAGAAAGGCAGCGCCAGGAAGTGGCCGCGAAGCTTGGGATCGTTTCTCAAGTACGCGCGCGCTCCATACGCAAGCTGCGGCTGCGGGTGCAGGCCATCCTTTTGGAGGAGCTGCCAGAGCGCGCGTGAATCCGCGTTTCGCTGCGCCTCCCCGATGAGGCGGGCGACCTCGGGCCGATCGAACTCGGCGATTGCGAGGTTTCCCTCGGGCGTCACGCCCTGTGACGCGGGGGCGTCCGCGTTCCGAGCCATCGCGATCTCGGGCATGAGTCCGCCGGCCTTCGCCGCGACACCGCCTACGCCGGTCGCGATGATCGCGAGCACCTTTCGTCGTGAGATATCAGCCATCGCTATCCCTCCTTGTCATGCTCCGCTCGTACTGACGGCGCTCGAGAGCGCATTCGCGGCGCGGGCTCGCGCGCGGATCCGCAGCGCAACGGTCGCGAAGGCGGCCGCGCTCCACACGGCGACCAGCGCACCGCTCGCGGAGAAGCTGGGCGGGCCGGTCCGGACGAGCTCGGCGAGAGCCAGCGCCCCGACGAGGACGACGTTCCGAGAAACGAGGGTCCACGAGACGAGCGTCGGACGCCGACCGCCGCTGCAACCGCAGGGGTGGCTCCTCCCGCTCGAGAGCGAGTACGCCATGGCGAGCTGGAAGGTGGAAAGCAGCAGCCCCGCGCCGAGCGCCGCGAGGCCCCTCGCCACTCCAACGATCAGCGCGAGCCCGAGAGCGACCTCGATCCACGGGAGAACGCGCGCGACCCAGCGCTCGGGGTGGCCGTGGAGCAGCTCATAGCCTCGGATCGCCGCGATGACCGCCGGCTCGCCCGCGCGGATCTTCAGGATCCCCGCGGCGACGAGGATCGCGCCGACGAGGATCTCCGATCCGAGAGCAAGAGCCGTGAGCGCCTCCGCCATCACCCCTCCGAACGCCGCCTGCATCCTCATCCCGCGCGCGGCGCGCACAAGTCGGCTGATTTACCGACAGCTACAGCCGGCCGGCGTCTGTCCGCCGCGAGATCCCGAGCCGGACGGCGATCTCCTTGTCCTCGAACCCGAGCGAGATGAGCTCCACGATCTCCGCCTCTCGCGTGGAGAAGAGACCGTTCGCCGCCGCCCCACCCTTCACACCGCCCATGCCGGCCGAGGCTATGCACCGTCCGTGGCGGCCGCATCCCGAAAATTGACCATTGGGACCGCACCATTACCGATCCCGTCTCGGTTGGCCAAAAGTGGTCAACTATCCTCGTGGAACCGTGCGAATGTTCACGGCGGCAACGGTGGTGACGTGACGGTACAACAGAGTGACGAGCTCGAAGCCCTCCTTCGCGGCCTTCCCCCGGACATCGGACAGCGCGTGCGCGCGCTCGAAGGGCTCGAGGGTCTTCTCGAGATCGTGATGGACCTCGGGCGGCTACCGGAGGCGCGGTTCGCCGGGCGCGAGGAGACGCTCGCGCGCCGCGAGGTCTCCGCGGAAGACCTGGCGTACGTGATCAGCCATATCGGGCAGTTCGGCGGTGACAACCGCGCCGGGATCGAGCGGACCCTCCACCGCATCAGCGCGCTTCGCAACCGCGCCGGAAAGGTCGTTGGCCTCACGCTCCGCGTCGGCCGCGCGGTGTACGGGACGATGGAGATCATCCGCGACGTCGTCGAGGCGGGCCGCAGCATCCTGCTCCTCGGGCGGCCCGGGGTCGGCAAGACCACGCTGCTGCGCGAGGTCGCGCGCGTCCTCGCCGACGAGATGGGCAAGCGCGTCGTGATCGTGGACACCTCGAACGAGATCGCCGGCGACGGCGACATCCCGCACCCCGGCATCGGCCGCGCGCGACGCATGCAGGTCGCGACGCCGTCGCTCCAGCACGCCGTGATGATCGAAGCGGTCGAGAACCACATGCCCGAGGTGGTGGTCATCGACGAGATCGGCACCGAGCAGGAGGCCGCGGCGGCGCGCACCATCGCCGAGCGCGGCGTGCAGCTCATCGCAACGGCGCACGGCAACACGCTCGAGAACCTCATGCTGAACCCGACGCTCTCGGACCTGGTCGGCGGCATCCAGACGGTCACGCTCTCCGACGAGGAGGCGCGGCGCCGCGGGACGCAGAAGAGCGTCCTCGAACGGAAGGCGCCGCCGACCTTCCAGGTTCTCGTGGAGATCCAGGCCTACCAGCGCGTCGCGCTCTACTACGACGTCGCGCAGACCGTGGACGCGGTCCTCCTCGGGATGCCCGTGGCGCCCGAGATCAG